>CAYZXU010000127.1:0-6664 GCA_964482535.1 uncultured Desulfobacteraceae bacterium | reverse complement strand
GGTTTATTATGTTTAAAATTATCAGGCGGGAGGAGATGTCCGGAGGTACGGTAATCCTGAATGAAATAGAAGCTCCCTTGATTGCAGGCAAAGCAAAGCCGGGTCAGTTTCTTATTCTTAAAGCCAATGAAAAAGGTGAGAGGATTCCACTGACCATGGCAGACACGGATCCTGAAAAAGGGACAGTTACTATTATATATATGGTTGTGGGTAAGTCCACGGCTCTTTTCAGGGAACTTAAGGTGGGTGAAGGATATCAGGATGTCATAGGCCCCCTTGGAGCTGCCACTCATATTGAGAAGCTTGGCAAGGTGGTATGTGTGGGCGGGGGAACAGGTATAGCTGTTCTGCATCCTATTACCCGGGGGTTAAAGGAAATAGGCAATGAGGTTACAAGTATTATCGGCGCAAGAAGCAAAGATATTCTTATAATGGAAGACCAGATGAGAGCGGCCTCCAATGATCTGAAAATCTGTACAGATGACGGTTCATACGGGCATAAAGGTTTTGTAACGGATATATTAAAAGAGATACTTGAAAAAGAGGATATAAAACTTGTGGTTGCCATAGGGCCTGTGCCCATGATGAAGTTCGTTTCGAAAATGACAAAAGAATATAATGTTAAAACAATGGTCAGCCTTAACCCTGTTATGGTTGACGGTACAGGTATGTGCGGATGCTGCCGCGTTACAGTGGGGGATGAAACTAAATTTGCATGTGTTGACGGACCTGAATTTGATGGGCACAAGGTGGACTATGATGAGTTGATGCTTCGTCTACAGGCAAATGCAGAGGATGAAAAAACATCCCATGACGAATACATGAAGACGCAGGCTTAAAGTATCCGGCCTGTTTTGATCAGCATGTTTTAAGACAGGTTGCAACTTATTATTGAATTTTTTATCTTGATTATATCAGATTAAAGTATAATGGAGGATGTAATGGCTCAAGAAGCAGGGAAAAAAGTTAAAAAAGAGAAGATACCAAGGCAGCCCATGCCTGAACAGGCCCCTGAAGTACGCGCAAAAAATTTTGAGGAAGTGCCCATGGGGCTGAGTGCGGAAGCTGCCCGAAAAGAGGCTCAAAGATGTTTGCAGTGTAAAAAACCGGCATGCATGGACGGCTGTCCCGTTGGTGTAGATATACCCGGTTTTATAAAGTTTGTAGCAGATGGTGAATTTACAAAGGCCATAAGAAAAGTTTGGGAGAAAAACGCTCTGCCTGCTGTTTGCGGAAGAGTCTGCCCCCAGGAGCTGCAGTGTGAAGGAAAATGTATTGTCGGTAAAAAGGGGGAGCCTGTAGCCATAGGAAATCTTGAGCGGTTTGTTGCTGACAACGAAAGAAACTTCGGCAAGGGAGAACTGCCGCCAAAGGCTAAATCAACAGGAAAGAAGGTTGCAGTTGTGGGATCAGGGCCATCGGGTCTTACAGTTGCAGGCGATCTGATTTTAAAGGGCCATGACGTTACAATTTTTGAAGCTTTTCATAAACCTGGCGGCGTGCTTGTTTACGGAATTCCCGAGTTCAGACTTCCTAAAGATATAGTTTTTTCAGAAGTTGAATTTATGCAAAAGCTTGGTGTAAAAGTGGAATGTAATGCTGTGGTTGGAAGAATTGTTTCTCTTGATGAACTTTTCGAGCAGGGTTTTGACGCAATTTATCTTGGAGTTGGCGCAGGGTTGCCAAGATTTTTAAATATTGCCGGCGAAAATCTGAACGGTATTTTTTCCGCTAACGAGTATCTTACCCGTGCAAACCTGATGAAGGCTTATCTTTTTCCGGAATATGATACTCCAATTATAAAAGGAAAGAATGTAATTACCCTGGGCGCCGGAAATGTGGCCATGGATTCCGCCAGAACCGCTCTGCGCCTTGGCGCTGAAAGTTCCCGCATTGTTTACCGTCGTTCAAGGGATGAAGTCCCTGCCAGGGGTGCTGAGGTGCATCATGCTGAGGAAGAAGGGGTTGAATTCTTTTTTCTCACAAGCCCTGTAAAATTTATCGGTGATGATAAGGGAAGGGTGAAGGCAATGGAGGGGCTCAAGATGGAACTTGGAGAACCCGATGATTCAGGAAGGCGCAGGCCTATTGCCGTTAAGGGATCAGAGTTTGAACTTGATTGCGATCTTGCCATAATTGCCGTGGGAGCAGGACCTAATCCTATGCTGACACAAGCAACAGAAGATCTATCCCTTAATGACTGGGGTTATATTAATACAGAGGAAGAAACAGGAAAAACCAGCAAAAAAGGTGTGTGGGCAGGCGGTGATATAGTTACAGGCGCTGCTACTGTTATACTTGCCATGGGAGCCGGAAGAGAAGCTGCAAACTCAATGCATTCTTATCTTACCAGGGGCTGGTAAAAAAAGAATATAAACCGGCAGTTTTTTCTGCCGGTTTAATAAAAAATGTTCTATTTATAAATTTATTTCGTCCCCGTCCCTAACACATCCCTGGCAATAATAACCCTTTGAATATCCAGATTTCCCATGATAACCTGGGAGCTTATAGCTGTTCTGTAAAGGGCCTCCACGTCATATTCCATGCTTAAACCATATGCCCCGTGTATCTCCATCGCATCAGAGGTTATTGATTTTATCTCCTGGGATACTAAAAGTTTAAATTTTGCAGTATCTGTGAAAATATCTTCCCCCCTGTCCATTTTAGCGCAGATACTGAAAAGATATGCATTGAGAACATCCACCATTGTGGACATCCGGGCAAGCTTGACCTGAATCATCTGAAATTTTTGACCTATGGGCGTTCCCCTGTGAGTTCTTGTTTTTGCATAGTTGACTGCAAGATCAAATGCCCTTTGCGCTGTTCCCACATACAGAGCTGATAAACCCAGCTTTCCTAATGCTTCGGTCTTGAGAAGAATTTCAAAACCATTGTCAACTTTGCCCACAACATGATCATCAGGAACAAAATAATTCTCCAGATATAAATCACCATTATCTATTGAGTCTGTATGTATAAATTTTTCTCTTTTATCAGCCCTATACCCCTTGTTTTTTGGATCTATAATAAAAGCTGTGACTCCTTTTTCCGTTTTTGCAAACAGAATCATATAGTCACACAGAGTCGAATATGTAATGAACCTTTTTGAACCGTTTAATATCCAGCCGCCGTCTGTCTTTTTTGCTGTTGTTTTTAACTGCTTTGGGTCTGACCCTGTATCAGCTTCGGTAAAAGCAAGAGAACCCGAGGCTTTAAGTGATATAAGGCCAGGCAGGTATTTTTCTTTTAAAAAATCCGATCCACAGGTAAGAATGCTGGTGCCAAGGATATAGTTTTGCAGAAGTTCCATTGCAGGAACAAAAGTAGCATAGGCAAGCTCTTTGAGCGTGATTATGAATCCTGTAAAGGTGCCTCCTGCTCCTCCGTATTTTTCAGGAAAAGGAGTTGTCAAAAGCCCCATTGATTTAAACTTCGTATTAATATCTTCGGGTAGATTTCCCTCTTTATCGATTTTGCGGCTGACAGGCAGGATCTCTTTTTTAACAAATTTTTTTACGGTTTTTTTTATCTCAAGCTCTTCAGGGGTAAAGGAAAATTCCATAATCCATATCTCCTTAAATGACAGATACTGTTTTTTTGTTTAATTTTTATATATCATGGCGCTTTTTTAAAGTCCAGATCCTGATGAGTATATGTATATCAGTATTAGGAACACTATAAAAAAAAGTATACCTTGGTTTTTATAATTTTTACAGGAAATTGCTCGTGTTAAACAATTATTCTTGACATGAATCATAATTTAATTATTATTAAAAAAATTGTAAATTTTATAATAATATTTTTTAAGCGAAAAAAAGGAGAAAAAAAGCTATGCAGGAAGTTAAAAAAATTTTATTTCCAACAGACCTTTCCGAGATTTCCCCACGTCTGGTTAAATATGTATTCTCCATAGCGCAAAAGTTTGATGCTGAATTGCACATTCTTTTTGTGGCGCGTATGCTTGATTATTTTGCCAGCATTTATGTAACAAAAGCGGCAATCACAGGTTTCCATGATGAGGTTATGCATGGCGCTGATAAAAAGCTTAAAGAATTTGCAAAAAAACATTTTAAAGAGTGTTCCAAATGTGTAACAAAGGTGGTTCAGGGTGATGCCGGAGAAGAGATAATAAAATATACAACTGAAAACGATATCAATATGATAATGATGGGTACACACGGGCGAAAGGGTCTTGACCGTATAAGATTTGGAAGTGTGGCTGGAATGGTGGTCAGAAATGCGCCGGTTCCTGTGATGATAATGAATCCGTACCTGATTCCTGATAGTTAAAAAATATAAATAGCAGGGCATCTAAAGCTTGATAAACTCGTAAAAAGTAAACCGATGGATAGGTAAAAAGCTTCAAAGCTTTCTTTAGATGCCCGGCTATGGCAGATTATCATAACTGTCAACAAGAACTTTCCGGGGTTTAACACCCTCGGAAGGTCCTATAACGCCTTCTTTTTCCATTACTTCAATGATGCGTGCGGCTCTGTTATAACCTATGCGCAAATGCCGCTGAACCATGGATATTGAGGCCTGCTTTGTTCTTGTCACCAAAGAAACAGCGTCATCATATTTTTCATCATACTCTATGTCTTCAGGCGACTCATCTTCAGTTTTCTGTGATTTGGTTACCTTTATATCATACTCCGGTTTTTTTTGGGATTTTAAAAATTCCGTTATTTTTGAAATTTCAGTTTCAGATATATATGCTCCGTGTATACGCTGTAGCCTGGCTGTGCCAGGAGGCATAAAAAGCATATCCCCGTTGCCAAGAAGGTTTTCTGCACCATTTGTATCTATAATTGTTCTTGAATCGATCTTTGATGAGACCTGAAAAGTCAGGCGCGTTGGGAAATTAGCCTTGATTATCCCGGTCAGCACGTCCACTGAGGGTCTCTGGGTGGCAAGGATCATGTGTATGCCGGAAGCCCTGGCCATTTGTGCAAGACGTGTTAAAGCAACCTCAACGTCCCTTGATGCAACCATCATTAAATCAGCAAGCTCGTCTATAATAATTACTATGTATTGGAGTTTTTTCAGGGCTTCATCATCATTCTTGTTTTCGGCTTTAATCTCTTTGCCTATTTTCTGGTTGTACTGTTTTATGTTTCTTGCTTGTTTTTCGGAAAGAAGCTTATATCTTCTTTCCATTTCATGAACTGCCCAGAAAAGTGCATTGGTGGCTTTTTTAACATCAGTGACAACCGGAGTAATGAGGTGCGGTATCCCATCATAAATTGAAAGTTCAATCCTTTTGGGATCTATCATTATAAGCTTTACTTCTTCAGAGGTAAATTTATATAAAATACTGCATATCATGGCATTTAGCCCCACACTTTTGCCTGTTCCGGTGGCGCCTGCAATCAAGAGGTGTGGCATTTTTGTCAGATCAGCCACAACAGGGTCGCCTATAATATTTTTCCCCAGTCCCACACATATCCCTGATTTAATTTTTTCAAAAGCGGTTGATGCAACTATTTCTTTGAATTTTACAATACTTCTTGATTTATTGGGAATTTCTATGCCTATCACTGCTTTGCCTGGTATGGGGGCAACGATTCTTATGCTTATGGCGCTCAAAGCCAGGGCAAGGTCATCCGTAAGATTAACTATTTTATTAATCTTGACTCCCGGGGCCGGTTCATATTCAAATGTGGTAATAACCGGTCCTGGCGAGATGGCAACCACCTTTCCCATAACACCAAAGTCGTTTAGTTTTTTTTCAAGGAGTTTTGACTGCATTTTAAGATTTTCAGTATCAACAGAATCCGCAACAGGTTCAGGATCATCCAGCAGATTAACAGATGGGAGCCTGATTTTTTTTTCATCCCCCATGAAGGGGAATACTTCCTGTTTAGGCGCTGGTACAGCTTTTAAGGGGTTTTGCCTGATTTTTTTTATCTTTACAGAGCTGTCCTTTATATATTCCGCTTTTTTTTCTGTTTTTAAGCGGTTTTTTGCCTTTTTTCTACGTTCATTCCATTTGATAAATAGTGTCTTTGTTTTGTCGGTTAAAGCTGCATATCCGTTCCAGCATATACGTGCAAATGCTTTCAGTGAAAAACCGGTTGCCAGGATCAGGCCGATTATCCATAAAAGAAGAATTATAATTATACCGCCGGTAAGATTTGAATACTTTATAACAAACTGTTTGAGCCATAAGCCGATTATTCCTCCTGAAGAGAATTGACTCTCAAAAATGACAAAATAGTTTTCAGGAGAGGTTTTTATACTTAGCATGCCTCCTGTTGATATAAGAAGAAGAAGACCTCCTGTGGCAGTATAAAGAATAGTTTTTTTAGGGTGTGCACCAAAAAAATGTATGCTGGATAAAAGAAGAAGCACGGGGAGCCAAAAAGAGCCTAATCCAAAAAGTTCAACAAGCAGCCCGGACGTGTGGGCTCCCACAAGCCCGAACAGGTTGTGGATTTCCTCTGTTGTTTTTACATTATTGACACAAGGATCTGCATGATTGTAGGATAAAAGACTGATAAGGGTAAAAACCACCAGAAAGAATAGTACAATTCCTATGATTTCTTTGCGCATATTTTTTTTCTAATAACCCCCATGCCCTGGCAGACACAACAAAAGATGAAAGATTCAACTCAGTCTACACCTCAATAATAAAAGGCAGTATGACAGGCCGTCTTTTTATTGC
>CAYZXU010000126.1:0-6691 GCA_964482535.1 uncultured Desulfobacteraceae bacterium | reverse complement strand
ACTGTCCGCAGTTATGCCAAAATTTGCCCTGCGCACCCTTGGATTACTGCCAAGACTGCCGAGTAACCATCCATTTTCCTTAGACAGCTCGGCGCCTGCATAAAACCGCGGCAGTATAATATAATCGCTTATATCTGTTTCTCCCTCAGTTAATGGAACACGACACGCATCAAACCTCACCTGATGTTTTATTAAAAAGCCGTTTTGCTTTAATTCTTCTGAATATCGTATACCAAAACCCACATGGGTCGGAGTGGTATATTCAGGATCATCCGTCCCAAGATCCGTTATATGATTTTTCAGCCAGTTTAAAAGAATATTTTTTGGCTCAAAAGTCGGAAGACGTGTTGCTATTGCCAGGGCAGGAACTGAAACATCAAGATTGTCAATTCCGTCAAATGCATGTTCCGGAAATACTCCTTCTACTGCATCAGGCAGATTCAGGTTATTATTCAAAGAATTGAAAAGATCACAAAGCCCCTGTTTTATAGCAGCTGAACCTAAAAGCTGATCAATGCCGATACGATCTAAAAAAGCAGATGCTTCGGAAAGGGCATCTTTAATATCAAGGTCTCCGGGCAGCTCTTCAACGTCGTCTCCGGTTATGACAACCTCTTCCGGCGCCCAGACCAGCGGGGTATTTAAAAGAGGCGTTCCCACTGTAACAAGACCGCCAATCATTTTATCGTTTTGGGCAAGGCTGTTTTCTCTTTGCACGGCAGCAAGCGCAGCGAGACCGCTGTGGGAATGGGCAACTATTATAGCTTTTTTGCTGTGGATCGCATTAATACGTTCAACCATACGCACAACCTGTTTTGCCTGGCTGTTTTCTGTATAATCGGCTCCCTCCACAGGCAAAAATCTCTCTGAAAGATCAAGAGAGGGCGCTGTGTTAAAAACAGAAATATCACCGACAAAAAAACGGGAGGATGCGTTTCCTGCTGAACCAATACCTATCTGATCAGGATCAACGCCTGTTTCACGAAAATCAAAATGAGTATAATCAGCTCCGCCAAAACGTGCTAATAAATCAGACCATACTCCTGTCGATTCCCATGCGCTTCCTATCAGCAGTACAGGCAGAGTGTCTGCGCCTGAAAGCTCGTTGATTTTGTTTTCTATTGCAGTTAAAACGCTGCTTTCAGAAAGCTGACTGCTGTGCACGGCTTCCGGCAGTGTCTCTAAGGTATGCGCTGATTCCCAGTTGGCGGTGCCCTCCGGCGGCATCTGGCTGATAAAGGGGACAAGCCCGTCTGACAAACGCAGCCTTTGAAGCAGGGCTGTAAAATGAACACCGAGTTTTGCTCCGTCAATACCTGCAAGGGCACGCCTTAAAACAGGGCTCAGCTCGCTTAGCCTCACAAAAAGTTGTGCCAGATCAGCATTGCTAAAGGTTTCGGATGCAATAAGATTATCAATATTGCTCCACTCCTGGGGAAGAAGTGAAATAATCAGATTTGACCAGTCACCCGTTGGAGGTCCGTCAGGATCCAGCCAGAACAGTAGTTCAATTGGAGGAATTTCATCAAATTTAAGTTTTAATGCCCAGGGATTTTTCCATGTGCCGTCTCCTGAGATCTCCATGGGGAGACTGTCCATATCCGGAAAACTGATGCTTCCCCCGGAGCCCCAGCCCAGATCCGGTAATGAAAAATCAGGAAGCGAGCCGAACAGGGAACCACCGAGAAAACGAAATGTCGGGAATGCCCATGATGGCTTGCTGAAGAGAAGCTTGATATGCGCCCATATTCCAGGCCAGGGATTTGAAAAAAATGCAAGCCAGTCAGGCACTTCAAAGCTCGGCCAGTCTATTGGAAAGCTGAAAGGCCCGGTGTTCCAGTCCGGCAGATCAGGAAAGCCGGGTAAATTTGGGAATTGAAAATTTGGACTTGGAAACAAACCGAGTATGCCGGATAATCCGAACCCGAAAGAACCGCCCCTGCCCACAAGCCATGACCCTAAACAAAGCTTGAACAGTCCGCTTAAGTCAGGAAGGCTGATGCCGCCAAGATCAGACAGATCCCAGTTTAAATCCAGGCCACCGCCAAAGCTTATGCTGGGCAGGGAAAAACTCTGGGCAGCATCCAATGTCCAACTTGCAAGAAAATTGTTTAGATTAACAGACCAGTTAAAATCATTCCCCTGCTGCAGCCATTTAAAGCTCAACTCAAGGCTGTCGAGACTAAAGGCAATACCGGTACCTGTACTTGCCTCTAATTTTGGTTTGCCTGTTAAAGCGGTCGAAACAGATACGCTTCCTATCCATTGCGCATTTACCGGGCCAGGGCATTGATCGTCACAGGGCATATCAATATCCAGCAGATTAATGGCAATTTTTATATCCAAATCAGCATCAGCGGATAAATTAATACTCTCCGGCGATAGTACGATAGACGCATTTAAACGAGTTCTTGCAGCAGGTTCATCAGCCTGTGCAAATATCTGCAGATAAACCCTGCCTTCGCTTGCTGAATAGATTTCAACTTCCCAGGGGTTTTCTTTGGAGCCGTTTCCGCTGACAGTCGGTACAGGCACAGACTGGTGACGCATTAATGCTGTTAAATCATCCAACAAAAATCGCCAGAGCGGGGCTCCATTATACTCCGTTTCAATGCATCTTGCATGATAACAGCCAATAGCCCCAAGGGGATTCCCAAGAAATTGCGTTATTTTTTCTGCACTGACGGAAAGCGCCGTCGGCCATGGGTCAGGGGCATCGTTTGAGGTTGGGGGTATAATTCCCAATAAGGAGGCTATATATTTACCAGGATGGCTGGAATCGGTGGCAGCGCCCAGCAGATTGGAAAGCTGCTGAGTGATAATGCTGTTTGCGATATCTGCAATTCCTTCAATAAATTCATCGCCGGAACTTAAATCTATAACCGGCCAGTTCCCCTGGTCTGTACGGACATCCACGAGTTCAAGAATAGGCTCTATCTGATTGACCCCGTTTAAAGCAAGACCTGCTCTCAGCTCTTTGACTTTAAAATCTCCAAAAAAACTAAAGCTTGCATCTGAGCTAAAATCTGTGTCTATAAGATAATCGGCATCTTTATATAAACGTCCATGAACATCTAACTTCGGAATCGGCTTAAAAGTTCCTAAGCCTCCCAAAGGTATGGCAAAGAGTTCCAGCACCCCCTGAATATTAAACTTTACGCCCGATGCTATCTCAACGCCATCTGTAGCCAATTGTATTCCGGGATAAAAAGTATAATCTCCCTGGGCATCCTGAACATATGCGACTGTCAAATTTAAATTAATGCCCGAGCTCGCTGAAATACTTATGCTCTTGGGGTCCTGCCTTGTGCCGCTGCCGCTGACAGAACCTGCCCCTGTCCCGAGAAGTTCATACCAGTGTTGCAGCCATTCGTTAAGGGCGGTACTGTTTTCTATCAAACTTTTAAGCCAGTTTTTAATAATACCTGTGCCCTGGCCTGGCAGATCAAACCAGTTTATAAGTGGTCCGCTCCCCTTTAAACCTAAAATCGGAAAAAAATGATCTCCTATACGCTGCATTTCCGCTCCAGCCTCTGCAAGCTTTGCGGAAATCAGTGAAAAAATAATATTAAACCAGCCTTCGGGATCTACATCTGCGAGTTGACTCAGATCCATATCTTCAGGATCAGCGTTATTAATGGAGAGTTGAAGCATCTTAAAGGAAAGGTCAGGTTTTTTATTGGTGGTATAAATAAGCGCTGACATTTTAACGCCCTGGAAATTTATCCCGGAATCGCCGCCAAATCCACTATCATCTGTCAGCTTGAATGCAAGCTGTGCAGGTGAATTTTCAGCGCCCAGCGCCATATCAATACTGCCGACAGTAACATTGATATCAATAAGCGGGATGTTCCCCCATAGATCAAAATTCAGGCTGCCTTCTTCCCTGCCCCATTTTATACCGGCTCCGATTACAAAATGCTCTTCTTCCACGTCTGATCTATAATTATTTGTGGTAAAATAGAGTATATCCGTATCCATGCCGGGAATTGTATACCATGTGCTTCCCTGATCCGGGCCTGGAATTCCCTGAAGCTGCCCGTCTGTGGAGACAAACAGATCGTTGAGCAGTTCCAGTAAAATGTCATGGTGCTGCAAGAAAGAATCTTTAAATTCATCTAAAGGATTCCCCAAAAAAGCACTGCGCACCCCAAGCTCATTATCAAGAAGACCTATAAATTGAGCAATCCTGATGATATTTGGATCAACGGCATCAGCACTTAACTTAACACCCATCGTTTATTCTCCCGCCTTATTAAGAATTTGATTTTGACTTAATTTTTTTCAAACAAAACAAAAAGAATTTTTTAAGCTTTTGGGCACAATATATAAGGAGGCGCACCAGTTTATCTCCAAAACGGATGAACTGACGCAACAGGGCTATAAGCTCTAACCAGAATTGTAAAAAAATACTGCCCGACTCTTCCTGAATTTTTTCCAGGTCAACAGGTTGAGGATTATAGATCTCTTCTCCAGGATCCAGACCGTCTTCTTTGACTTTTTTTACATACTCGACAATTTCTTTTGCTGAGACAGGCCTGGAATAAATAAAGGTAATCTGCTCTCCATCTGTACAGATAGCGCTTAATTCCATTGGAAGCATGCTATATTTTTTATTTTTCAGGTCTTCTCCGGCTTCAAGAAGCGCAAACCAGATATTATCCTGAACAATCGTTCCCCAACGGGCGGCAATCTGCCGGCTGCCCCTTGGCAGATTTTCCGTGGTGATAATAAGAGATGCTTCTTTTATTGATTTTCCAACCCTGAAAGGAATTATAAGGTTTACGCTTCCGGCCTGGTCTGTTTCAAGGGTGGTTTCAAAAATAATGAAACCGGGCTTTAATGCAGCGCGAATTTTATCGAGATGCATGATGATTTCAGATTCACCATCTTCCCAAACCACAGGCCCCTGTATAGCATGCCCGTCAGGCATAAGACTTTTTTTAACGGCTTTGGTTATATCATCAGAAGAAAAGTTAAGTAGAAAAAGATCATTTTCGTTTAACGAAGAAAAGTTTTGTTTTGAAACATCAGGCCGGATATTCTTTGAACAGGCGCTTTTCATAAGATAAAGCTCCAAAAAAATGGCTGAGGTTAAAAGAAGTATTGTGCTTGTAAAAAGTGCTGCTTGATGTGAAATTTTTGAAATTGATGTGAAATTTTTGAAAAATGCTCAATATATTTGACGGCAAAAAAAGCTTAATAAAAAAATGAGTTTTTTAAAAACCTTTTCTTTTTGACTCGATATGTAAAAAATAAATGAAAGTCAAGTAATAATTTTTATGAATATAATAAAAAAAGTCCTTTTGCCATTAACGGCAAAAGGACTTTTTAATTTTTATTAAAATAAACGAATTGGATGCGTTACATCATTCCGCCCATTCCACCCATTCCGCCGCCCATTCCGCCCATTCCTCCAGGAGGCATTCCAGGCATGGCATCACCCTTGTCATCAGGTTTGTCAGCAATCATTGCTTCTGTGGTGAGCATAAGTGAAGCAACGCTACCTGCATTTTGCAGTGCAAAGCGAACAACCTTTGTGGGATCCATAACGCCTGCTTCAATAAGATCTTCATATGTATCATTTGCAGCGTTGTAGCCGAAAGATCCTTTTTCTTTTTTAACTCTTTCAATAACAACAGAACCTTCCTTGCCGGCATTATTGGCAATCTGTCTAAGCGGCTCTTCCATGGCACGTTGAACTACTTTAACACCCAGCTTTTGCTCAGCCTTGATTTTAATTTTATCCAAAGCCTCAATGCATCTAACCAGAGCAACTCCGCCGCCAGGAACAATACCTTCCTCAACTGCTGCTCTTGTGGCATTTAATGCATCTTCAACGCGTGCTTTCTTTTCTTTCATCTCAGTTTCAGTGGCAGCACCAACATTAATAACAGCAACTCCGCCGATGAGTTTTGCAAGACGTTCCTGAAGTTTTTCTTTGTCATAATCTGATGTTGTTTCATCAATCTGGGCGCGAATCTGTTTCACACGAGCTTCAAGAGAAGCGCGGGAGCCTGCCCCGTCAATTACAGTTGTATTGTCTTTATCAATGGAAATTCTTTTTGCGGTGCCAAGATCGTTGATTGTAATATTCTCAAGCTTTACACCAATATCTTCTGATATAACCTGACCGCCTGTAAGAATTGCTACATCTTCCAACATCGCCTTTCTTCTGTCGCCGAAACCGGGAGCCTTTACAGCCGCCACGTTAAGGGTGCCTCTAAGTTTATTAACAACAAGAGTGGCCAGCGCTTCACCATCAACATCTTCTGCTATAATCAGAAGGGGCTTACCCGTCTTTGCAACCTGCTCAAGCACAGGGAGAAGATCTTTCATGTTGCTTATTTTTTTTTCATTAATGAGTATATAAGGACTTTCAAGCGCAACAATCATCTTCTCAGCGTCTGTTACAAAATATGGAGAAAGGTAGCCGCGATCAAACTGCATACCTTCAACAACATCGAGGGTTGTTTCCATGCTCTTTGCTTCTTCAACTGTTATTACTCCTTCTTTGCCCACCTTATTCATGGCTTCTGCAATGATATTTCCTATAGTCTCGTCATTATTTGCAGATATTGTTCCAACCTGCGCAATTTCACGCTGGTCTTTTGTCGGCTTGCTTATTTTCTGAAGTTCCTTGACTACAGCTATAACAGCCTTGTCAACACCTCGCTTTATCTCCATGGGG
>CAYZXU010000125.1:0-6806 GCA_964482535.1 uncultured Desulfobacteraceae bacterium | reverse complement strand
AAAATCTTTCAAATCTTACCAGGGCGCTATGTTACAAAACTGTAAGAAAACTATACTAATAACAGCGAAAAGCTTTTAAACCTTACAAGGGCGCTGTGATAATCCGGAGCTTACTTTTACACTTTTACAAAAATTAAGCCAAACGATATATATTTTTTGCCTGGCAAGAGCAAACCAGCAAGACGACAAGACAAGGCGCTTTATGGCAAGAGGTGATTATAAATCGGTTAAACAGTGGATATATAACCGGCTGATATTTCTTCGCCTGGCAAGAGGTGATTTATTATCCAGTTTATTAGGCGCTCAAAACTACATGTTGAAAACAAAAAATGGTTTAATATCATGATCTTAAAAAGAGACGGCAAAACCATTTGTATATTATCATGCCTTTATAGCTTCCCTGGAATAGCATAATTTTTATTCAATTATTTCAATTATTGAAACCATCTAAAACAAATTATGTCTCAAAATGTCTCATTTGGCAAAAACAGCCCTAAAGGCTGGCAATAAGGTTGGAACTTAATTTTTAACAAAAAAAAAGGGGCTAACAAATGCTTGTTAACCCCTTGATTTTATAGTGGCGGGAGCGACGGGACTTGAACCCGCGACCTCCGGCTTGACAGGCCGGAAGTATGGCATTATCTAAACTTACCTTTTTTTACTAACCTATCTTAATTTAAAAACATTCTTAATAAACATTTATATTGACTTACTCTTTTTTACCTTGTTATATTGCCAAAAGGCTGGCTATATAGTTGGAATATATTTATTAAAAGCATGGTAATTGTGGATTTACAAGTAAGGGGGCTGGAAATGAAAAGGTTTAAGACACGGTATATAGGGGTTTTTTACCGAAATGTTAAAAGATTAGGTGGTCGTCCAGGAACTGAAAAAGTTTATTATGTTGTTTACAAAAAGAACGGAAAAACATTTGAGGAGAAAGCAGGGCGGCAACTCGTGGAAGGTATGACGCCGGCCAGAGCTTCATATATTAGGGCTGAGCTTTTAGAAGGGAGACGCTTAACCAGGAAAGCTATCAGGGAACAAAAAAAAGCCGAGCAAGATAAATACACAATAAACAAATTATGGAATGAATACAGCCTAAACAGAAAGCCTGGCAAGAGTTTGAAAACAGACCAGGGACGGTATGAAAAATATCTGAAACCAGCGCTTGGCTGTAAAGAACCCAAAGATATTATCAAATTAGATATCGACCGGATCAGGCGCAAGCTTTTAAAGCGTTTGGCGCCGCAATCTGTTAGGCATGTTCTGGATATATTCTCTTGGATAGTTAATTATGGAACAAAAAATAATCTTTGCCAGGGTATTTCTTTTCATGTTCAAAAACCAAAATTGAATAATGAAAAAACCGAAAACCTGACATTTGACCAGATCGAAAGTTTGTTGGAATCTATTGAAGCGGATGAAAATCTTGTAGTTGGTCGAATTATGAAAATTGCATTATTTACAGGGCTGAGACGCGGAGAGATTTTTAATCTGCAATGGAAAGATATAAATTTTGAGACTGGCTTTATTTTTATCCGGAGCCCAAAAGGTGGAGTTGATCAGAAAATACCTATGAACAAAATGGCAAGAGAAGTCTTTGAAAGCATTCACAGAGAAGATAAATATGTCTTCCCTGGTAGAGACGGAAAGCGTACTGATATTGGAAAAGCAGGGAGAAGAATTTTAACCAGGGCAGGGATATCAAAAGACTTCCGTCCTTTGCATGGTTTAAGGCACGTATACGCAAGCCTATTGGCCAGCTCCGGCCAGGTAGGTATGTTCGTACTCCAAAAGCTTATGACTCATAAAACACCTAAAATGACTCAAAGATATGCTCACTTAAGAGATGAAACATTACAGAAGGGAGCAAAAGAAATTGATAAAATATTTAACCAGGAAAAGAAAAAAGTTGTAAGTATTTAAGTGATGTTTGGTCGTTAAAGCAAAAGCCCTTGTATCGTTAAGATTTTGTGTGTAAGAAGATATTATTGTTGTTTACATTAACTTTTAACACCAAAAAAGGAAGCAAAGCAAATGTCAAAAAAACTTTTAACGAATAGCCAGGCAGCAGATTATTTGGGCTTGCACCCGCAGACTCTCCACAACTGGAGGTTTAACGGAAAATATCTTGATTATGTTAAGCTTGGTAGCAGAGTATTATATGAAGAGGAAGAACTGGAGCGCTTTATTGAGCGGTCAAGAGTAGAAGTAAGCTAACAAAAAAGAAAAGCCGTCTGTGATTGCGCTCACAGACGGCAAGAAAAAAAGAAAGCAACTATTGTTTGAAAACAAACATTCATAAATAAAAGAAGGAAATCCATCATAAATGAATGAAAGTAATCATAAAAATAAAGATACCACAAATATAAACTGTGTCAATAAAAAACTAACCCCCTTAGAAATAATTCAATTAAACGCCCTGTTTAAATCTCTTGGCAAAAACAAACTAATACCACTAAAGAATAATTTTGAGCAGAAGCTTTATGAATGCGGGCTAACATATTCTAAATTTCAAAAGCTATTAAATATTTTTGTAGAGATAAAACATGCTGAGCTACTTCATAGAAAAGGAGAGGTCTTTTTTCGTCTCACCGACGCGGGCAGGGACTGGCTTATTGAGGATGATTCAAAAAAAGATATAGGCCGAAAGAGTCTTTTCGAGGATAATTTACAATGCTTGGATGGGCTTTGGGAGGATTTTAAATTATGAGACCTATTGATGAACTAAAAAACGCCGTTCCTGCGGTCGATATTCAGAGCGCCTTTAAAGCTGAAATTATTTCCTATGGAATGACGCCGCCTGAATACATAGAGCCCGGGCAAATTATCAGATTTTCAGATGATGGAAGCAAAAATAAAGATGGATGGTGTCGTCTATTTTTGAACGCCGATGGATCGGCCGGTGGAGCTTTTGGAAACTGGAAGGACGTCAATCGGAGCTGGTTTTATGAGCCTGAGGGGCAAAAATTATCTTTTTCCCAAAAACGAGAGTTTACAAAACAGATTGCAAAAGCAAAGGAGAAAGCTGACCAGGAGCGCAAAGTAAAATATGCGCAAGCGGCAAAAGAAGCCACAGCGATCTGGAATAATGCCAAACCAGCAGCCTTAGACCATGAATACTTGATTAAAAAACAAGTTGAACCCTATGGATTGAGACAAACGGAAACAGACTTAATCGTTCCCGTTATAGCTTTTAACGGTGATATTCAGAGCTTGCAAATAATAAAACCAGACGGAACCAAAAGATTCTTTACGAGCGGCCAGGCAGGCGGCGGTTCATATACCCTGGGCGATATTCAACGAGAAAACACTTTTTATATATGTGAGGGATTCGCAACAGGCGCAACAATCCATAAAGCAACTGGAAACCCGGTGGTTATTGCTTTTAATACAGGAAACTTGAAAAAGGTAGCGCCAATTTTCAAAGAAAAATATCCAGATAAAAAAATAATCATTGCAGCCGATAACGATCTCGAACGCGAAAAGAAAACAGGCGAAAATCCGGGCGTGATTGCAGGTAAGGCAGTGGCGAAAGTAATCGGGGCGGAAATAATTATTTGCCCTGTTGAGAGTGATTTTAATGATTTACAGCGAATCCAGGGATTGAAAGCGGTTGAAAGTATTTTCAAAATAAAAGAAGCGGTACCGTCGGAGACTGACAAACCAGAACCCGATTTTGAACCTGAAAACATCCCGGCTTTGCTTGCCGATATTCTGCAAAAAAGCACTGAAGATCCTGGCGCAGTTTTTGAGCCGTGCGCGCTGGAAGCTATGGGCTACTTATCGAAAAATAATAAGCCAGAGTTTATGCGATGGCGGGCAAAATTTAAAAAAATTAAAGATGTTTCAGTCTGCGAAATTGATAAAAGTATCGGGGGCGACCCTTCCGGGGATGACGAGAAAAACCGCGCAGACAATATAATTAAATTTTTGAAAAAAAAAGCAACGTTCTGCCATGATTCTGAAGAAAATAGTTTTATGATTGTCAATATGGATACGCATGAAGAGTTGTATCCCATAGGCAGCCGAACATCTAACAAAAAAATTCAACATATGGTTTATACTGAGCTGGAAGAATCGATCGCCGAGCAAACTTTAAAAACGGTTAACGGCGCCCTTGCTTGTTTTGGCCTGTTTGATGGGCAGGAAGAAGCTATATTTTTACGAGCTGGTCGTGATGAAAATAGTTATTTTGTAGATCTTTGCGACGACACCTGGCGGGTAGTGCAAATCGACCAGTTCGGTTGGCAGATTCTGAACAGATCGCCTGTCCGGTTTAGGCGGACGCAAACAATGCAGCCAATTCCTGAGCCAGGCCGAAAAGCTGATTTGTCAGCACTATGGAAATATATCAATATTCCTGAATCAGACCAGATTTTTGTTTTGGCCTTTATTTTAGAGTGCTGGCGACCAGATACACAAAAGCCGATATTGGAATTAACGGGTCTGCAAGGTTCGGGGAAAAGCAATATTGCTGAAATTTTACGAGATTTAATTGATCCGAATTCTGTAAATCTAAGAGCCAGACCGAAAGCCATAGAGGATATTTTTGTATCAGCGACAAATAATTGGCTGGTTAATTATAATAATTTATCTCATATTTCAAGGGGCGCGCAAGATGCTTTGTGTGTGCTTGCTACTGGCGGCGGTTATGCAGGGCGTCAATTATATACGAATCTTGAAGAGGTATCTGTTAATGTTTTGCGGCCTGTTATTCTTAATGGAATAAGTCAGCTTGCCACAGCGCAAGATCTTATTGATCGGCTGATTCATATCGATGTTCCAGAATTACAAAAGTTTATTCCTGATAAAAAACTAAAAAAAATGTATGGCCAGGACAAACCTAAAATCTTGGCGGGTTTATTTGATTTATTCAGCCTGGCGTTAAAAACCCTTCCAACATTGGAATTTGAAAAACTTCCACGTATGGCTGACTTTGCGATTCTTGGCGAATCTGTATCACAAGTTTTAGGGGGCGAGCCTGGGGAGTTTATTACAAAATACAATTTGAGACGTGCCGCAATGCTTATGAGTTCTCTTGATTGCAGCTCGGTTGGGAGCGCTATTTTAAATTATTTTAATTGCGAAAATAAACCTATTGAAAAAATGTATGTCCGGGATATTTTAAAATTGCTTGAGAGATTCAAAGCTTCAGGCGAAATTTGGGTTAAAAGCGCAAAGGGTCTTGCCGATCAACTCCGGAGAATAAAGCCAGGACTTAAGGAAGCCGGCATAAATGTTTTATTCCATAAGCGAAATTCAAAAGGTGTACGTGTTTCTATTAAACTTTTTTCTTTTTCTGGGAAAGATAAGAGACGGGGCGACAACGTACACTATGTTCACAAACTTCCTGAACCCTTGCCAGGTGGGGCTTTAGAGCATGAACGTTGTAAAACCCAATGTACATCGATGTTCATTCCTGAAAATACGGATTTTGCCATTTAGATTATGCAAATACACGGGAGACTAAGCTTCGGACAAATATTTTGTCAATGTACGTTGCTAAAAAATAATGTACATTGTTTTTAAGGTGATGAACGTTGCAAAAAAACAACGTACATTGTGTTTAAACCCTTGTCAGCCGTGGCTTTGCGGGTAATTAGTTGAAATTAGCATGTATGTCCAATGTACATTGGCAAAACAATGTACATGCTTTAAACCCTTGTCAGCCGTGGCTTTAGAAAGAAAATGTATGTTGTGTACGTTGACACCCTATGATTAATATACACAGAGAAAAAAAAATCTATTTAATATGAAAATTTTAAACCAAATGGAGAACCAGGGCGTCAATATTTCTTTGCAAGGTGATAAATTAAGGCTGCAACCAGTTGAAAATATCACACCTGAAATTATAGCCTTGGTTAAAACAAATAAATCAAAAATCCTTCAGGAAATCAGCAACAGATCGCCAAGGCTTAAAATCAAGAAAATGTCAACCTGCTTGGCAAGGGTAAAATGCAGATTTGTTTCAGTTGTGGATGATCGGCAATTTTGCAGTAAATATAAACAATATATCTTTGATATGGATAAATGTCCAGGTGGGCGCTGGTGTCGATGATAACCGGGATTTTTCGCTTTATGAACAAAAACATGATTGATAATCAGCTAAGCAGGCGAAACTTATCACCTAATCAAATGAGTTATCTTAGGGGCAAGAAATATCTTGCTGAAAAACAAAAGCCTTGGCGGCCTAAAAAAGAAAATAAGGTGGCCACAGTGGCCACCTTACCAAAAACCCGTGAGAAAATAGCTTCCGAAACAAACGTATCCCCACCAACTATCGTACGTGACGGCCAATACGCTCAAGCAGTCGATAATATATCAGGCAAGCTTGACGCCTTGTAGCGTGAAGAGGCTTTCCGGGAGCTGGCTAAGGAAAAGCAAATAATTGCTGGTAAAACATATGGTGAAAAACATCCGAAGAAGAGTCAAGAGGTTTTGCCAACATTGGCAAAACCTTTAAAGCCGATAAATACCAGAAAAGAAGTTTCAAAAATAGCGCAAAGCTAAAACAGTAATTGAGAGAGCAACGCCTAAACAAATATTTCTTTGCCTGGGCGCTGGTAAAATGTGGGCTTGAAATATAAAAAGCTTACCTTTGGTATGGATACCTATCCGAACGGGCGCTGGTGTCGTAATAGCGCCGTTCAGGGCATAGTTTGAAAACAATTAATGGTGTAAGACCTTTGAATCTTGCATAGGCGCTGTGTTACAAAACTACAAGAAAACCCCAATAATAACAGCGAAAATCTTTCAAATCTTACCAGGGCGCTATGTTACAAAACTGTAAGAAAACTATA
>CAYZXU010000124.1:0-6844 GCA_964482535.1 uncultured Desulfobacteraceae bacterium | reverse complement strand
AAAACATTTATTACCAACGGTGGTATGGCAGGTTTTTATACGGTTTTATGCCAGACTGATCCTGACGCAAAGCCTTCCTACAGGGGTATAAGCATGATCCTTGTTGAAGGTGACAGAGAAGGTGTTTCATCGGTTGACGTGGGTGATAAAATGGGCATACGTTTAATGGCAACGGCAGAGGTTGTATTTAAGGATGTACGTGTTCCACGGTCAAATCTTGTTGGTGAAGAGGGAAAGGGCTTTTATCAGGTGCTTGAATTTTTTGATGAGAGCAGGATACTTATTGCCGCTCAGGGCTTAGGCACTGCCCAGGGAGCCTTTGACAGGGCGCTGGATTATACCAAAAAGAGGGAACAGTTCGGAAAAAAGATAGCTCAGTTTCAGGTTACACAGCATAAGCTGGCTGACATGGCCACAAAAATTGAACTTGCAAGACTCATGACTTATAAAGCAGCGTGGAATTATGATCAGGGAAGAATAGACCCAAAGCTTACTTCTATGGCAAAGATGTTTGCTGCAAAAACAGCAGTTGAAGTGGCAGATGAGGCTATACAGCTTCTCGGCGGCTATGGTTATATGGCTGAATATGAAGTGGAACGATTCTATAGGGATGCCAAAATTACTGAAATTTATGAGGGCACCAAGGAAATTCAGAAAAATACAATAGCCAGCGCTGTTTTAGGTAAATTTAAATAAAATTGTGTAGATAATGACAGATTTTGAAAACGGGTGTGTTGCAAAGACTTCATATAATAAAAAGACCGGGAGGTGCAAATGTTTGATTTAATTAAAAAATCTGTTTTTACAGGAATAGGCTTAGCTCTTAAAACCAAAGATGAGGTTGAGACGCTGGCAAGGGATCTTGTTGAAAAAGGGAAAATGGGAGAGGAAGAAGGAAATAAATTTGTTGGCGAACTTTTAAAAAAATATGAAGATTCTAAAAATAAACTTGACGGCAGAGTGGAAACTTTAGTTAAAAAGTTTATGAAAAAAGCCGACCTTGTAGGCAAAAATGAGCTCATGGAGCTAAAAAAGGAAATTGCTGAATTAAAAGAAACATTTAATAAACCTCAAGTATGATCTATTGCTATGTGCTTAGGACTCGTTCAAAAATAACTTTACATTTTAAGCGAGTACTAAACCACTGTAAAACCTGGGCCTTCGCCTCCTTCCGGGCATGTCCATGTGATATTTCCATAAGGATCTTTTATGTCACAGGTTTTACAGTGAAGGCAATTGGAAGGGTTCAGCTTAAGCCTTTTTTTTGAATTCTCATGGTCATCTTCTATCTCGTAAACATCACCAGGGCAAAACCTTGTGCATGGACACTGGTATTTTGTATAACATTCATTAATGCAAATATCTTTATCATGGATAATGATATGACATGGCTGATCTTCTCTGTGCATTGTTTTGGACAGATAAACACCGGTCAGCTTGTCCACAATTAATTCGCCGTCATAAACTTTTTTATCGGATTTTACAGGTAATTCCCCACTATTTCCCATAACAGGTTTTAATGTCCCGCAGTCTTCTTCAATGGGCATCCTGTCTTTTATCCCGCGACCATTGGTAAAATATTGAGCTCCGAGATGAATAAATTTTATCAGTCCTTTTTTAGCGAGAGCCTGGGAACAATTGCGGCCCTCATAAATTTCATTTTTTGCCCAGCTTGCATCAAATAGACTCTGATAATAATTTAGAGTGTCGGCGGTAAAACTGTTTTTTTCAAATGCTTTTGTAATGGCTTCCGCTGCAAGCATACCGGACTTCATGGATAAATGAATCCCTTTAAGAGCCGGCGTGTTCTGCATCCCTGCGCTGCCGCCGATAAACATCCCTCCTTTCACTGCAAGCTTGGGTATGCTGTAATAACCTCCCGTGGCGACTGTCCTTGCGCCCTGCTCGATAACCTTGCCACCTTTTATTATATTTGCTACAAAGTCGTGATTCTTAAACCTGATAAATTCGTCATATAGATCTAATAATGGATTTTCATAGGCAAGACCGATAATAAACCCGATGCTGACCATATTATTATTCATCTCATAGATAAAGCCTCCGCCCGGTATATTTAAACCTAAGGGATAGCCCAGCGTATGTATATCGTTGCCTTTGGATGTTTTAAAATAATTATTCTCGGGAAGCTGGATAACCTCCTTGATTCCTGTTTCAAAAACCTGGGGCATTTTGCCTGCAAAAAGATCAAGCTTTTTGGATACATCCTTCATAAGGCTTCCACGTGCGCCTTCCCCGAACACTGTGACTTTTGACATAAGATCAATGCCAGGTTCAAAATTTGTCTTATGGGAACCGTCTTTGTCTATCCCCTGATCACCTGTGCGGATTCCGGCTATGGTTTTATTATCTTCTGCATAAAGCACCTCTTTTCCTGCAAAACCTGAAAATATATTTACCCCAAGTTCTTCTGCAGTTTCAGCAAGCCATCTTGTAAATTTTGAAAGGCTTATAATATAAAAACCTTTATTATGCATCTGCCTTGGCGCAAACGGAAGGCGGTAGCTCCTGTTTTTGGTTAAAAACATAAATTCGTCATCCCTGACAGTTGTTTCAACCGGACATCCCTTTTCAGCAAAATTCGGAATCAGCTCCTTTAAGGCAGCAGGATTAAGCACAGCTCCGCTTATGGCATGGGATCCTGTTTCAGCCCCTTTTTCTATTAAGGCAACTTCCAAATTCAGATTTTTTTCATTTGACAGTTGCATCAGCCTGATGGCACCGGCCAGAGACGCCGGACCGCCGCCCACAAAAAGTACATCAAAATCTATTTTTTCCCGTTCATTATCCATTGTTAACCCTAACTATCTTATTTAATATTAAACAAATATTTTAATCACAAATCAGGCTTTTTAACAATTCAATATTAACCCTGTCCCAATTTTTGCTGCCCTTTTCTTTGGGCGTTTCAATAATTTTTGGTATTTTAACAAATCTGTCGTCATTCATAATAAATTCAAATGGTTTTATACCTATAAACCCTTTTCCTATGTGTTCGTGGCGATCAACCCTTGAACCTGATTTTTTTTTGGAATCATTTAAATGAAAAAGTAAAAGATGATCTAAACCTATGATTGAATCAAAGGCATCCATTGTTTTTTCATATGTTTGCCTTGTCCTGACATCATAGCCTGCGGCAAATATATGGCATGTGTCAAGGCAGACGCCAATCCTGCTTTTATTTTCTACCTGCTGCATAATAGATGCAATATGTTCATAACGATGACCTATTGATGTTCCCTGACCGGCTGTTGTTTCAAGCAGCAGCATGGTTTTTAAATCAGGCGTTGCTGAAAACAGTTCATTTATCCCTTCAGCTATAAGACGGATTCCTGTTTTACATCCGCTCCCCATATGAGAGCCGGGATGAAGCACAACATTTGATACCCCTAACATACCAGATCTTATAAATTCATGTTTCAAAGCGTTACATGAGCGGTTGTATTTTTCCTTTTCAGGGGAAGCAATATTTATAAGATAGGATGCATGTGAAATTACGTTTTTAATGCCTGTTTCATTTTTTGCGCATTCAAAGCAATCTGTATCTTTGTCTGAAATTAGCCGCTCTTTCCAGGCCGTGGGACTTTTTGTAAAAATTTGAAGCGCATTACATTCCAGCTTTTTTGCATTATAAAGAGCATTGTCGAAACCCTTTGCAATGGAAAGATGTGCTCCAAGCAGTTGAGCTTTTTTATTAATGTATGACTGAGGCATAAGTTAAACAATTCTCATTTAAGCGCTATTTAAAAAAAATAATTAAACAAGATGTGGATAAACCCGAAAAAGTTAAAAATATCAAGAAAAATATTATATTTCTGACAATTTAAGTTGATGTTTATTACAAATATGTATTAATAAAAAGATAATTAGCAGTTTTTTGTAAAAAACGCAGTATAATTTTAATTTATTGGGAGTAAAGAAGTGACTGGTATTAAACGCGTTGAAGAGACAGCTTTGCTTTATGAAATAAGTAAAGCCCTTAATGAATATCCGGACCTTAAAAAATCTTTATACAAAGTACTGGAAATTTTATCCAGCTCAATGAATATGGTCAGAGGGACAATAACCATCCTGAATTTATTAAAAAACGAGATTGACATAGTTGTAGGGCACGGTTTGAACCGACGGGCCATAGAGAACGTAAAGTATAAAATAGGAGAAGGCATAACAGGCAAAGTTATTGAAACCGGAAGAGCTGTGGCTGTGCCTCTGATAAGCAAGGAACCCTTGTTTCTTAACAAAACCGGTTCAAGAAAAAACAGTCAGACCAAGGAACTTTCCTTTATATGTGTGCCTGTAAAAAAAGATAAAAATGTTATAGGAACCTTGAGCGTTGATAAAATTTTTGACGCAAACTACAGTTTAAAAGACGGAAAAAGATTCATGTCTGTTGTTGCGACAATGATTGCAAGACATGTGATTAACCTTGAATCAATACGCCTTGAAAAAGAACAGTTAAAAGAAGAAAATATAAGGTTAAAAAACGCCCTGGGAAAAAAATATGTGATAACCAATATCATAGGAAACAGTAACAAGATGAGGGAAGTTTTCCAGATGATATCCCAGGTTTCCAGAAGCAATGCAACGGTTCTTATCCGCGGAGAAAGCGGTACGGGAAAAGAGCTTGTGGCAAATTCAATACACTATAGCAGCAACAGATCCAAAAAAGCTTTTATTAAGGTAAACTGTGCGGCTATACCGATTAATCTCATAGAAAGCGAGCTGTTCGGACATGAAAGAGGCGCTTTTACAGGAGCCGTAAAGCAAAAACCAGGAAAATTTGAACTGGCAAATAAGGGAACAATTTTTCTTGACGAAGTTGGAACAATCAGTCTGGATGTTCAGGTTCGTCTTCTTCGCATTCTTCAGGAAAAAGAATTTGAACGTGTGGGTGGACTTAAAACAATAAAAACAGACGTAAGGGTAGTGGCAGCCACAAATAAAAATCTGGAACAGGCTGTGGAAGAGGGAACTTTCAGGAATGATCTATACTATCGTTTAAATGTTTTTCCCATTTACCTGCCGCTCTTAAGGGAACGTAAAACAGATATTTTACTTTTGGCCGATCATTTTCTTGAACAATATTCCAGAGAAAACAAAAAGAAAATTCTCAGGCTCTCAACTCCTGCCATAGATATGCTTATGGGATATCACTGGCCAGGCAATGTAAGAGAGCTTGAAAACTGTATTGAACGGGCTGTACTTTTATGCGATGGAGGAGTAATTCACAGTTATCACCTTCCACCGAGCCTGCAGACCGGAGTAGAATCCGACACCCTGCCTTCCATGTCACTTAATGAAGCTGTGGCAAACCTTGAAAAGGAAATGATTGTTGACGCTTTGAAAAACACATGGGGCAATGCAACCATTGCAGCAGAAACACTTAAAACAACTGTAAGAAAGTTTAATTATAAGGCTGCAAAGTATGGAATAAATTTTCGTGACTATAGATAAAAAAAGCTCTGAAGATAAAAATCGTCTTAAAATAACAAGACGATTTTTATCTTTTTTATGCAAAAATTTAAAATTTTATAATCAAATCTAACTGCACGCGGTCTTCATCTTTTTTCCCGTCCTTATCTTCATCTTCCCGTTCAGTAAAAAAACCGGTTGCGCTTGCCTGAATATTATCCGCCAGCATATATTTGCCCTGCACCAGATGTCCCTTATTGTTTGTTCCTCCTCCATGGAAATCCGAATCAACAAATACAGCGGGAAATGCATAATCTTCAAGCTCCTGATAAAAATATTTTACGTACCAGTCTCCTTTTTTCTTTTTATTGCCCACAGAAAATCCAAGCTGCCAGCCTGTGTCGCGGTCATCGCCGGAATAGGCTGCCAGGTCAGCAGGATTACTGTCTCCTGGATCAACCCCCTTGCTCTGCATATCCCCAACATCAGCATCCGTATTTTTAATATAGCTTCCAAAAACAGTAAAGGGAACAGGCAGAGTGTTTTTAACTTTTACTTTTGCTGTAAGTTCAAGGCACTTGAATTCATTAAGAAGCTTTCCGTCAGCATCAAAAACCATCTGCTGACCGTGTTTATGATTATAACCCTGAAAATCTTCTTTATCTGTAAGGTCATCATAATCTATTTTATCAAGATTTTTAAAATCATAACAGGTTCCGCCAATCTCGATTTTAATGTTTTTTGACGGTTTTATTACACTGCCTATTTGATATACCATCAGAGTCGGGTCCCTGTCCGTATCTTTGACGTTCAACTCCTCAATTATCCACTGACCAAAATTGGAAAAAATGCTGATATTATTTGCAGCGTCAAATTTAAAACATTCTGAAATACCTTCCGGATTTACATCAGAATCCCATACCAGGGAACTTGTAAACAAAGGATTTTTATGTTTCCCTCCTGTTAGCTTTATAAAATCAGCAGGCTTCCATGATGCATAGGCTCTGTCTATAAATATTCCCTTGCCCCTTCCATGGCCGTCAAAACTCTGGTTGGTGGTATTTTGATACCCTGAACCTGAAGCCAGCCTCACACCCACCTCAGTGGTGCCGGATGTCTTTGCCTTAAATCCGAATCTGAGACGAAATCTTTCACGATTTCTATCATAATCATTTGAATCATCTTCTATCCATTGTGTATCATGGCGCAGTCTGATATCTCCGGAAAAATCTATTTTTTCAAACCATGCAGCAGCAGTATCATTCTTGGTTTCTTTTGCAAGCTGCTTTGCTTCAGATCGGTTCAGAACCCCTTTTTCAACAAGTTTTTCAATCAAAACATCTACCTGGTCTGCCCTTATTATACAGGGGCTACTAAACATTACGATAATACCAATAACAAAAAAGAGCATAAA
>CAYZXU010000123.1:4228-6905 GCA_964482535.1 uncultured Desulfobacteraceae bacterium | reverse complement strand
CTGCATAAAACCATATGCTGTTAATATCGCTTTTATCATATGAATATGAAAGGTACAGCCTGGTATAATCAAATACAGGATAGCTGATCCTGATTGAGCCGCCTATACTGTCACGCTCATAATCATCATAATCATATTCCCAGTTATATACATCAAAGCCGATTGATAAAGGTATGTCAAACAGCCATGGCTCTGTAAGACTTAATGTATACTGGTTTGTCCTGTCGCCTAACTGTGCCTTTAGATTAAGAATATGACCCCTGCCAAACAAATTTCTCTGGGTTATTGAGCCGGTGACAAATGCGTGCTCGACACTGCTGTAACCGCCTCCGAAACTGAAAGAGCCCGTCGGTTTTTCAATCACCTCAAGGTCTAAATTCATCTTGTCCTCTCCGCTCCCCTTTGAAGTGTCCACTTTCACATCTTCGAAGTAGTCAAGACGCTTTAAATTCCGAACCCCCTGCTTTAACTTTTTCCCGCTGAAAATTTCCTGCTCATACACTTTAAGTTCACGCCGTATAACCTTATCCCTTGTTTTTGTATTGCCTTTTATGGTGATTTTTTCAAAATAGACCTGTTTGCCTTTATTAATTTTATATGTGATATCCACTGTCTGTTTTTCATGGTTTTCATTAATACCAGGGGATATATCGGCAAATGCATAGCCCTCATCAGAATAAATATCTGTAAGAACAAGTATGTCGTTACGTATAACTTCCCTGTTATAATACTCTTTGCCGGTTATTTTCAGATTTTTCGTTAATTTTTCTTTTTTAAAAATAAGATCACCGCCCACATCAACCGTACCAACCTTGAACCTTTTGCCTTCTTGTATCTTAAAGGTTACCTCTATTGAATCTTTCTTAAATTCAACCAAAGGTTCTCCCACCCTGGCATTAGCATAACCGCTGTTATGGTAAAATCCAAAAAGAAAGGCAGCATCCTGATTCAGTTTTTCTCTGTTATAATTTCCTGTTGAAGTAAGCCACGACCAAAAGCCTTTTTCCTTTGTTTTAATAACTTTTTTCAGTTTTTTGTCAGAATAGTCAGAGTTGCCATCAAAAATAATATTTTTAATTCTAAGTTTTCCGCCCTCTTTAATGACAAACTCAAGATCAGCCTGATTATGTTGAAGCGGGTGGATTTTGTATATTATTTCAGCATTATGGTAATTTTTGGTAATATAAAGCTCTTTAATGCGTTTTATATTGCTCCGTATTTTAAAAATATTTACAATGGATCCTGTTTTGATATCTAAAGCGTCTTCTATCTCTTTTTTTTCATATACCTTGTTCCCTGTTATGAGTATTTTCCTTATCGTCTGTTTTTCTTTTACGATAAATGTAATTATTTTTCCATCAGGGCTGTTGTCCGCCTCAATTCTGATATCTTCAAAATATCCCATTGAATAAATAGCTTTAAGATCTTCAGAAAGGCTTTTCGCAAGAAAAATGTCGCCCGGCTTTGTTTTAATATTCTTTTTTATTGCATCTGTTTCTATGCGTGTATTGCCGGATATTATTACCTTTGCCACCCTTTCTTTTTTGAAAAGCTTCAAGTTTATGTCTTCTGCAATTTTTCTAACAATACCGGGCAGATTTTCAATCCCTTCTCCGTTTGCAAAAAAGACTTCAGGTGATGTTGTTGCAAAGGATTTAATCATCTTTACATCAAGGGAAAAATTGCTGCCTGCCAGGGTCAGACTCCCCCAAACCACATAGTCTGCTCCATTTTTAATGCCTGCTGAGCGTATTTCTTCATAAAGATCCAATGATTCTTTTTCTACCTGTTTTTTTTCAGGCTGCACTATAATGGCGCCGCTTTTTTCCAGATGGTTTCTTAATGCTTCGGAAATTTTTTCCTCTAAATATGAAGTGTTTTCCTGTGAGTATACTTCAAAGGGTAATACTAAAACACTTAAAGATTCCATGGAATATAAATTTACAGGGAGCAATAATAAAAATATAATAATTCCGACTAAATGTTTAAACATATTATTTTTAACCTGTTTCTATTAACAATCCATCGCTGATTGTTATTCTTCGCGACATGAATGAAGAGAGTTCTATATTATGTGTTACAACCACCATAGCCATTCCCAGTTCCCTGTTTAACTCCATAAGCAGGTTGTGAATCTGCCTGCCGTTATCTTTGTCAAGGTTTCCTGTGGGCTCATCCGCAAGAAGAACAACCGGTTTCAGCACAAGAGCCCTGGCAAGAGCAACCCTTTGCTGCTCACCGCCTGAAAGTTTGCTGACCCTGTAGTTTAACCTTTCTTTAAGACCAACCCTGATGAGTATCTTTTCTGCTGTCTTTCTGTTTTTTTCTTTGTTTTCCCCTTTTATCATCCCGGGCAGCATAACATTTTCCATTGATGAAAACTCGGGAAGAAGATGATGAAACTGAAAAACAAAACCTATTGACTCATTGCGAATTTTTGCAAGTTTTTCATTGGCAAAAGAGAGTAAATCCTCCCCCTGAAAAGCAAAACTTCCGCTGTCAGGGCGGTCAAGAGTCCCTAATATATGGAGAAAAGATGATTTGCCTATGCCTGATGCTCCGACAATTCCAACGGATTCGCCCTTATTTAAAGAAAAAGAAGCTCCCTTTAAAATATCTATTCGGTTTCCATGGTCATCAAAACTCTTAAAAAGGTCTTTGATTGCTATTAAATTTT
>CAYZXU010000123.1:0-4128 GCA_964482535.1 uncultured Desulfobacteraceae bacterium | reverse complement strand
GTACCGGAAGGGTGGTAAAATAATACACGTCTCCGGGTAATTCAATAAATTTATAATATTTCAGTAATGTGCATAAAATAAAACCTGAACACATGCCGAAAAATGTACCTGCAGCTCCTATTATCATCCCCTTGAAAATAAAAATTTTTCTTATACTCTTATCTGTGGCTCCCATGGCTTTTAATATGGCTATATCCTTTGTTTTTTCCATTACCATCATAATAAGCGTACTGGCTATATTAAAAGCAGCCACAAGAACTATAAGTGTTAATATGATAAACATTGCCTTTTTTTCCAGTTTAAGAGCGGAAAACAGGTTTTTATTCATCTCCATCCAGTCCCTTGCAAAAAAATATCTTTTTTCATGCCTGCTTTCAAGAGAGGAAACTATGTTATCAGCAATTTTGTTTGCATCATATATGTTATCAACCCGGACTCCTATTCCTGTTATGGAGTCTTCTAAGCGCATGATCTTTTGTGCGTCACTTAAATTTATATAAACAAGGGAATTGTCATATTCATAAAAACCTGACTGGAAAAGACCCACTATTTTAAAACGTTTCATTGCAGGCACATGGCCTATGGGAGAGATCATACCTTTGGGAGATATTATATATACTGTGTCTCCCTCCATAACACCAAGGTTTGTGGCAAGCTCTTTACCCAGAATAATTTCCGGAAGATTAAAGGATGAATCTTTTAAATTATTTTTTTTCAGTCTCTGCTTAAGAGAAATATCATTAATATCTTTTATTTCAATTCCCTTTGCATCAGGATCTATGCCCCTTAATACAGCGCCTGACACTCTGCTTGAAGATCTAAGCATAATTTGAGTATAAACAAACGGGCTTGCATTCTTTACCCCATGAACCTTTTCGACATCTTTAATGATCTTACGGTAATTATTAAATGGTGAGCCTCTCTGCATCAATACAATATGAGATTCAACCCCAAGGATGCGTGATCTGAATTCCGTCTCAGCTCCGGACATAACGGCAATTACAACAATCAGCGCCATGACGCCGACTGTGATGCCGGCTACTGAAAGGAATGTAATTAATGAAATAAAAGTCTGTTTTTGCTTGGCCATTAGATAACGGCGGCCAATAAAAAATTCAAAAGACATAGTATTTATTATTCTTTATATTAATTATTATTTCCAGAAACCGGTTTCATGTGCGGAAAGAATATAACCTCCCTTATTGAAACTGAATCTGTTAAAAGCATGGCCAATCTGTCTATACCTATGCCTTCTCCTGCAGTGGGAGGCATTCCGTACTCTAAAGCTTCAATATAATCATCATCCATTGGATGCGCCTCCTTATCACCGGCATCCCTGGCTTCTAACTGCTGCAAAAACCGTTCTTTCTGCTCCTGGGGGTCATTAAGCTCTGAAAATCCGTTTGCTATTTCATAACCTCCTATAAAGAGTTCAAAGCGTTCGGTTAACTCAGGGTCTTTTTCACTTCTTTTTGAAAGTGGAGAAACCTCCACGGGATAATCTGTGATAAAAACAGGCTGAATCAGTTTCGGCTCAACCAGAACGTCAAAGAGCTTTGTAATTATTTTTCCTTTGCTTTGTCTATCCTCCTGAACGGCAATCCCTTTTGAAGCGGCAAATTCACACAGCTTTGTTTTATCACTCAAAATTTCCTTGTCAATGCCGCCTGTTTTTTCAAGTGCAGTCAAAAGGGGAATCCTCTCCCATTTGCCCCCAAAATTTATTATACTACCCTGGTATGTTACTGTATCTGACCCTGTGACTTCCTTAGCGAGATGTGAAAACATTTTTTCAGTTAAATCCATAAGATCTTCATATGTTGAATAAGCCTGATAGAATTCCAGCATTGTAAATTCAGGATTATGACGGGTTGAGACCCCTTCATTACGAAAATTTCTGTTTATCTCAAAGACCCGTTCAAAACCTCCGATGACAAGACGTTTTAAATACAGCTCAGGTGCTATGCGCAAAAAAAGATCAATATCCAGGGCATTATGATGGGTTATAAATGGCTCTGCTTCAGCCCCCCCGGGAAGAGGCTGCATCATTGGAGTTTCAACCTCAAGAAAATCCCGTTCCATAAGAAATGAACGTATGGATTTAATCAATCTGCTTCTTTTGGTGAATTTATCACGCACGTTCTGGTTCATAATCAAATCCAGATAACGTTGCCTGTAACGTTTTTCAGGATCTTTCAAGCCGTGGAATTTTTCAGGAAGGGGTCTTATTGCTTTACTTACAAGTTTCAAATCACTTGCAAGAAGAGTCCATTCTCCGGTTTTTGTCTGGAAGAGACCGCCCTTTAAACCTATAAAATCACCTATGTCCATGTTTTTAAAGAGAGCATATGCATCGTCGCCTGCAATATCTTTTCTGATATATGCCTGGAGCTGGCCTGTTCTGTCCCTGAATCTTATAAAAGATGATTTTCCGAACCTGTTTATGGCCATTATCCGGCCGGCAACAGAAAAAACCGGTTCTTTTTCAGTAACTGCTTCAGGTGTTTTTTCCACAATGTCCAATATGTTGACTATATTGTGGGAAACGGTAAAATCATTAGGGAAAAGATTAACCTGCTTTTTTAATTCTTCAAGCTTTTTTCTTCTGTGTTCAATTATGTCACTTTCTTTTTTCATTTATTATCCATATAATTATAAAAATTAAGTCCTGCTATCCCTGATTGAAAATATCAGCCCCCAAAAACCATCTTAGTGTAACCGAAAATCGATACTCTATTTATATAAAAGTGTCAAGATTAAGTTGAAGACCCTGTCAACACCAGTATATACTTATGACCCACATTTTTTCATGAAAAATTTATTATGGTGGAGTTATGGAGGGTAAAACCGGAGGCTCAACTCTCTTTAATTTTAAACTGCATGTAGTCCCCTTGTTTAAGCCTGTTTCAATATCGAGCCGGCTGCCGTATGATTCCAGTATCCTGTGAACAATTGAAAGCCCAAGCCCGGTTCCGTTTTGTCTCGTTGAAAAAAAAGGGTTAAAAATTAACTCTTTAAGATCCTCAGGGATGCCGCACCCGTTATCTTTGACTATAATTTCCGCATAATTATTTTTAACGGGGAAAAGTTTGATTTCAAGCAGACCATTATCTTTGATTGATTCAGCCGAGTTTAAAAAAAGATTTAACATAACCTGCCTGAGATGGTCGGGATCCATTTTAATCCATATATCAGGAGAAAGTTGACTCGTTATGGAAACCTTAGTGCGGATCTCGTTATCTTTCTTTAAAAATTCTACTATATCAGTCAATTCATCCTTAAGATTTATTTTGATATTTTTCCCTTCAGGGGGCCTGGTAAATAATAAAAAATTATTTAAAAGTGAACTTAATCTGTCGGTTTCCCGTAAAATAATTTGAACAAGTTTTTTCTGATCTGCATTATACTGAATCTCTTCCATTAACATCTGAATGGAGCCTGTGAGTGATGCAAGGGGGTTTTTAATTTCATGGGCCAGGCCGGCTCCCATTTCACCCATTACCGCAAGTTTTTCCACGCGTTTAACATGCTTTTCCATTGAAATAAGTTCTTTTTTTGTTTTTCTTTCCTGTTCGGCAAGAAGGCTGCTCAGGAAGGCAACGCCAAAGCATGCCACCATTGTTGTTATTGTTTTATATAAAACATGTGACCAGTCAGAATCTGACGAAATAACATTTTCCATTGTCCCGAAAGGTCGCAGTATGCCGTAAAATTCCAGATCAACTATTAAGCCATACTGTATACTGCACATGGAAGCCATGATCATGCTTCCTTTTTTATAAAGCAGCATGCTGCTATAAATTATTACAACAAGGTATAGAAAAGAGAATGTGCTTGAAAAACCTCCTGTCACATATATTATAAATGTTACAATGAAAGTATCTATATAGAGTTGCTGGTAGGCAAAACTGACTTTATGCTTAACATTCTTAAATATTGCAGAATAGAATAATGAAAGGATCAAAATACCTGCGGCAAGCCCGTAAAGCAGCAGCAGAGGTCTTTCCATAAGAGAATGACCATCCCTGATCTGAAGAATAATTGTAGAGCCAAGGAGAAGGGTCGAAAAAATGACCCTGAAAAACATTAGCCATTTTAGCCTGTTTGTAAATTCTTTTTCATAGCTGT
>CAYZXU010000122.1:0-6984 GCA_964482535.1 uncultured Desulfobacteraceae bacterium | reverse complement strand
AAAAAAAATTTCTCTTTTTATAATTTGCCGTCGGCTGCCATTTGCATAAAAGAGGCGTTAAAACGGAGTTTTATATTCTCCTTGTTTCCCATCACAGAATCGTCAGGGAAAAGGATTCCCACAAAGTTTTCAGAATTTGCATCCCCAAAAAGACCATGCTGAAAGCTGAAGGTGCGGACATATTCCATGGTTTTTTTTAAGGCATCTCCTTTGGCAAAAAGCAGAGCATCGGAGGCTTTGTAAAACATGGCCGTTGTTTTGAGCTGAGCCTTGAACTCTGGAACTGTCCCACCTGCAAATTCAGCCATGTATGCAATGGCATTTTTTCCTTTTTTACTTTTTTGCTGCATAATCGACATGGTTTCATACCAGGCACCTGTAAGGGCTTTTTTTAAGGCGTCAGGCGTCTTTGTCCGTACCACCATCATATCGATGATTTCACCTGGAATTTTGGAGGAGTCGAATATAAGTTTCGCCCCTTTTACATTTCTGCACTGAATAAGAGGAGGATTCCATGTAACCACAGCAGCATTTGATCCAGAGGCAAAAAGCGCAGCAATATCCGCATCAGAAGTATTTATAAGGGTGAGGTCCTTTTCTGTCATCTTGTTCATTACAAGGGCACGCGTTAAAAGATAGTGGGAGACTGAAAGTTCCACAAGCATGACCTTTCTATTTTTTAGATCTGATATGGTTGTTCCGTTTTTTATTATAATTCCATCATTTCCGTTGGAAAAATCACCAATAATTAATGCTGTGGAATCGATTCCACCCACAGCAGGGATGGTAAGAGCATCCATATTTGTCATAACGCAGCCGTCATAGCTGCCTGCTGTGTAAAGATTAATACTTTCGATGTAATCATTTACCAGGCTCAGTTTTATTTTGATGTTATATTTTTTCGCCCACTTGTCCAGTATTCCGGAGTAGCTGGCATATTCCCACGGCTCCCATCCGGTATAATGGGACCATGCTATATTAAAACTCTTTTTTGCTATGCAGTTTGAATATATAGAAATTGATAAAAGTACTGTTGCCATGATCAGCACTATTTTTTTCAGCATATCGCCTCCTTGAATTCGTATTTTTTGATTGTCTAATTGCACAGGTTGAAATTATTTGAGCGAGCCCATAGTTCTAATTGCAGCAATAGGCTGAGCTAAAGACATTTGGTGGCCAAAGTTAAAAATCAACCCTGATTATTTTGATGAAAAGCTATAAATTTCACAAGGCCAGAGAAAAGAAGGGGTATTGTAATACACAGGCGACCGATAACGGAGTGAAATTATTTATGTGACAATTTATATCTATTCCGGTGTCACATCAAGGGTAATAGCAGGCGCAAGCTTGGACCCTTGCTCAAGTCTCTGTATGGACGTTTCTGTCTGTTTAGTAAGTTTGTCCATTTCGAGAATGTTATTTGCCATCTGGGGCAATGCCTCCTTCCTGAAGGAAGAAATATCATCCAGGGCCGCGTTAATATCTGCAAAAGCCTGTTTTAATGTTTCCATATCAAGCTGTGTGGATGCAGCCTGTTTATGGACCTCGACTCCTTGAGTTTTCAGCGTTGCAGCAGTCTGTGCAATAAGAGTACTGGTCACTTTGTTCACCGCAGCGATTTTGTCGAGCACAATTTTTTGATTGGCAAGTGCCAAAGCCACGGTAACAGCCACATTCAGCGCATTAATCGTAACATTTATTCCCCTGTCCACACCTTTTATAAGTTCCTTATTGTTGCGGATGATTATTTCAATTGCAAGTACGCCCTGCTGATTAACTGCAAGCTGCTGCTGGAGATCCTGAATCCGCTGACGAAGGGGAAAAAGAATTTCATTTTCGATAAATGTGGTTTTTGAATCTTCAGACGATATCTCACGCTCCAGTGCATATGCAAATTTTTGATCAATGGAAAAACCCAGATTAATCACATTTTGAAGATTAAGGGTAAGGCTCCGCATAATCTTCTGATCCTGTGCCAGAGTTACATTATCCCTTTGCAAACTTTTTTTGCCATCTTCCATGGAACGTATAATAGCATCTATAACTGTTTGTGCAGACTGAAATCTGGAAAAAAAATTTTTAAGAGGTGTTCCCACCCCAGGGATCAGCCCCAAAGTACGGGATAACCAGCCAGCCTTAAAATCGAAGCTGCCCGGATCAAGCTCTTCCACCTGATTTTTTAAATCAACAAGTGCGTTTGCAACTTCTCCCCCATCTTCCCCTCTGGCAGCCAGTTTTTTAATCGGCTCCTTGAGCATTGCGCTTCTATGTGCAGCCTCTTGCTGGCTTTTACTTCCAAGATTTTCCACAGCTGTTATATTCTGCTCTCTATCATTAACATGTGCGGGATTTTCAGGGTCAAACTCTAAAACAGCTTGAACAAAATCGGAAGCCTGTTTTTCGAGTTTTGGGTCACGCTCACCCTCTGGAGCAATCTTTGTTAATACTGCCAGTCCCAGTTCCTGCTTAACTTCGGCAGGATCTGAAAGTACAATAGCATTGCTTTCCTGTGTAATCTGTGTTGCGGACATATCCGGCCTCCCTTTTTATTCTGGTTAGCGTTCATTTTATAAACAGATTTTTCGTATTCATCTTTTGAATAACCAGCATGCCCTGTCGGGCACAGCAAAATATGAAAATGAGATAGCGGTTAATGACATTTTATAAATTAGTAGAATTCCTTAATTCATAATTCAAAATTCATCATTTTCTTATAAAGTAGTGCGAAGATAAACACAGCTTCAGTTATTCAAACATTGTCATATGCATGGGCGGTTTCAGCCAGTTCCTGGAGACGTGCTATGGCAGACTCAAAGTCTGTACCGGCAAAACCACCGCTTTGCTGCCATTGTGCAATTGCTGCTGAAATTATTTCCATTTCCGTCATGGCAGATTCATTTTTTGTAAGAAGTATTTGGACTTTGTTTAATTGTTCCTCTCTAATTTTCAGTCTTTTTTTCAAGGCATTATTCTGTTTTATTTCATCGTCAGATAGATTGTCATTATCATTTTTTTCATTAAGGCGCGTTTCAATCAAATCAGCATGAATAGAACCAGTACTTTTTAAATAAGCCACAATATTTTTTAAATTATCAAACACACTTAAATTTACCTGCTCGGCAGCCCCGATAAACCTTGCAAAAGTCAATTCTGTACTGCTGATTTTTAATTTTAAAAGCTCCTGGATATTGGCATATTTTTCCTGAATCTGGTCAAATTGAACCCTTCCCTGTGCTGCATATTTTTCAAGCCCATCAATGGTGCTGCATTCTTTAAGCTCTTTTCGTAAAAGTATTTTAAGATATTCCTCATACTGTTTTTGTTTTATATTCATTTTATTAATATATTTTTTTTCCATTTTTTCACGGAAGACAAAAATACGGGAAACGGAAAACAGCACTCCAGCAAGCGCACTGGCAAAAGCGGTCATATATAAAACAGGCATATTAAAAAGCCAGCCGATAAATCCGCAGGATGCACCAATAGCTATGGGATACACAGCTACAGGATGTTTTAGTGTTTTATCTATTATTGCTCCCCGAATCGCTTTTTGCAGATAATCACCAGGTTTTGGCGGTGTAACAACCTTTAAAGCCTTTTGAATTTCGGCCATTTAATTTTCCTTAGGGTTCGCTCAAAAATAATTTCTGATTTAATACTTTTTGATTTTCATAGGGGTGGATAATAGTATTTTTTTGAGTAACTATTCAGCGAACCCTAAGATACACCGCTTCAGCTATAATCTGATTAAACCATGAAAAACTCACGCATAAGAGATCGTAAAGAAAGAACCCGCTAAAATATAAACATGCAAAATGATATGTCAGAGAATTATATAAATAGGTTCAGCCCTGATGGGCTTTTTCTTAACGATCTCTAATACGTTCAAACAGTTTCAAAGTGTTAATCAGATCATACCTGAAGCGTTTCTGGAATCAGCATTTTTCAAATAGCTGAATAGTTGCTTTTTTGATTAATAATCCTGCCTGACCAGTACAAGTTCTACTCTGGAAAGCCTGTAACTCAACGATCTGTTTGATTCTCCAGGCAACCTGGCAAGGGGTTTTGTTCCCCCAAGGCCTGTTGCGTGCAATCTGTTTGTATCCACATTGTAAGTCACTTTCATATATCTTTGCACAGCATTAGCGCGTTCCTGGGAAAGATGCAGATTTTCTTCTTTGTCACCCCGTGTTCCTGTATGTCCTTTGATGACCACCCTGAAATTAGGATAATGCTTGAGATTTTCCACAGCCTGGTCAATTACTTTTTTCGCAATAATATCCAGATCTGTTGCGCCCTGCTGAAAAACAATCGGTTCCACCCTTAAGGTTCCCACCTCTTTTAATGAATCCCATTTTGCTGTATCCAGGTGAGCAAATTTTGTTTCAATTGAATTCAAAGTTGCTGGAACTACCCCGCCATGTTTTGGCACGGTAAAACCTGTTATTCCTTTTGAAAACAGAGAATCGATAAATGAGCTGTTGGTTAATATATATGGATCATTATCAGGGATGGGGCTTTTTGAAAAATCTCCTGCATGTACAAGTATATTTACAGTAGCATTAATCGTATCCACAAGTCCTTCATCGCCATAGCTACCCTCCACAGAAATGCCGAGCCAGTTTGCACAGTTCTCATTAAGATTTGTCCACTTGACCCCTTTGAGCATGGAGGTGACCAGGTCTTTGGAAAGACCTGTCTCCTTTTTTACCTGATTTAAAAGGATATCAGGATTATCCCGGTATTTTTTCAAAGTTCTGAAATAGTTATTCAAAAGCAGCTTAACAACTTCATCATTTTCCAGGGCAAAAGCTCTGTTAACAACGAGAATATCGACTATGAGCCGTTCAGTATCTTCGGTACCTAAAAGCTTGATAATATTTTTGTTATCAAGTGCTCGTGAAACGTCCGGTTCCCAGCATGCCGCTATATCCACTTTTCCGGCAAGAAGCATTTTTCGAGCTTCCTGGGAACCTTCAGTTTCAAAACGCATTTTTCCAGCGGGAAGGAGTGCAGGCACATCAAAATGATCCGCAGCTGCCTTAAGCAGATGGTGGCTCGGACTGTTCGGCGTAAAGGCAACCTTGATCTCCTTTTTGCCCTTCAGCAGATCGAGACTGCCAATCTTTTTTTTGTTTGCCAGTATGGCATCACCCCCTTTGGATTCATCGATAACCATAATGATAGTGCCGGGATAATGATATAAAGCTCCGTTTATGAGATAAGAATCGACCGTAGCCACGGCAAAGTCAATTTCGCCTTTTTTTAACCGCTCCATTCGTTTGTCATAATCGGCCAGATCATCCTCGCATTCAAGGATATATCCGGATCTTCGCATCATTTTAGCCATTTCCAAAGACCTGAGGGGGAAATAGCCAATCCAGTTATCCATGGCTATTTTTATCTTTCCTTTGGTTTTAGCCGCATCACTGGTAGCTTTTTGGCGGCTTTCTTCAAATTTCGGCAATAAAAATTTCAGGCCCACTGCTCCTGCAGCTATAAGAAAAAATACTATCACTGCTCCAAGAATAGTTTTATTCATCTATATAGAACTCCTCTATTCATAGTTTAGGATCGCAAATTAAATAACTTGAACAATATTATTTGTCTTTTGGCCCATCTGCTGTGTTGCATTAAAGGCCGAATACTTCAAATATTCAACTTTTAATACGCCTTGCAGATGAACCAAAATCCTTCATAATCTTTGTCAAATTTATTTAATCTCCGTTCCTTATTCGAATTTTGTATCATCAAAAGTGGAAGACTCGGCAAGAACTTCACCAAGTCCCTGTTTAAGCTGAGCAGGATTGTTTGCGGCCTTGTATATTGTTTGCCCGGGTTGATTTAGAGAATGTTTTTTACCAATGCAAAAGCCTATGCTGTAAATATTTATAGGTGTATTGGTCAGGATGTAGTGTATATATTCAGAGAGTTTTTTTGCATTATTTGCTATTCCGTCTGTAACAACTACGATGGTATATTCCCCGTATCCGAGTTGTTTTTGTCCCTGTTTAGTGAAATCTTCATAGGCTTTTCCAAATGCGCTGGCAAGGGGAGTCCCTCCCCTTGCAGAAATATTTTTAACCGTATTTATAAATTCATCTCTATTTCCACGGGATAAGGGGAGAACAGACCAGTCGTTGTTAAAAAAAACTATGAGCCCGAGGTTTGCATCTGCAGGGATGTTTTTTGACCATTCTACAACAGCTTCCTTTGCCACAGTTATTTTTTTTCTTCCGCCCGAACACCCTGTTTCATTCATGCTCCCTGACCCATCAAGGATAAGAATAAAGTTTTTTGCAGTTGGATTGTCGTCGAGCTCTGTCTCATCAGAAAAATCATCGTCAAATGGCCATACTTTTTTTATCTTTTTGACTGGTTCTCTGTTTTCGTGAACTTTTTCCTGCTGCTGTTTTTGAACTACAACCTGTTTTTTCTGATCATCTGATCGGGGTTCATCTCCACATCCGAATAAAATAAAAGTAATAAAGATCAAAACAGGAAAAGTAAATATTTTTTTCATTTTAACCCGCCTTATATTATAGTTTCTAATTGAGGGGTTCAAAAACCGACTCTTCTGCTTCAATCTGAATAATTCGGAACATAACCCGCATATTGCTGAGCCATTCCTCTTTTGTCTGTGGTTTGCCATATTTTGGGTTGGATATTCCATGGCCGATAACGGTAAATTGACTTTCATCGAGTGGAACACTTTTAGCGCGGGCAAATTTTATAATACTGTTCCTGACTTCCAATGCTCTGTTCATGCTGAGATTTTTTGCGGCCTGTTTTGTCCGCTTTAAAACCATGGGAGTGGCTTGTTTTTTGACAAGCTTGTTGTACTTATGAGGATCACTGTGTCCCTCAACTGTAATTACGGCTCCTCCATAGGTTGATGCCAGCTCAACAACCTTTTTAAAACCTGCTGCATATATATGACTCTGTTGATTTAATCAAAGAATGTCTGCATTGCAGGAATAATGA
>CAYZXU010000121.1:0-7055 GCA_964482535.1 uncultured Desulfobacteraceae bacterium | reverse complement strand
TCCAATATGAACTCTGTGGCTGCAGCTGTGGAAGAGGCATCAACCAATGTCAGCATGGTGGCTACATCCTCTGGGGAGATGACTTCCGTGATCGATGAAATTGCCAGAAATACGGAAAAAGCAAGGGATATAACAGGTGAAGCAGTAGCTGAAGCAAAGAGTGCTTCTGAAAAAGTCGATGAGCTTGGTCGCGCAGCTAATGAGATAGGAGAAGTCACTGAAACCATAACGGAAATTTCAGAGCAGACCAATCTCCTTGCTTTGAACGCTACAATTGAAGCTGCCCGTGCAGGTGAAGCAGGTAAGGGCTTTGCAGTGGTGGCAAATGAAATAAAGGAGCTTGCCAAACAAACAGCAGATGCAACAGGAGAAATAAGAAGCAAGATTGAGGGTATCCAAAGTTCCACAGATGGGACAGTAGCCCAGATTGAGCAGATTACAAGGGTTATCAATGATGTCAATGAGATTGTTGCTATAATTGCCACAGCAGTGGAAGAGCAGTCTGTGACTACCAAAGAGATTTCCAACAACGTTCTCCAGGCTTCCCAGGGGATTGCTGAAATAACGGAGAACGTGGCACAGAGTTCCACTGTTTCAGATGAAATCGCAAGGGATATTGCCGATGTGAATCAGGCTTCGAGTGAAATGTCAAACAGCAGCTCACAGGTTAATATTAGCGCAGAAAATCTGAGTGAACTGGCAGAGCAGCTTAAAAAGATGGTGGTCAAATTTAAGGTTTAGATCTTTACTCTTCCCTACCAACCTGTCCATAAGAAATTCTACAAATCCCCCTTGACAGAAAGGGGGATTTATGCAATTTGTATTTTTATTAAAAAATCTCTTTTTTTGATCTAAGTCAATGTAATTACCCTGCCTGGCATGTAAAATGTGTTCATAATTTATGCAATGGAAAGATAACCGTGAACGGTTATTTATATTTGAATAAAAAGAGGATTCATAATGGATAAAATGATATCCCGAAGGTTATTTTTAAAAACCGGAGCAGCCGCAGCCTGTACTCTCGCTGCTTCAAGTGTGCCGGCAGCAGCTTCAAAAGTTGATGCACAACAGCAGCTTGCGACATTGATTGATATCAGTAAATGCATAGGATGCGAGGCATGTGTTGAAGCCTGTCGCGAAGTAAATTCAGAAAAATATCCCAAACCCCAAAAGCCCTTTCCCCAAATGTATCCCAAAAGGGTTCCGGTAATGGACTGGTCGGATAAACAGGATATTACAGACAGACTTACGCCTTATAACTGGCTTTTTATTCAGTTTGCTACAGTAGAAAAAAACGGAGAAGAGATAGAACTTTCCATCCCAAGACGCTGCATGCACTGCACAAATCCTCCGTGCGTAAAACTCTGCCCGTGGGGCGCAGCACGACAGCTTCAAAACGGTATTTCAAGGATCGATTCAGACATCTGTCTTGGCGGTTCCAAGTGCAAGGCTGTATGCCCCTGGAAAATACCTGAAAGGCAAACAGGTGTCGGACTGTACCTTGATATTCTTCCTTCCCTTGCAGGGAACGGAGTCATGTATAAATGTGACCGCTGCTATGACCGCATTGCCCATGGCAAGGTGCCGGCGTGTATTGAAGCCTGCCCTGAGGACGTACAAACCATCGGTGTAAGGGACGAAATAATAAACCAGGCGCATAAGCTTGCAAAAGAAATGAACGGTTATATCTATGGAGAAAAGGAAAATGGCGGAACAAACACAATTTACGTTTCCCCTGTTCCTTTTAAAGAGCTCAACAGTGCAATTGAAAAAGGCAAGGGGAAGCCGCATCTCAAGCCGGTTAATAATGTAATGGCCAGCGCAAACAGTCTTGGAACTGCAATGCTGATCGCCCCTGTTGCAGGGGCAGTCGCTGCTGTTGGGAAATTTTACAGCATGGTAAAACAAGACAAAGAGGATACTTCAATATGAAATATATCTACCGGATTACTATATTAATGCTCACACTTTCAGGCTTTGCCCAGATGCCCATATTCAAGCGTTATTATATAGCAGACATACCTGGTCTGGGCTGGCTTGCCCAATTCTATACAACACATTATCTTCATTATCTGTTCGCTGTCATACTCCTGGCACTCACTGCATACATAATTACAAATTTTTTTCTTTTATCACGGAAAAAATTTAAGATCACTGCCTCAGGTTATATTCGTGTTTCAATCCTTGCAGGTCTTATAGTCTCAGGTATAATTCTTGTAATAAGAAATTTTGCCGGATATCATTATTCTCCGACATTTATTATGGTAATGGACTTAATTCACATGGGACTTGTTTTTATACTTCTCATAACAGGCCTCGCCTGCATTATTTTAAAAAATAACTGGATGCGTGCCTGGACAGGTTCCGGATCAATCTGAAAAAATCTTTGACCCTATGTCTTGTTTGGTACGACATCGGGGTGGTCATCGATAAAACGATAAAGTGTGGCTCTTCCCACACCAAGTGTTTGTGCGGCTTTTGTCTTATTCCCGTCGGTTCGGACAAGGGCGTCTTTAACAGATTCCTGATCAAGCTTTTTTGAACGTCTGCGATCCGGTTTTTTTTCAAAGCTGTTTTCCGTAAGCTCTCTGGGAAGATTATCAGGAGTTATAACCCCCCTTTTACATTTAATATTCGCAAACTGTATGATATTTTCAAGTTCCCTGACATTGCCGGGCCATGAGTAGTCCATCATAATTGAAATTGTTTCATCAGAAATTTTTTTCTGTTTTTCATCGTTTTTTTCAGCAATCTGTTTTAAAAAATGCTCTGCAAGAAGGGGTATGTCATTTTTTCTTTTCGCAAGACGGGGGATATGAAGAGGAATAACATTGAGCCTGTAATACAGATCTTCGCGGAAATTACCTTTTTGAATTTCCTCTTTAAGTATCTTGTTTGTGGCGCTGATAATTCTTGTATCCACGGTTATCAGCTTTTCGCTTCCCACTTTTTCAACAACACCCTCCTGTAAAAACCGTAAAAGTTTTACCTGTGCGGGTTTGGGCAGTTCCGCAACTTCATCCAAAAAAATTGTTCCACCGTGGGCGAGCTCAAACCGTCCTTTTTTGTCACGGGTTGCCCCTGTAAAGGCTCCTTTTACATGTCCGAAAAGTTCACTTTCAACGAGTCCTTCAGGAAGTGCCCCACAATTTATTGGTACAAAGGGTCCCCCTTTGCGATTGCTTTCATTATGAATCGCCCTGGCAACAAGCTCCTTTCCGGTTCCGGTTTCTCCATGAATATGCACAGTGACATCGTAGGCAGCCAACTCTCTGATCTGCTGAAAAATATCAATCATCACAGGCGTCTGACCGATAATGCTGGAGAATTCAGAAAGTTTTCCAGCCATAATTTTTAAATTTATAAGTTCAGTAATATCTCTAAATGTAGCGAGAACCCCAAAATTTTTTCTCTCTTCGTCTTTCATCATAACTACAGACATTTCAATTTTTCGATTTTCACCTTTTTTAGTAGTTATATTAACTGAATAGTCCGAAGTTTTTGATGGTCGGAGAGCGTTTCCGCAAAAAGAGCACTGTTCCCCGCAAAAAGGACCTCCAAATGCCTCGTGGCAGTCCCTGCCCACAACATCCTTTCTGCTGAATCCAGTTATCTCTTCAGCTTTTTTATTAAAATAGAATATGCGCCTGTTTAAATCATGTGCAAGTACTCCGTCCCGAAGATTATCAAGAACCATCTTTAGATTATTACGGCTGCAGGAAATTTTTTTCAATGATGCTCTGCTCATGGCAGGTATGAATATAATAATTGAGCTGGTTTGTCAAAGCAAAGTCTTTTTAAATAAAATCTATGGAGTTTTAACAGGATAATGAGAATAAATTTTTTATATTCATATCATCTCTGATCCCGAATCTTGTGAGTGCGAAATCATATTTTACAGGATCTTTCGGGGAAAAGGTTTTAAACCCTTCTGTTATTTCAAAGGCAGTTTTAATGCCTGCCTGTTTTCGTGAAGTAAAGCCAAACATTGACCCGATTTTAAGCATGTGTGTATCTATGGGGACAATCAGTTTTGCTTTGTCAATTCCTTTCCATCCGCCGGGGTCAACCCTGTCTTTTCGTACCATCCATCTTAAAAAAAGGTTCATACGTTTGCAGGCACTCCCTTTTTTGGGGCTGGCGATAAGATGACCAGGATTGTTGCCGGATGAAGTAAGTTCATTCACAAAAAAAGTCATGGCAAAAAAGGTATTTTCATGGTCAGGTGAGAGTCCTGAAATAAAACATTGATTTAGAGAACCAAATCGCTCAATAACTTTTTTTGCACCGGAAAGAAGCGCTGCAAGGTTTTTGCCGTCAGCAAACCTGTGTTTGAACTGTTTAAATTTTGATAAAAAAAAATTTTTATCAAAATTTTGTAAAAAAAGATAAGGTGATTCATCCATTGTATCAAGCACAAAAGAAACACTTTTTAAAATTTGAGCTACTCTTCCATATGCAAGGGCAGATGCTATAAGCCCTGCGATCTCCCGATCCCTGATATCTTTATAGGAATAAAGAAACTCAAGAGGATCCGGATGAACAAAGCTGCGCCTGTTGTACCGATTGTATATGCCGTCAAGTTGCGTTTTCTGTATACAGCTCATAATTTTATCTCTTATCTTTTTGTTTGGGAAATAACAACTTTTTTAAAGCCCTCCTTATCAAGAAAAATTTGAGGTTTTTCGTTATAACTGCATAATTTTTTTAAAAATATTTGGATTTTATTGTATTGAAGTAAAACTTGGTGTATCAAATGACTTTACATTGCTAATTTATTTTTGAGCGAACCCTAAGCTGAAAAGAAATTTATAATGATATATGAAGGTCCGATTTATCGTCCACCGAGTGAAGCCGACTCTGTTTTAATCCAGGCCACTGTGGGTTGTCCCCACAATAAATGTACGTTTTGCATGGTATATAAAGACGGCATCAGGTTTAAAATCAGACAAGTATCGGAAATTAAAGAGGATATTCTTGAAGCACGTGATATTTACGGCAAAAATGTTAGTAAAATTTTTTTTCCTGCCGGAAATACAATAGCCATGAAGACAGACGATCTTTGCGAAATATGCAGTTTCGCGAAGAAGACTTTTTCCGGGCTTGAACGGATTACAGTCTACGGCTCATCACAATACATTCATCAAAAAGGCATTGAAGAGCTTAAGCGCCTGGCTGAAGCAGGTCTGTCAAGAATTCATGTGGGCCTTGAATCAGGCGATGATGAAATTTTGAAACTTATAAAAAAAGGAACAAACAGCTCACAGCAGGTTGAGGCAGGAAAATGGGTAATGGAGGCAGGGATTGAACTGAGCCTTTATGTAATCCTGGGGATAGGGGGTAAAGAGCGCACCATATCCCATGCAATTGAAACCGCAAGAGTACTAAACGATATTTCCCCTGATTTTATCAGGCTGAGAACTTTTGTTCCAAAAATAAACACACCCCTTTTAACTGATGTGATAAACGGCAGTTTCAAGGTGCTCGGTCCCCATGAAGTATTAAAGGAGACCAGGCTCCTGATAAAAAATATTAATGCCATATCCTGTTTAACAAGCGACCATTATACAAATTATATAAACCTTGAAGGCAAACTTCCTGAAGAGAAAACAAGATTTCTTGACAAGATTGATTATGCGCTGAAAAGGGATGAAAAAAGTTTCAGAAAGTTTTTTGTGGGCAATGTTTAACAGCAAATTAACCCACCAAATTATGAATTACATCTGGATAAACAGGATTACTGCCAATGACACAAAAAGCAAATGCTAAAAATGAGAGTCTTAAAAAAATTCTGATTGTGGGCGGAGGTTTTTCGGGCTTGAATGCCGCTAAAATCCTTGGGAATGTCGGGAACATTGATGTTGTACTAGTTGACAAAAATAACCATCATCTTTTTCAGCCACTTTTATACCAGGTCGCTACTGCCGGGTTGAGCTCTTCAGATATTGCCATACCTATCCGAAGCATTCTTGCGGGTTACAGTAACATTCGTGTATTTCAAGGGAATGTTAACTCTGTGGATTTAAGCTTAAGGGTCGCATCAACAAACTTTGGAAAGCTTGAATACGATTACCTTATCCTTGCATGTGGTGCAAGGCACACCTATTTTGGCCATAACGAATGGGAAAAATTCGCACCAGGCCTTAAAACCCTGGAGCAGGCAACAGAAATCCGGCGCCGCATCCTTACGGCCTTTGAAAAAGCAGAGAGGATACTTGATCCACATGAACAAAAAAAATTACTTACATTTGTTGTTGTGGGCGGAGGTCCAACAGGAGTTGAGCTTGCAGGAGCTATTGGTGAAATGAGCCGTTATACCCTTGTAAAAGATTTCAAAAATATAAATCCTGCATTAACACGGGTTATATTAATTGAAGCAGGACCCAGAATTTTACCCTCGTTTTCTGAAAAACAGGCTGCCAGAGCTGTAAGGGATCTGGAAGCCCTTGGAGTTCAGGTCTGGGCTTCAAGCACTGTATCAAATGTAGATGAAAATGGAGTAGATATGGGAATTGAAAAGATACAGGCAGCAACAGTTCTCTGGGCTGCAGGTGTTCAGGGCATTGATCTGAACAGAAAACTCGGAACCGAACTGGACAAACAAGGCAGGATGATAGTCGAACCTGACCTGAGCATTAAAGAATATCGTGAAGTTTTTATTGGAGGAGATCAGGCCTGCTTTTTAGATCAAACCGGAAAACCTCTTCCCGGTCTTGCCCCTGTCGCTATTCAGCAGGGTAAATTTATTGCAAAAAATATTCTTAGGGAAATCAATGGAGAATCAAGACTCAAATTTCAATACCAGGATAAGGGGCAACTTGCTACAATAGGTAAAAACAGGGCTATAGCTGATACAGGAAAATTTAAGCTTGAAGGATTTGCCGCATGGATAGCATGGCTATTTATTCATATTTTGTTTATTATAGGATTTAATAACAGGCTTCTTGTTTTTATTAAATGGGTCACATCATATGTCAGCAACCGCAAAGGTGCCCGCCTTATTACTAATATAAAATGGCGTTTTTATGATCATTGATTGCGTTCTGACAAAACTG
>CAYZXU010000120.1:0-7102 GCA_964482535.1 uncultured Desulfobacteraceae bacterium | reverse complement strand
GCATAAAATACACCTGCTGCCATCCTTCTAATCCGTTTTTTCGAACAGGCTCACATCTGAAGCCCGACTTTTCTGGCAAATTCTAGGTAAAACGCTAGTGTTTAGAGAATTGTAGATGTTGACGATTAAAACCTTGGAAAATCATGCAAGTGAAGGATGAACTTCATGATTATGGTTTCACGTGAAACATTTCAGTTCTTTCAATGCCCAGGCATCAAAAAGTCCGTTGTATTTCAGGAGGAAAAAGCGACCTTCCCTGGTTTTTACACGATAGTACCGTAGAGGCACCTTCTTCGGGCTAACGTAGCCTTCATACCACCTGTCTACCACCTCTGTAATTTCCCACCATCGATCGCGCCAGAGGATCCTTCTTGGTTCCTGGTGACCCGTGTAAAAATTCATCGTTTCCACATGCACTTTTTCGAAAGACATGGCTATCTTTTTCCAAAACCTTTTGAGCGTCCCGCTCCGGATGGATCAGTCCGTCGAAAGGCTTATCAGGATTTTATCATGCGCAGAAAATATTGCCTTAGTAGCGATTTAGTATGGACATCGAAAATTGATGTACCTTTAGCACTGGCAACAGACAACTCAGATAGCTTTTTTTCCACGATCCGGATTCCTTCTTCACAAAAGATTGCCACCACAGGCTTACTGACAGATTTCTTTGATACTACAAAATCAAGGTCTTCTGACGGGAGCTTTTCGTCTGAAGGAATGGTTTGTTCTACTAGAGCAATAGTTGGTTTCGCCGAACCAATTGCTTCCGCTACTTTGCGAAAATAGTTGGCTATGTCTTTGTTTCCAGATTCACTTTCAATGGTTGCTAGAGCAGTATACACATCGGCAAGGAAATGCAGATCATTGTGAACTTTTAGAAAAGCAGTTCGAGCTGTTTCAATCTTTCCCAGCTTCCAGGCGGTGATTCCGTAGTAAGCTCTGGCTATCACGCTTTTCGGGTAAAAATTCAAGAAGTTCTGCGAAACCTCAAACAACTCTTGCCATTCTCCATCTTCATAGAGAAACTTCATAAAGTCTATTGTGACATAAGAGGTCGGGTCTTCTATGTAGATTTCGCGACACCAATCAACGCGGTCAATAACAGCTTCCATAGACGACATAAATTCACCTTTTTAAATAGAATTGTTATTTGACCAAACTGATAGTAAACGATTAGACGCAAAAAATAAAGCCGCATTTCCCGTTCGAGAAATGCGGCTTACACTTCGCAAATTAGTCGTTATGACGAAGAGGACTTTAGCTCAGGGAATTCATGGTAGAAATACTCATGCTCACCTCTTTGGCCTTTTTCCTTCGCCTTGATTTCCAACTCGCGCAATTCAACTCGCCTGATCTTGCCGCTTATAGTTTTCGGCACCTCGGGCACAAATTCAATAATCCTCGGGATTTTGAACTTGGCAAGAACTTTCATCGAATGTTTGAATAGATCAAGAGCAAGTTCTCTAGAAGGTTCATACCCTGGCTTGAGAATGACAAATGCTTTTACGAGTTGCCATCTCTTGGGGTCAGGGCTTCCGACAACAGCTGCCTCGGCGACAGCTTCATGTTCAACGAGGGCACTTTCTACTTCAAAGGGACCAATACGGTAGTCAGACGACTTGATAACATCATCCGCTCGGCCGACGAACCACCAGTATCCTTTGTCGTCGAAGTATGCCCGGTCGCCGGTGTAGTAATAATTACCTCGGAAGGCTTCGGCCATCTTGTCCGGAGAACCCAGATATTCTCGGAACAATCCAATAGCCCGCCAGTTACTCAGGCGGACCGTGATATGCCCAACCTCATCAGGTTTGGTGATTTCATTGCCTTCGTCATCGACCAACACAATATCATACATGAAATGCGGTTCTCCAAATGAACCGGGAATGACTTTGTCTTTGTACCACGGCGGATTTCCAATCATTGCCGTAGATTCTGTCTGTCCATAAAAGTCTCTGATGACGTTTCCTGTGTGTTTTTTCCAAGTCTGAATTATTTCCGGATTAAGGGGTTCACCAGCGCTTACCGATTCCCTCAATGCTTCAAACTTGAACTTTGACAGGTCAGAAATAATAAAGGCTCGCCATGCTGTCGGGGGAGCGCAGAAAACATTTACTTTGTACTTGTCCACAGCCTCGAGATACTTTTCTACGTTGAGACGACCGGAATAATTGAAGCCCGCAACAGTTGCTCCCACATTTAAGGGTGCAAAGAAGCAACTCCAAGCATATTTTGCCCAACCAGGCTGGCTGAGGTTGTTATGTATATCTCCCGGACGAATTCCAATTATATTCGCCGTAGACAGATGTCCAACAGGGTAAGAAGTGGCCGTGTGCACTACTCGTTTCGGCATGCCCGTGGTTCCGGAAGTGAAGAAGCACAATATAATGTCGTCAGATTTGGTCTTTTCAGCTGCCGCTTCAGTTGATTCCTTTTCCGTCTCTGCATACTGTATCCAGCCATCCATTCCGTCCGTGCAAATTTTTACCTTAGGTGTAATTCCCAAATTACCGAGGGCTTCATCAATCAATTTGGCCGAATCTGAAGTCGCAATCACTGCAGCAGGCGGATATGTATCGAAACGATACTCCAATTCTTTAGCTGTCATGGTCATAGCAGTAGGAACCAAAACTATACCGCCTTTGACTGTGGCCAGGCTGGCAAACCAGATTTCAGGTAAAGCTGGAATCATTATGTAGAGAACATCGCCTTTTGAAATATCGTGTTTTCGCAAAAAATTCAGGAGCTGATTACTCTTTTCCATCATTTCCCGATAAGAGAAGGTTTTTTCTTCGCCCGTATCGAGGTCAGCCCATATCAAAGCAGGTTGTTCGGGCCTCTCTTTTACATGTATGCCCTCAAATACTTCTTCCGCCCAATTAAAATATTCAGGCATAGGCGTCGCGTTTAGCTTTTTAAAAAGTTGCTTTGACGCCTCTGCCTTTTTTTCATCATCGGGCATTGAATTGATGCTCATCACGTCTTTAAAAAACTGAGCAACGCTCATAACACGTACCCCCCTACCATTGTTTAATGTTCATGATCATGCACATAAAAAGGCCACTTGTGGAAGAACCATTCACCAAACAACAGAGGAATGATCCACCAGAAATTCCACACAAGAGACTCACCATGTGGAAATCTGTGGGCAAGCTCTGCCATGTGATGATTGCCCAGTCCCCAATGGCCCCAGTTGATATAGTAATAGAATATGTAATTTATTGCAGCAAAAACGAAAGTACCTATTGTCCTGAACCAGAATGCTCCCCAGGAATCCTTGTCCTGCATGGGGCACATATCATCGAAATAATGATGCCAGATAAGGAAGGGAACCAAGGTAAAGCCGGCAATTTCTGCAGCATGATACCACAAGAAGCGGATAAGTTCAGCATCGTTGGGCTTTGCCTCTTTCAGGTGTTCAATGGTTTCGTGAGGAAGCCATCCTGGCGCAATCTTTGTGCATATCCAAGCAACAATATATCCCAGGACAAAAATGCATATGAAAGATACAATACCTTTCCAAGGTTGAGGCAGGTTAATAGCGCTCCAGGGTTTCATGCGCCATACATTAGGTGTCATGAAGAGGAAAATAATCATCCATTCCCACCAGCCGAACACCCAGTGCAAGTGAGGCGTACCAGCGATCTTACCCCACCATGGAAAGTTGAGGGCGAAAGACTGGCCCAGTAGCTTTCCATAAACGAGACCCCAGAAAGGAACAATAAGGATCGTATAGAAAAAAAGGGTAATTAGCGAACACCATCCAAGTTCTGCCCACCCGGCCCTGGGCTGCGGCAAATCACTTGGGCGAATAGGCCATTTTGCAAATAGGATTGTAACTAAAGGATAGGTGAAAAAACCTATTAGCACGAAACAGACAACAGCACTTTCGGCAAAGTGTTTTTTCTTCATAACTTCGAGCGACAATGCTTTCCCGTTGGGCAAAACTGCTTTGCCTGCTGCTGCCAGATCGTTGAGGTTACTCTGGCTGAGGAAATTAAACCCCAGGCCGAGAATTCTGTAAAAAACAACATGGATAACGAACCAAACAATTATTAGATTAACTATGGTCTCTATAATCCCTCTAGCAGGTTGTGGCAGATTCTGAAAAGGCCAATCACCAAAAAACATGTGCTGCCACAACCCCACAAGAATCATCATTGCCAGATACATGATAAATGGGTATGGAAAGGCTTTTACCGGACCTCTCGGATCACTGAAGATATACCATGTAATCCATGCAACTACAAAAAAACAGATAAAAGAAATAATTCCCGTCAGAGGCTGTCCCCATCTTGGCCGAAGTTGTTCTGCCATGGCTTTCTCCTCATTCCTGTTTTTGTAGCCCTCTAAAAATTCACTTTCTCAATGAACCACCCTTTTGAATAGTTCATAACCTTAATATTCCTGTTTATCACCCCCTTTTTAGAAAAGGAATTCACAAGAGACCCCGTGTTCTCCTTTGCCGTGATGTTACAAGGTTGGCTCTTTTAGAATTGCCGGGAAAATATACATGCTCCCAAGATGTGAATATCTGTATTGCTCAATGGCTAGCGGCCAAACCTTTAACAAACAATGCAAACGACCTTGCTAGGCACGCCATCACTAAATTCCATTTCATATCGAAAACATCGAAAACTTTGTTAACTTGAGGACTCTATACGCCCACCCGAATATCCACTTCAACTTTAATATGATCACCAGGAATTCCAAACGGCAAGATGAAACAGGTAGCAAATATTTTATATCAAAACATCCAGGTTTGAGTCAAGAAAAAAAACTATCAGGATATTAAAGTTTGATATCATAACATTTTGTATATTCTTAGCAAATCTTCACAGATTAACTCCCATAGTTTCGACTAAACCATTCGACGGTTTTTTTGATTCCCCATTGAAAATCAGTCCAGCCATCAAAAAACCTGGATATTCTGGTGTTGTCAAGAATGCTCGCTTCCAGATCTCCCGGACGTTGGTTATCGAAATTGACAATGGGGCGCGCACCAATCACGCTACAAATGGTTTCCAGCACCTCCGTTGTGGTTCTACCCTGTCCTGTTGAAACATTGTAAACACCCCTAAGCCTCTTTCTGAGACACAAGCTGTGAACCTTATCAACGTCCTTTACGTAAACATAATCTCGAATACAACCCTCGTCGCCCCTTGTTCTTCTGGCGTAAACAGTGACAGGAAGTTCTGATAGGATGCGCTGGCAGAATATGGCCACAACCCCTGCTTCACCGTAAGGATCCTGCCTTGGGCCGTACACATTAGCGTAGCGAAGTATTGTATACGACAGACCATGTACATCACCGAAAATCTTCAAGTACATCTCAACGGACGCTTTTGCCACAGCGTAAGGACTCTTTGGATTTACCGGCCATTCCTCCGTGGCTTTTGACCCTTCCGGAACCTCTCCATAGATGGCCCCTCCTGTGGAAGCAGAAATAAAATGCTGAACCCCATAGCAAACGCTGGCTTCAAGTACGTGCAACGTCCCAACTACGTTGACCATCGCATCCACGGTGGGCTCTTTCATAGAAACGCTTACGGACGCTTGTGCAGCCTGATGGGACACAACCTCAGGCTTCCATTCCGCAAACACCCGGAAAAGTTCATCTCGATTGCAAATGTCGATCTCATAAAAATCGACCCCCTCGGGAATGTTTTCTCGTTTTCCGGTACTGAGGTTGTCCACAACGGCGATCTCGGTTCCTCGCTTCAGCTCCTCTTCAACAATGTGGCTACCAATAAAGCCAGCCCCACCAGTGATCAGTAGCCTCATCCCGTATCTCCGCTAGCGTTTAAGATACCAAAATTTGTTTGACACTAAACAAACGTGGCTGTTACTTTATTTTTGTGAGCTATAATAATGACAAAGGCTGTCTAGATGTCAACAAACTTTGCCCTTCTTGGAAGGACTGCAATATCTCACTGGTTATGCAATGCCGGTTATTTGTGTGAGGAGGGAACGGATTATGGGAACCAAAATGTTTTCAGAGTCTGCGATTGATCGCATCGAGCAAGAGTACAAAGAATGGCTAGAGGAATATCAAAAGGCTTTACAGAAACTGCCGGAGCGGTTGGAACGGTTTTCCACTGTGTCAGACATGGAGGTCAAATCGCTTTATACACCCCTTGATATTAAGAGCAAGGATTACCTTGAAGATATTGGTTTCCCTGGTCGTTATCCCTTTACCCGCGGAGTTCAGACCACCATGTACCGTGCCAGGCTCTGGACTATGCGCATGTTTGCAGGTCTAGGCACGGCAGAACAGACGAATGAAAGATTTCATTACCTGATAAATCATGGGGAAACCGGTTTAAGCGTTGCTTTCGATTTTCCAACCCTGATGGGCTACGATACTGATTCACCATTGGCACGGGGAGAATGTGGCCGTTGTGGGGTTGCCGTGGACACTATAGAGGATATGCAACGGCTTTTTGCCGGCATAAATCTCGAAGAAGTGACCACTTCCATGACCATTAATCCGCCGGCTTCAGTGATCTGGGCAATGTATATAGCTAATGCCGAAAATGAAGGTTATAATCGGAGAAAACTGGGTGGAACCATTCAGAACGATTGTCTCAAGGAGTTTATAGCTCAGAAAACATTAATGCTCCCCCCTGAACCGAGCCTTAGACTCGTAGTCGACACCATTGAGTTTGGAACCCGCGAGGTGCCAAGGTGGAACACCATAAGCATCAGCGGTTATCACATTCGTGAAGCGGGTGCCACGGCCGTTCAGGAGCTGGCTTTTACCATTTATGATGGAATTACTTATGTTGAGGAGTGCGTAAAAAGAGGCCTTAATGTTGACGACTTTGCCGGTAGACTTTCTTTCTTCTGGAATTCTCACATAGACTTTTTTGAAGAAATCGCAAAGCTGAGGGCGGCCCGAAGGCTATGGGCCCGGATTATGAAAGAGCGGTTCGGAGCTCAGAAACCTCGTTCCATGATGTGCCGTTTCCATGTTCAAACCGCAGGGTGTTCCCTTACGGCTCAAGAACCCTACAACAATATAGTCCGCACCACCACCGAAGCGCTCGCGGCAATTCTAGGGGGTTGTCAGTCTTTGCACACCAATTCGCTTGACGAAGTT
>CAYZXU010000119.1:0-7108 GCA_964482535.1 uncultured Desulfobacteraceae bacterium | reverse complement strand
CTTGGGCATAGTGATGTGAGAACAACAATGATTTATAAGCATACTGTCAAGTCCCAGACGATTAAGGAGACTAAGAGCCCGTTGGATTTATGAGATTTGTTTACCCTGTTGGTCACATCTTAAATAATGAATTGAGTACCCGGGCGCAACTGCTCTTGCTATTCGTGCCATAAATTTATAAACAACAAATATTCTGATATTTGTCAATTATCAAGTAAGACGTCCTCGACAGGCCGTTACGAAACGCAATTTATCCAATTTCTGCGTTAAAAAATAAATTTAATCCTCGGAATACAACTGGTATGCCTGCGGTTAAATTGATTTTTCGCCTTGAACTTGAAGAAATTTTCATTCCGTAACAGCCTGTCGAAATTAAAATAAGGAACTTTAAATGGAAAACATTACAAAACTGCTCTTTGAAGCAATAATGTTAAAAAATATTCCAAGGTCAGGATATCATTTTCTCGGTTCAGGAAAGGAGTCTGTTGCGGAGCATTCCTTTAGCATCACATTTATAGCCTATATAATGTCCAAAATGACAAAAGACATTGATGCACTGCGTATGATTTCCATGTGTCTTGTACACGATCTGCCTGAGGCAAGAACCGGAGATTTAAATTATGTGCAGAAAAAATATGTAACCCCTGATGAAAAAAAGGCTGTTAATGATACTGTGAAAAATCTTCCCTTTGGAGAATCAATTGCTGACCTGATAGATGAATTTAATAAATGCGAAACGCAAGAGGCCATGCTTGCCCATGATGCTGATCAGCTTTCATTTATTCTTGAGCTGAAAACTCTCTCAGACATAGGCTATATCCCGCCTAAAAAATGGATGGATACGGTCTTGCAGCGATTAAAAACAAAAACAGGTAAAAAAATTGCTGAAAGTATCATGAAAACAGACTGGGATGCCTGGTGGTTTGATAATTATGTTGAAAAACCATAATCTTGAAATTTTAATAGTGTGTAATAAATTATTAAACAACTCTCATCATCAAAGGGATGGCAACAAAAGTTCCCAATGCGCTTCCGATATTTGTAAATAATATAACGAGAAGTATTCTTGTTAACTTGTTGCTCCAGAATCCCTTTATAGAGATAATGTCCTCAGTCAGGTTTTCCAGATCTTTAACTTTTGGCTTCCTGGCAAAAGCCTCAACCAATCCTGAAACCCAGCCTGCAGCAATCATTGGGTTTAACGAGGTCAGTGGAGCTGCAACTATTGAAGACAGGATGGTAAGAGGATGAGCAAGGGCAATAGCAGCGCCAATGCCCGCCAATATGCCGTTTGACAGAACCCACCACAAAAGCATATCCTTTCCTGCGCCGGCGCCTCCACTGTAAAAACCGAAAACAAAAATCGCAAGAATGATAACAGGCAGCGCCCATTTGGCATAAGCCGAAAGCCTGCTTTTAGGCGGCAGATATTCAAGGGCATCAATGTCAATTTGATCATTAATACATTTTTTGATTCCAGGCACATGCCCTGCTCCCACAACAGCTACAATTTTTTTGCCTGAAGCAGTTTTAATTTTTTGTGCAAGGTATCTGTCTCTTTCATTCACCAGTATCTCTTTTAAAACAGGCAGGGATTCTTCAAACTCTGCAAGTATTGATTCAAGCAGATCTTCCTGCTTCATTTTTTCAACATCCTCTTCGCTTATATCATCCACCTGGCCAAAGGATAAAATAATCTGGAAAAAAATTTTCAACTTATCCCACAAGCTTAAAAACCTCCAGATTCTAGACATGGTTATTTGGATATCCCTGTCAGCAAGGTTTATTGCAGCGCCTGCTTTTTCAGCCGATTCTATGGCCTGTATCATCTCTTCGCCGGGTCTGATATCAAGTTTTTTGGCAATTCTTTTTTGAAAAGATGCAAGAAAAAGGTTCATCAAGAGAAGGAAAGCTTTTTTCTCCTTTATGACCTTTATTATATCCATATTCTGCCAGTTTTCCTTGTTTCGCATTGACTGATATCTGGACTCACAAAGTTCCACACAAACAGTATCAGGTTTATTTTCATCTATAACAGACGCAACGCAGGCGGCGCTCTCTTTTGAAACATGGGCTGTGCCTACAAGGATTATCTCTTTGTCTTCAAATTTAATATTATGTATCATATTGCAGTTATCTGTCATTTGTATTAGTATGCTTTTTTGTAAAATTTGTGTTTTTTATAGTAAAAAACCAATTTAAAATTCAATCTTCTAAAATAAGCTTTTTTTTATTTTAAAGCAATATGAATTTTTTATAATGTTTAAGGAGACGGCAGATTAATGACTTCCCGAATTCAGCAGAAAACAACTTGTAGCTGCAAATCAGAAAAAGAGCCTTATTATCTCGAGACCGGAGATGAAACAAAGCTGTTTGAAGCGGCTTATGGAGCACGTCTTCCTGTTATGCTTAAGGGTCCTACGGGTTGCGGTAAAACCAGATTCGTAGAATATATGTCCCACAGATTAAAACGCCCTTTAATCACAGTTGCCTGCCATGAAGACCTTTTTGCATCGGACCTCATAGGCCGATATCTGTTAAAAAATGATGAGACGGTCTGGGTTGACGGCCCTTTAACCAGGGCCATGCGCATTGGGGCCATATGCTATCTTGACGAGATAGTTGAGGCAAGAAAGGATACGACAGTTGTGATACACCCCTTAACCGACGACCGAAGGACACTTTCAATTGATAAAAAAAATGAGGTTATACCTGCACATCCGGACTTCATGATGGTAATCTCATATAACCCGGGATATCAGTCTATATTAAAAGATTTAAAACAGAGCACACGCCAGAGATTTATTTCAATCGATTTCAATTATCCGGAAATCGATAAGGAGGCTCAGATTGTTTCCCGTGAAGGGGGCATAGATATAAAAATTGCAGCAAGGCTTGTATCTCTTGCCGTAAAAATAAGAAATATCCGGGAACATGGACTGACAGAAGGTGCAAGCACCAGGCTGTTGATATATGCTGCAAAATTGATAAAAAAAGATGTACCCATAAACAAGGCATGCAAAGCTGCCATAACCCTGCCTCTTACCGATGATGCAAGACTTCTTGAAACTCTGGACGAACTCATTGAAGATATTTTTTAATATTTGCCTATTATGCATAACAACTTAATAAAACAGCTTCATACGGCAGATCCTGCCGTTGCGGGCATGGTTCTTGATAGAATGGAGAAAAAGAAAAAGCCTTTATCTTTTAAAGAGCTAACAATGCTTGTTGAAGAAAGCATATGGGCTATGTCTGTTGAAATTTCATTTGGAAGAGCCGTTGCAGTAGGGTATATAGATCTTTCAGGCAAGGCAGATTCGGCAGGCATGGAAAAATACAGGTCACTTGTCCGGGAAGCAGGGAATAAGGGTCCCACAATAGGCAGCCTTATGGCGACATCCCTTGTGCCTGTAATAAACCATGGCGGCAGCCCTCTTCTTGAAAATTTTCTTAATACTTCAGATGCTATGCAGAAAAAAGGGACATATACATTAAAACAACCCTTTGAAACCCTTGCCTGGCTTTTAAATCATGGCGAACTTAAAGCATCACAAGCCTATCTTGACCTTCTTTTTAATACTTTTTCAAAGGATTTATCTTATAACCTTTCCAAACATCTCGCCAATATAATTCCCAGGGCGGTTTTGTCTTTTTCTTCTTTAAAAAGAGAATGGCAGATAAAAATGCTGCAACAGGTTATAGGCACGGATGTTTGTCTGTGTGAACATTTTGTTGAAGGGATTGAAAGCGGCCTGAATCTTTTGCTGAAAGATGATTTAAAAAAATTTGTACTGCTTGGATTGGAAAAGTACAAATCTGATAAAAAGATGGGCACCAAATTTTTATCACTTAATTCAAAACAAGGAATAGATACTTGCGAATCTCTTCAGATAACTGTCCCTCTGACTCAGGTTGAGCAACAGTTGAGCAGATACCTTAAGGCAAGAACAGGGCGTCCTCTTTTAATAAGCCCTGTTTCTGTGCTTTCAAAATCATTGATAAAAGATGATATAACCTGTCCGTCTGTATTTTCTGATGGGAAAGTCATATATCTGTCCGATGAAATCAGCAGTTTTAATCAAAGAGAAGAAAACATAAATCTTTATAAAGCCCTTGTCCGTATGGAATCAGGCGTCTATGAATTTAACACATTTGATTTTGATGCTGAAAAATTTAAAGAAAAATGCTGTGATTTTTCTTTTTCTCCGGAAAATAAAAATATCTCGGATCTGGAACGGTTTTTTTTATCTTTTCCTGTGTATGGCCTGGCCTCAGATCTTTTTACCATATTTGAACACGGCAGGCTTAAATTACTGCTTGGTAAAAAATATCCCGGTCTTATAAGACGATCCCTTCCTGTGTTTCAAAAGGAGGCTGTCTCTATTATCCAAAGACCAGATAATATACAAAGATCAGGCAAATTTTGCGATCTGTCTTTGCTTTATGCCTGGATAGCCCTTGATATAATACCGGGCAAACAGAAAACAGCGCAGCTTGAAGACATGGTTGATCTGTTTAATAACAGGATGAAAGAGGATGATAATGTTGAGGCGTCTGCCGAGCTTGTTGCAGCCACCTATGATAAGATAGAAAAAATGCTGCTGGAATCTTTAAATAAAAAAAGCATTAAAGACTCTTATACGCCGATGCAAATTCCGTTTAACAGGCACATAAGACCGGAGCTTTTTTATTCGGCATTTAAAAAATTTGATCAGCTTGCTCAAAAAATAAAATCCATTATTAAAAAAGCCGGTTATAAAGCATATAAATCCGAAATAAGAAAGATTCTTATGGAAAAAAACGGAAATATTTACAGCGATGATATAAAAGAGATTATTATCTCTTCAAATAAAAACTGTTTGCAGGGTGATACATTAAATCTGTCGGATCTCGATCTGTCTGAAAGTTTTTTTAAAAAAACAGATTTAATCATGGATAGTCAGGATACCGCTCCCGATGCCTCATGGTACACTGAATGGGATTTCAATATCCGGGATTATCTTAATGACCATGTAAGGGTGCTCGATAAATATATTCCAGAATGCAATAATGGATTTTATGAGAAAACACTTAATGACTATTCAGGCCTTGTTAAAAGAATACGTTTTTCTTTTGAATTAATGAAGCCTGAAGATCTTAAAATTCTAAGACACTGGGTGGAGGGAGACGAATTCGACTATAAAGCTCTTTTGGACTTTGCCATTGATAAAAAATCCGGGCACACACCTTCAGAAAGGTTGTATATTAAAAAAATAAAACAGCAAAGGGATGTTGCTGTAATGCTTCTTGTGGATCTTTCAAGATCCACCGCAAATATTGTCTCAGGATTAAAAAAAAGAGTCATTGATATTGAAAAAGAGGCAATTGTGCTTTTTTGCGAAGCCCTTGAAGTGCTTGGAGACTCTTTTGCAATTGCCGGATTTTCAGGAACAGGCCGCCTTGGTGTGGATTATTATCATGTAAAAGATTTTGATGAAAAACTTGATAATAATATAAAACAGAGAATTAATGCCATGGAGCCCCAACGGAGTACGCGCATGGGAGGAGCCATACGTCATGCATCAAGGATTATGGAAAAGGTCTCCTCAAAGCTCAAGCTTGTTATTATACTTGGAGACGGTTTCCCCAATGATCTTGATTATAAAAAAAAATATGCCATGGAAGACACAAAAAAAGCAATTTTTGAAACATTTTCAAAAAATATTTATACCCATGCAATAACCGTTAATTTAAATGAAAATTCCGGTCTTGATGAGCTGTATGGGAATCTTCATCATAATCTTATATCCGACGTGCATGAGCTTCCTGACAAGCTGATGCGTATATACAGGGAGTTGACAACACGATGAGACACAGATTTTTGTAGTCAATTATTTTTAAACTCATTAACCCTAAGGCTCACAGGAACAAGCTACTCGGTTACATCCTAATCTTTGACTCGGTTTTCGCCGGGTTTTTTTCTAAATGTTTTAAATTTTTCAAAGCTGAATCCGTAAAACGTGAGACAACACGGGGAAGGTCTGAACTGTTCCAGACAGAGGTAAAATCCTCCATGCCCTGTATACGTTTGTTAAATGAGAATAAGGGGGCCTGATCCGGGAGCAGGACAACATCTTCGTACTCCAGATCAATTTTACCGGAAAAGACCCGATTAAAAAGTTCCTGCATGGTATAGACATAAAATTTCTTCACATCTTCAGTGGATTCAGCAGTTCCTATTCTTCTCCTGAATTCCGGAAGTAATTCATTCTCTATTTTTGTGAAAGATTGTTGTTTTGTCATACAAGCCCTCCTCATTAATTCAGTGTTTGAAAAAAACCGTTCAGCGGCCCCTGTACACATTAGGGGTGAACGATTACGGAAAGAACCAATCATTGCTCTATACATCCTGGAACCTACCCCTTAATCACCGCCAAAGGGCGCAACTCAACCAGCACTTCCACTAAATCAAGTTGATTCTCTATAACTTCATCTATATCCTTATATGCCCCGGACGCTTCATCAAGGTCCCTTTTACTGCGAACTGAGTGGATAATGCCCTGGTCTTCCAGCAATTTTTGCTCATGCTCCAGATTCAATTGTCGCTGGGCCTGTTTACGTCCCATTTTACGACCGGCTCCATGGGAACAGGACTGAAAACTCTCACGTTCCCCTTTGCCCCGGACTATATAACTTGGGCTGCCCTGGGAACCGGGAATAATACCGATTTCTTCCTCGTGGGCACTAGTTGCACCCTTGCGATGGACCATAACATTTTTATGAAAATGGGTTTCCAGGGCAGCATAGTTGTGTGCAATATTGATCATAGGCTCAAAGGTAACCGGATGCACTACCGCTATCAGGGCATCCTTTACCCTCTCCATCATCAGTTTACGGTTGGCATAGGCGAAATCAACACAGTACTGCATTTCCTGGAGATAGGTTCTGCCGTTTTCGTCATCAATGGGCAGGAAAGCAAGCTGCCATTTGTGCGGAATTTTTGATCCCCATTTATTGTTCAAATTAATGGCCAGCCGGTTGTAATATTTGGCCACCTGAAAGCCGATATTACGGCTGCCGGAATGGATCATCAGCCAGATGTGGCCGTCGTTCCCTTTCTGGATTT
>CAYZXU010000118.1:0-7197 GCA_964482535.1 uncultured Desulfobacteraceae bacterium | reverse complement strand
TAGTGAGAAGCCCACGCACAAACAGAAGAATATCCGTTTCTAACCGAAAGCAATCATTCCCTCATTTCTAAGGTATTTTGCATCCAGCATGGTTGCAATCAACAGTATCATGCGGGTCAAGCTGACCGCCTACTGCGCATCGAACTCGTAGCAGTTCTGAAGCACTTTACCAGCGCAGTAGGCACCAGCTTACCCATGACGTTCACGGCGACTGCTCTTTAGAGTTTCCATTGTTATCCCTATTTCTTTTTCTGTAACACCCCTTCTTAGTTCTTCCATTTGATCCATTACTTTTGCAAAACGGGTACCTTCTGCGGCACTTATCCATTCAAGCTGAAGCCTTTCCGGACGTATACCTATTTTTTCCATTTTCTTATGGATTCTTTTGATTCTTTTTTCTGTCCAATGGTTGGCATCAATATAGTGGCAGTCTCCAATATGGCATCCGCTCACAAGAATAACCCCGGCGCCTTGTGAAAATCCATTCCAGATAAACTTTTCGTCCACTCTGCCGGAGCACATCACACGGATAAGGCGAACATTTGCCGGATACTGAAGTCTGGCAACACCTGCATAGTCTGCGCCTGCATAGGAACACCAGTTACAGGCAAATACAAGAATTTTACTTTCCGGATCATTTGCGAGCATGGAATCAGACTGACTAAGAATCTGTTCATCTGTAAAATGATTCATAACAATCGCATCAAATCTGCATTCTGCAGCGCATGTGCCGCAGCCTGAACATGCGGCAGTATTTATAATCGCAGGAGTTTTACTTTTTACGTTCACGGAAATTGCGTTGTAGGGACATACCAGGGCACATTTTCCACACGATGTACACTTTTCTTCAATTACTTCAGCAGTAATGGGTTCTGTGGTAATTTCTCCATCGTGCATAAGGCGGACAGCCCGCATGGCAGCGGCTGAACCCTGGGTAACACTCTCCTTTATATCCTTTGGAGCTTCGGCGCAGCCTGCATAAAAAACACCCCTTGTTGCTGCATCCACTGGCTGCAGTTTGGGATGTGCTTCTAAAAAAAATCCGTCAGGTGTCAGTTGCAGACCAAGCATTTCCTGGAGTTTTTGGGTGCTTTTGGCCGGCTTTATACCAAGGGCAAGAACGAGCATGTCAAGGGAGTAATGCTCAATCTTTCCTGTGGCAGTATTTTCTACAGCCACCTTAAGAGTTTTATCAGGCAGCTCTTCTACGGTTCCTGGAAGCCCCCTTAAATAATTAACTCCAAGACGCCTGCTTCGCAGGTAAAGTTCTTCAAAGCCCTTGCCGAATGCGCGTATATCAATATAAAATACTTTGATATCCATGTCAGGATAATGCTCCTTTAGAACAAGGGAGCTTTTTATTGTATTCATACAGCAGATATTCGAGCAGTAGCTTTTTCCTCTTCTTGCTGAACGGGAGCCAACGCACTGAATAAATCCAATGGATTTCGGGTGCTGTCTGTCTGTGGGGCGCAGGAGTTCACCTTTTGTGGGACCACCTGCATTCACCAAGCGTTCAAACTCAAGGCTTGTCAAAACATTTTCAAACCTTGTATATCCATATTCGTCAAGCTCTTCAGGATTATAGGGCTCAAGACCTGTTGCGACTATTATAGACCCGACTTTTTCCACAATCTCTTCATCGGACATGTGAAAATCAATACATTTTTTATCGCATGCATCAACACACTTTGAGCAGACAACAGGGTTATGCCCCAAGCACTCATTGACATTTATTACATAGGCTGAGGGAACAGCCTGGGGAAACGGAGAATAAATGGCCTTGCGTGAAGAAAGTCCGATGTTAAACTCATCAGGCCGCACCACAGGACATACCTTTGCACATTCACCGCAGGCAGTACACTCATTTTCCATGACATAACGGGCCTTTTTTTTGATTTTTACATCAAAGTTACCCACATAACCCTTAACATCTGAAACTTCACTTAAGGTGTAAAGTTTTATTTTAGGATGCCGACCGACATCCGTCATCTTCGGACCGAGAATTCAGATGGAACAGTCCATTGTGGGAAAGGTTTTATCAAGCTGTGCCATTATGCCGCCGATTGATGGTTTTTTTTCAACCATTACGACCTCATAACCGTTATCAGCCAGATCAAGAGCTGCCTGAATTCCTGCAATTCCTCCTCCAATGACAAGGCTTCGTTTTGTTAAAGGAACTTTTTTTTCTTCAAGGGGCATTAAGAGCCGGGCACGGGCAACTGCCATTTCAACGAGTTCCATGGCTTTTATTGTGGCAGCCCCTGTGTCGTTCATATGTACCCAGCTGCATTGCTCCCTTAAATTTGCCATTTCCAGAAGATATGGATTAAGGTCAGCAGCAACCAGCATCTGACGAAATGTTGGTTCATGGAGTCTTGGAGAACATGAGGCTACGACAATCCTGTTAAGACCGAACTTGCGGATATCCTCCTTTATCTCCTGCTGCCCGGGTTCGGAACATGCATAGCCTATATCTTTTGATACAGCAACATCGTCAAGAAGTAATGCTTTTTCAGCGACCTCTTTACAATCCACTGTCTGGGCGATATTAAGCCCGCAGTGGCATACATAAACACCTAAACGCACGGCATTATCTGATGCAATATTATCTGAAAACTTTACCAATCTATTTATCCTTAGTTTACTTCCAGTAAATTGTTTTAGCAATAATCGATGTAAGATCCGACATCTTTATGCCGGAGTTATTATCAAAAAAGGAATTTTCCATTGCACATGTTAAATGTATCTGGCACTTGGGACACGATGTAACAAGAAGATCACTTCCGGTCTCATTTATCTGTTTTAAACGTTTCATCTGAAGAGCCTTGCTGTATGAATCACAGCCTGTCCATGCGCTGTTTCCACAGCAGATTGCCGCATTACCGGAATCTGCAGTTTCACAAAAACCATTTGTGTTCAAATAGCTTATCAGCTTTCTTGGAAGATCCGCCTTTCCTTCAAACCTGCTTAAACGGCATGAATCCTGGTATGTAATTTTTTTGTTTAATTTCTTGAAACTTACAGCCCCCTTATTAATCTCCCTGTCAATAAATTCATATATATGGGTTACCTTGAAGTTAAGATCTATTCCGAACTCTTTGTAATCATGGGAAAGGGTTCTGTAACATTCAGGACACGCCGTAATAACCTCTTCAATATCAAGGCTGTTCATTGACTCTGCATTAAGGTTTGCAAGTTTAATAAAATTCTCTCTGTCCCCTGACCACAAAAGATCATGACCACAGCATCGCTCATCCTTTAAAATTTGTGGCTGAATGTCAAAAAAATTAAGAATACGCAAGGAATCTGAAAGTATATTACATGAATTTGTACCCAAAAATTTTCTGAAGAATATATCAAAATAGGGAGCGCATCCTCCAAAAAAAAGAATTTTACTCTTTTTATCCGTACTGATTTTATCGTCTAACCAGTCCCAATGATCACCGCTTAGCTCTTTACAGGTCATAGTCCGCATAACGGATTGAAAAAAACCTCCGTGGGCCTCGCGAACGTCAAGTTCATTTATCTTAAAAAAGCTTCTTACGTCCCTTATAAACTCCGGAAAATTTACAGCGGCCGGGCATCTGTCATAACATAAACCACAGGTCAGGCAAGACCATATATCGCTTACCAGAGCTTTTGAATCTACTTCACCTTTTAGGATTGAGCCGACAACCTCCCTTGGAGAAAAAGGTTTGCCGCTAAGCGCCAGTGGACATGAAGATGTGCATTTTCCACAGTCCTGGCAGGCAAATACATCATGATAAGAAGCAATATCAGACAGCGCCTTATGGTCAATTGAAGGAGCAATCTTCTGCTTTTTATAAATTACAGGGGTTGGCCCTAACGATTCTATTTCCATGTAAAATTCTTTTAAAAAATCAAGGAGATCTTCTGAATCATCAGGATAAAAAGTCTCAAGACGCATCCTTTTTTTGCCAAGCCCCAAGATTTCAAGAATATTGCGGATATCTTCGGTATTTTCACTGGCAGTAAATGTACCGCTTCCATATCTGCATGAACCTGACTTGCAGCCCGCAAGCGCCACGCCATCGGCGCCCATTTCAAAAGCTTTTATAAGAAGCGCCTTACTGATAATTCCCGTGCATGGAATTCTGACCATTCTTATGGACATGGGTATTTCAGCCTTTATGTCCTGAAGAGTCTGGTAGGCTGCGTGGGGGTTCCAGTTGCAAAGGAATAGAATTATATTAATATTTTTCATATTATAAAAAAACCGTTATCTATGGCTCGCTCAAAAATAAAAATGTTATCGACACGAAGTTAAGAGTTCCTCCAGTGTCTGTTCCAGATAAGTCTGGTCACGGTATGGTGTGTCAAGAGCATTTGTGGGGCATACCGAAATACAGTTGCCGCACCCCTTGCATAGAGTAACATCAACCACAGCACACAAACCTCCGAGAGAATTACTGTTTAAGGATATTGCATGGTATGGGCAGACCATTGCACAGCGGCCACATCCGCGGCAAAGATTCACATCCACCATGGAGTAATACCCCCTGCTCTGGCGCGGTCCCTTTGGCATAATGGCTGCAGTATGTACGGCGGCAGCCTCGCCTTTCTGACGGTTAGAGGCATTTATTCCAGGTGGTTCCGACAAAAAAAGTCCTGAAACCGCAGTTTCTCCAGGATTAAAAAAAGGGACTCCAAGCAAATCTTTTTGTTGTATCGCCGATGATACAGTACTGCCTGGCAACCAATGCTGGGACATAAATTTAATTTTTTTTCTCGATTTTTCATCTAATACCACAGCGCCAACCTGCATGCTTCGAGTCTGTCCGTTTAATTCGGAAATTACCTGAAAATCACCAAGCGAGCCAATAATCTCTTTTACATCTGAACCTTTAAAAAAATGAATGTTTTGATGAGAGAGTTCCATTGCCGAAAAATTTCCGGCAATACCAAAGGCCAATACTTCATATCCTGCTTTTGCCAGTGTATAAGAGCTGTAAAGCGAAGCTTCAGACGCTCCTATTACTGCTGTGGTAAAATTATAATTTCTTGCAAGCACAGGAAGCTGCTTAAGCTTTTTTGTTCGATCCATTGAACGGTCTATAAGACCTGTAAATCTTGTAAAGGCAAGCTGGGCATCAGTTTCTATAAGACGCAGGACTTCTCCTCTGAGATTGCATGTCTCCACCATTGAACGGCTGATACCTGTCCTGTTAAACAGGGCATGCTTTAAACGGCTTCTTGGCTCCGTGCAGGCGCTGCAGACAAAGTTCAAGGGGCAGCATACACAGGATGCAAGCACTACCCTGGTTATCCCCCTGGCATGAATGGTTCTTATGATATTGGCCGTGCCATCTTCCACACATGCAGAAGATATTACCTCGGCATGCACAACGTCCTCTCGTTGAATTAAATCTTTTACATATGAGGTCATTTCATCAAGCCAGCCTAAGGAATTATTACAACTGCAAACAAAAACACCAATGCGCAATTTGTCATTTAAACCAGGCTCAGGGGGTGAAAATGAGAATCCATGACCTTTATGCTGGAGAGTTTCACCAAGCAGTATCATGGCTTTTGAAGCAGATGCAAAACCTCTGAGTATCATGGCATAAATATCCGGTTTTGCTATTTTAGGGCCGTATGCTCTTATAACATCTTCCCCTTTAGCAGACGGGGCAGCCTTTGGATCTGCAACAATTACTACTCCTGCATGCTCGATTATTTCTTTTTCCATCTCCAGGTGGTTTATTGCGCCTGCAGCTTCACATGCATTTACACACTGGAAGCACTCGGAACATACTCCACATTGCAAACATCTTTCAGTTTCAAATACAACCTGTGGTTCACTGAATCCCAGGGCTACTTCAGAAAAACTATTTTTTCTAAAAGCAGATTGTTTTTCAGGCATTTTAGGACGTGAAAGCGATGGCATATCATCGGGTATTGCAGGATAATCCTTTTTTAAAGGACGTAAAGAGAGCGATGGGTTATAATATTCTTCCGGATCTATGCAAAGCATATCCTTATGAAAGCAAAGAGCTGCTTTTTTTCCGGATGCCATGGCTTCCACCACCGATGTCGGCCCTGAAACCGCATCACCTGCCGCAAAAACATTTGCAATATCCGTCCGAAAATTTTCATCCACCTGAATATAACCGCTCTTTGTAACCTTAAAAGCCGCTATCTTTTCTTTTTCCTTAAGAACGCCTTTCTGTCCGATTGCCACAAATGCCATGTCAAATTCAAGCTCAACAGGTTCGGCAGAAGGCATGACCACCGGCCAGCAGATACCGTTTGAGTCTGCCGCCCCCAGCTCTGCAGGCATTAAAACGATACTCTTGAGTCTCTGATTTTCCCCTTTAAATTCAACTGTTTTAAGGCTCTCTTTTATAACAGCACCTTCTTCAATTGCAGCAGTAATTTCTTCTTTGTCTGCCGGAATAAGGTTTTCAGGAAACCATGATAAAATTGTGACATCAGCTCCAAGACGAAGAAGTGTTCTTGCAAGATCAAACGCTGCGTTTCCATCGCCGATTACAGCGACTTTAGCATCAAGTTTTCCTGTTTTTTCATCATCTATCCTTGTAAGGAATGAGATACAGCCGTTTACACCCTCAAGATTTTCTCCGGGTACGCCAAGCCTCATGTCTGACCATGTGCCTGAAGTAATAATTACTCCATCAAATTCTTCCTTTAAATCAGTAAACTGTTTTAAAAAATCAATGGGGCAGGAAGTCTTGAATTTTACGCCGAGCCTTTTAATATAATCTATTTCAAGGTCAAGAATATCTTCCGGAAGACGATGTTTCCCGATTCCGTACCTGAGAAGTCCCCCTGGTTTTTTTTTCTTTTCAAAGAGAGTAACCTGATAACCGTATAATGCAAGATCTGCTGCGGCTGCAAGACCTGCTGGACCTGAGCCAATGACAGCAGCAGTTTTGCCGTTTTCGGTTATAACCGGAATATCCGGAGTTATACTGTTTTTAATTTCATAGTCCGCAAGAAACCGCTTTATATCTCTGATTGCCACAGAGTCATCAAGCTCATTTCTTCTGCAGGCAGCTTCACAGGGATGTGTGCATACCCTGCCGCATATACCCGGAAGGATATTATCTTTTCTGATCAACTCCAATGCTTCCTTGTAGAGCTTTACTTTTGACAGAGCTATATAGCCCTGAACATTTACTCCAAGGGGGCAATTTTCCTGGCACAGCGGCA
>CAYZXU010000117.1:0-7485 GCA_964482535.1 uncultured Desulfobacteraceae bacterium | reverse complement strand
GAGTATGAAAAGCACCGGAAAAGACAGAAAGAAACATAATTTTCCCAGCATTGCAGAGGCAAAGGCAAATAAAAGTGAAGATAAAAGCACAAATATTTTGGCAGAAGTTTTTGAGAGCCTGTTTGAGGGGATTTCCCGCGCCAGAGTACGGGGGTTTATTCCGTCAATGCCTGCATCAACTATTCTGTTAAAGCCCATGGCAGCGGAACGCGCCCCTGTCATGGCAAGCAAAATCCATAAAATATCTCCTAAAGCAAGCTTGCTTTGCCTGCCTGCCAGAATCATAGCTGAAAGTGCAAATGGAAGAGCAAAGAGAGTATGGCTGAACTTTATCATTCTTCCGTAAATGAAAATTTTTTTGAATAATTTTTTATTTTTAATCCTGCAATCCAATACCATAAATTTGTGTTCCGCATTCAGGACATCTGCTGTCTGCAATCAGCTTTTGAATAAAAAATCAGCTTTCCGTTGCACCAACAGTACGTTCGGGACGGCAAAAAACCGGAATAGATTTGGTTTTGTATTTCGGCATAAGAGTTGCTACTATGCCTGCAAATGATCCAAAAGGAGAGACCCTGGTCAGACCGGAATGTTCTTCTATACTTGAAATTAATTTTCCTGAAACCGATGGCAGATGATAAACAGTTTCCCATGAAACAGGCACCTTCCCCACAGTATCCTTTATTATCTGTTTGATTTCCCAGATACTAAAGAGATTAGCATGGTGATATACTGTTTTTGTGAACATGCCCCTGACTCTGATCTGAATACCTTTAATGGCGTGTTTGTTTAAAATACCTATGAAGAGTCTGTCTTTTGCGACCCTGCAGGCTTCTTCAACTGCTTTTACCGGATCTTCAGAAAATTCAAGTGTTGTAATAAGGCAGGCATAGTTAAAAGAATTGTCTTCAAATGGAAGGTCTTCAGCAAAACTTCTGTAAAAATCAACACGATTCCCCACCTTTTTTTGTGCTATATCAATCATGTAAGGAGAAGGATCCACCCCTGTAACCTCGATTCCGGATTCAAGCAGCGGCAACAGGTTTGCTCCTACTCCGCAGCCTATATCTATCACAGAAGCGCCTCGCATGGGCTTAAGCATTTTCAGCATAAGCCGGGTTTCCATATCAAAGGCGAATTTGTTTTGCCGTTTTTCAAACCACTTTTCGTAAGCCACGGCATCTTTAAAATCGAATACATAGCCCATAAAATATAATTTAAAAAAAAAATGGTAATTTATCAAGCAGAAAACTTAAAATAATCAATGAATTGGTTTTTCTTTGACAGATAACATGCTTTTATAATAGTATCGTTAAAATTAAAGTTTCAGGGTGTTAGTTTAACAGGTTTTTTTGCTTTTTTATTTTATAAAACCTAAGGAGAACCAGATGAATATCAAATTTATCCGAAAACAGTTTTCCATTATCATCGTTGTTTTTTTCGCAGTAATTTTTACTTCACTCAGCCCTCTTCTTGCAAAAAAAAATCAACCGCCGTTGCTGGATGTTTTGGTAAAAATCAGTAATTTAGAGCAGCAGTTGAACACAATTGACAAACTGTCCGCCTCCTCATCCAAACAGCCATCTATTTCTCCAACTCTTATGCTGAAGGGCGTCCTGCAGGGAACCGGCTGGATAGATTCAAACAGATTAATAATCATCGGGATTGTGGTGAAAGAGCCTAAGCCTGACATGTATATACTTATACCTTTTAAAGAGTCTAATGAAAATTTTCGGGCAACATTTAACGGAGTTGCGGGTTCTGATTACTATATCATACCCATTATTCCTTCTGAAGAAAAAACTGTTCCTGATAATATTAAATCCCAACTGGCAAGTTTGTCTAATTCCCGGACTGAACATTCAATTTTGATAGAGATAGGTGTGGCAGGTCTTATTAAAAAAAATGATGCAAAGATTAAAGAAACGATTAATAAAATTGATGAATTACCCAAAAAAGATTTGGGAAATGATTTGGACTTTACCCCTGAAGAGGCAAGGGCTATGCTTGTTAACATACTTGATGCAGCAGCCCAGGTGGAGTTTTTAAAAATAGGTTTTGATTTTAATGAGGTAAGGCTGCAATATTATTGTGAAGCAAAAGCTTTAGCCGGAACCGAGCTTGCCGGACTTTTTAAGAAGGGCGGTGCGACAACGATTTTAGACGCATATAATCCTGAGTACCAGTGTAATTTTAAATCCCGGAGTTATGATGTAAAAGGCATGCTTGAATTTATTAATAACCGTTTTGGCAAGGTGTATGAAAAAATGAATGTGGATATGCCGGGCCTGATAAAATTATGTGATAATTTTACCGGAGAATATGCAGGCGGCTTTTCATTAAATAAAGATAAAGCGGATTGTGAATTCATATCTGTTTTAAAGGAATCCAGCGCAAAAGACGATTTTTTAGAAAAGGTTTATATTCCATGGTCTGAAAAACACTTTGCCGATATTATAAAGCTGATGGGAAAAGAGAATCATATTGATCCTGCCGGATTATATTCCCGAACAAAAAACAGCATTGTGTTAGGTCAAAAAGTCATGGGAATGAAGTTCGCTTTTCCATTATTCCCAACAGGCAATAAAATGCCGGATTCAAACGCAAAGGGCTCTTTGATAAACTATGAATTCAGGATAACAACAGTTAATAATTTAATGCTTATTGCCCCTGATGATAGAAGGCTAACTGATTTAATTATTATCGTTAAAAACCTTAAGGAAAAACCTTCTGATACTCCTCTTATGAGTTTTAATATTGATATAACAAAATGCGTTGAAGCACTAAGTAAATTTATACTAACGGATCAACATGTTAAACTGTTGGATATCCCTGACATGGGAAAATTCAGCATGATATTTGACATGGAAAAAGGCAGGGCATGGTCATCCACCACCATAGATATACCTAAGATCAAAGCTACTGCAGATTATTTTAAAAGCATTGCCAATGATAAAAAAGTTAAGGATAAAGCTCTGTCTGCCCAACGTACAAAAGCCTTGCCGGAAAGCAGAGAAATAAAAATGGCAGAGGATGCCACGGTAATGGATAGACCTGTTAAGAATTATATATACTGGATGAGTCAGGGGAATCTTTGTTCGACTTACGGAAACGATAAAGCAGCTATAAAATATTTTAAAGAAGCCATTAAACTTGACCCAAAAAAAAGTGATGCCTATTTTTTTCTCGGTGTATCATACGGAGAAACAGGTGCTTTTAAGGAATCTGTTAACTCCATTAATAAAGCAATTGGTATTAATCCTGAAAAAGGTATCTACTATTATGGACGGGGCAGGGTGTATTTAATTTCAGGTGAGCAGGAAAGGGCAATGGATGACTTTAAAACTGCGGCATCAAAGGGTAACAGGGATGCTCAGAATTATCTTAAGGAGCGCTAATTAGACAGGCTATAAATTTTTATTCAAACCCCATGTGATATTACCTGTATAATAGATATATTAAACGGAGAAGGCATGAGCAACTATCTTGATTTAATTCCCTCTTTTGTTGAAGTAATAGAATCCATGAAGGAGACTATAATAACAAACATTGTATTACTCGGGCAGATCCCCTCTCCAACTTTCAGGGAAAAAGAGAGGGCCGGTTTTTTATTAGACAGGCTGGCTGAATACCATGTGGATGAATGCACTGAAGATGGATATCATAACCCCATAGGAATTATAAGAGGAAAAGACAGAACAAAACCACCTATTTTTATTATTGCACATCTTGACACCTTTATTCAAAACAGCGTTGAGCATAATTTTACTGTAAAAAAAAAAACAATTTCCGGACCAGGTATACTCGATAATTCATTAAGCATAGGTGTTCTGGCATCTCTTCCAATGATTTTTCAAAAACTCGATCTGGAGTTTGATTCAGACATTGTTCTATCCGGTGTTGTACAATCCATAGGTCAGGGAAATTTAAGGGGCATAAGGCATCTTTTAAAAACATGGCCAACTCCCATAAGGGGCGCTGTCTGCCTTGAAGGTGTTGAGATAGGCAGGCTTAATTATTATTCTTACGGTATGATCAGGTGCGAAGTTGAATGTATAATATCAGAAGCAGATGGATGGGGTTCCAGATTCAGGCCCAATGCCATACTGATTTTGCATGATGTAATTAACCAGATATTGAAGCTGCGTCTTCCCCAGAGACCCCGTTCAAGGGTAATTATCGGTAAAATTGGAGGGGGCTTTAAGCACGGAAAAATTGCTTTTGACGCAAAACTCGGCTTTGAGATACAGAGTGATTCCGATAAAATGGTAAAAGAAATTTTTAACGATATTTCTGATATAGTGGCGGGAATCGGCAATGAAAATGAAGTTGGTCTTGAGCTGAAAACCATCAGTAATGTTAATGCCTCAAGGCTTAATTATAACCATCCCATAGTTAAAAATGCTGCTGCAATAATGAACGTTCTGGGCATAAAACCTTTAAGCGATCACAGTGAGTCTGAACTTTCACTTCTTCTTTCACGCAATATACCTGCCGTAACAGTCGGCATTACACACGGCGACAACTATCATCTTAACAATGCAAAAATGGAAATAGAGCCTATGTTTAAAGGCATAGCACAGGTTTTAGGAATAATTATGGCTATAGACAGCGGGGTATGTGATGACCAATAACTGGCTCAAGAATAATACGTTCCATTACTCTGAATTTAATGATCTTAACCGGCTTGTTGAAACAAAAAAGAAAAAAAATCTTTCCATTTCTCTGTGCCTGCCCACATTAAATGAAGAAAAAACCATTGCAAAAGAGATTGTAATCATGACATCGGAACTGATGACACGTTATCCTCTTCTCGATGAAATCGTTGTTATCGACTCGGGCTCGAAAGACAAAACAGTGGATATAGCAAAGTCTTACGGCGCGGATGTTTATAATGCTGATGATATACTTCCTGATCTGGAACATTACAAGGGCAAGGGCGAGAATCTCTGGAAGGCACTTTATGTTACAAAGGGTGATATAATAGTATATCTTGATGCCGACATAAAAAATATTCATCATAGATTTGCATATGCCCTTGTGGCGCCTCTTTTGCTTTATGATAACATAAAGTATGTAAAAGCCTTTTATGACAGACCGATTTCAGTAGGAAAAAACAGACTCCGACCAACAGGTGGAGGGAGAGTTACCGAACTTATGATAAGACCTTTATTCTCACTTTTTTTCCCTAAACTGACACAGATAATTCAGCCTCTTTCAGGAGAGTATGCAGGCTACAGGGATATATTTGAACAGATTCCTTTTCCCATAGGGTATGGTATTGAGACAAGTATGATTTTAGATATTTGTGAAAAATGGGGGCTTGATAATATAGCCCAGGTTGATCTTGAAAAGCGGGTGCACAGAAATCAGGACACTAAAGCACTGGGTAGAATGGCATTTGTAATTTTAAAAACTTTTACAAACAGGCTGGAACGGCTGGGGCGAATCAATCTGAAAAAGGAGCTTTTTGGCCAAATGATACAGTATAAGCTTGCCCAGAATGAATACACCCAGGATATTTTTGAATTTAAAGGTCAGGAAAGACCACCTATGATTGACAATCCTGATTACAGGCGCAAGTTTAACATAAAGTAACCGAAAGTTTCATATGGCAAAAAAAATAAAAGCAGGAGCGGCTGGAGCATTAATCGACAGATACGGGCGACGTGTTAATTATCTTCGGGTATCTGTTACAGATCGTTGTAATATGCGCTGTATCTACTGTATGCCCCAGAGTAATTTTACCCAGCTTCCCCATGAAGAAATATTAAAGTATGAGGAGATACTTCGCATAGTCAAAGCCGGAGCAAAGCTTGGAATATCAAAAGTCCGGGTTACGGGAGGTGAGCCTCTTGTAAGAAAAGGGATATACGATTTTTTAAGCAGGTTAAATAGTATAGACGGCATAGAAGATCTATCACTGACCACCAACGGAGTTCTTCTTAAAGATAATATTGATAGACTTATATCGACCGGCATTAAAAGAATAAATATCAGTATTGATACATTAAGCAGAGAAAAATTTAAAAAGATAACAAAGCGTGACTATTTTCAAAATGTATTGGACGGCATTGAAATGGCGCACATAAAAGGCCTGAGCCCCCTTAAGCTTAACGTGGTTGTGCTTAAGGGAATAAATGATGACGAACTTGAAAATTTTGCAAGACTGACATTTGAATATCCTGTCCAAATCAGATTTATAGAATATATGCCGGTTGGAACTTTTCATATGGACCCAGGTTTTTACCTGTCCGCGTCGGAAATATTAGAGCAGATAAGCAGTTTGGGGCATTTAAATGCGATAGCGAGACGGCAGGTTAATGACGGTCCTGCCCTTTATTATAAATTTAATGGAGCAAAAGGTGAAATCGGGTTAATAGCCGCAATGAGTCACAAATTTTGCAAATCCTGTAACAGGTTAAGATTAACAGCGGACGGGATGATAAAGCCCTGTCTCTTGTCTGACCAGCAGGTGGATATAAAGAGTGCTTTAAGAAGCGGATGTAATGATGGAAAAATTGCGAAAATTTTATTAAAGGCTGTATCAATGAAACCCGACGCTCACGATTTGGATGCTTTCCATCTGGATTGCATTACTCAGCAGATGCACGCAATCGGCGGGTAAAAAATAAATTTTTTCATATAAAACAAAAAAGTTCTTGCCAAACCTGTTATTCTTTTTTATAAGTTTGATACTTCAAACGATAAAAAATAGAGTATCTTATAACGGTATTATTTTTATCAATAGACTTGCCTAATGACAGCATATCAGTTGCTGCTGCAAATTTTTATTTTTGTAAAAAAATTAAATTCCACCATAAAGACACATACTTTTTCTGATAAAAATATTTTTATCAGAATAATTTCTCACTTTTGAAAAATGTTTAATTTTGTTCAATGGCTATTTTTGTTTACTCCCCAATAAAAATATTACAAGAAAGGAGACAAAATGAACAGAATACTTATTGTGGAAAATGAAGAAACCCTTCGAGACCTTTATACACAAGAGCTTACAGATGAGGGATACGATGTGATTTCAAGCTATGACACTTCTACGTTTATTGATATTATTGAAGAAAAAAAACCGAATCTGATTGTTATGAATATCTGGTTTGATGCGCTCAAAAGTGTTGATCTTTTTAGAACAATCCGCAATTCCTACTACAATATTCCCATAATAATATGCACAGATTTTTTGAGCTATAGATATGATACAAGACCGCATAACTATGGATTGCAAGTGGTAAAAAGCACCGATGTGAGAGATTTAAAGCTCAAGGTAAAGAAGGTTTTTGAAGGTCCAGCCAGCCAATTTATTCAATAGCACTTTTTTTAAAAAATTAAAAAAAATTGCAACTCAGAGGTCTGTTTTCAACAGTCTGATTTTATGGATAATTCAATTACGGTTTCGCAAAATCCAGCTCCTGGAACAAAACTTCTCAGGTTTCGCGGAGATACGGAAACCTTTACCCTGTCTTTGTC
>CAYZXU010000116.1:0-7684 GCA_964482535.1 uncultured Desulfobacteraceae bacterium | reverse complement strand
TGTGCGTACTTACAACCGCCCTTGATGCACTTGCATCCGACTTTAATGCAGTTATTATTAAAGACTGCTGCACAGCCCACAGGCAGGAGTATCATGATGCTGTTGTTAATACATATGGAAGGGGATTTATTGCGCCTTTATTTAGGATAAATACGTCGGAAGAATTTTTAAAAGAGCTTTAGTTATTTTGGTGGATTCGTCGCTTACGCTCCTTAATCCACCCTACAATCCTACCAATTTTATATAAAATGTGTAGGGTGGATTAAGCGTAGCGAATCCACCAAAAATTTTCCAAAACCTAAAACTCAAAACTGCGGCTTTGCAGCTTTAGGCATATTCCACAGGGTCCTTAAGTCCGGCCTCTTTGAACCCTTTTTTTCTTAATATACAACTGTCGCAGCGGCCGCATGACAAACCTTCAGGCGAAGGATCATAGCAGCTAAATGTTAAGGAATAATCGACTCCAAGGTCAACCCCTTTTTTAATGATCCGGGCTTTGGTCATTTCCATAAGTGGAGTCCTTATTTTTATCAGTGTTCTGTTTTCAACACCTGCTCTTGTTGCAAGGTTTGCCATTTTTTCAAAAGCTTCAATATATTCAGGTCTGCAGTCAGGATAACCGCTGTAGTCCATGGCATTGACACCGATAAAGATATCTGAAGAGTTAAGCGTTTCCGCCCAGGCAAGGGCAAATGAAAGAAAAATTGTATTTCTTGCCGGAACATAGGTTGCCGGTATATTTTCACCCATTTTTTTCATATCCCTGTCTTTTGGCACATCAATATCATCTGTAAGAGCAGAACCTCCTATTTTATCGAGCTGCGTATTGATAATAATATGTTTTTTCACACCTAATGCTGCAGCGACTCTTTTAGCGGCATTAATTTCAAGCCAGTGGCGCTGACCGTAAAACAGGCTTAAACTGAAAATTTCAAAGTTTTCTTTTTTGGCTATTGCCATTACAGTTGTTGAATCAAGGCCTCCGCTTGACAGGACAACCGCTTTTTTTTGCTTCACATTATACCCCTTTTTTAATGTCAGGCCATACTATTTTATGTATCTGTAAATGCAGCCTTACTTTAAGCCCGTCATCAAGAATCCATTCTGCCAGTAAAGAAGGTTTAAGCTTTTTTGATACAGGGGAAAATAGAACACGGTTTCCGGAAATTCCAGGAATCTCTTTTAATATTTTTTTTGCAAAATCATAGTCATCTTTTGTTTTAATAACAAATTTTACCTGATCCAGGGGGGTCAGCCTTTTAAGATTTTCAAGCCTGTTTTTTTTGCTTTCACCGCTTGAAGGACATTTGACATCGATTATTTTAATGCATCTTTTATCTATTCCGGTTGTGTCAAGACTACCGTTTGTTTCCAGCAAGACTTCATACCCCTTGTTTAAAAGCCTTTCTATTAAAACAGGTGTGCCGGCTTGCAGGAGCGGTTCTCCTCCTGTAACTTCCACAAGCCGGCAATTAAATTTTTTAACCTGTTTAAGTATATCATCTATCGTAATATCAAAGCCCTGGTCATATGCATAAGTTGTATCGCACCAGGAACATCTCAGGTTGCATCCCGAAAGCCTGATAAAGATACAGGGCATGCCGGAATATGTGGATTCTCCCTGAATGCTGTAAAAAATTTCATTAACTTTAACCGTAAACCGGTCATTAACCAAGCGCATCCACCATAAGCCCACCTATCATTTGTGAAAAACGAGACGGGTTTTCAACTTTTCCTCCCTCTCCTATAATAGCCATATCAAGCAGAAGGTAACTGTACTCTTTTAAGACAGGATCCTTTCTGTCTTTTTCGTAGAGCTGTTTTATCTTTGCAAGAAGAGGATGATTAATATTCAGTTCAAGAACCCTCTTGGCTTCTTCAGGCGGTTTTTGGCCAGAAGCCTTAAGGATTTTTTCCATATAGGCGCTCATATCATAAGCGTCTCCTGACAGGCAGGCCACTGAATCTTTTAAATGTGTTGAAGGTTTAACCTCCTTTATTGTTGATTCCAGATTTGCCTTAATATGGCTGAAAAGAGGTGTGTATTCATCTTTTTCTTTTTTTTGTGCATCATCTTCAAGATCAAGATCCCCTTTTTCTGCGCTTTTGAGTGTCTTTCCATCATATTCGGTCATTGACTGTACAACCCACTCATCTATGGGATCGTTCATCAAAAGAACCTCGAAATTTTTTTCCTTAAGCTGTTCAAGGTGCGGGCTGTTCAGCAGCGAAGTCATATTATCTCCCGTGATATAATATATGACTTTTTGCTCAGGCTGCATATTATCCACATACTCTTTTAAAGATATGTATTTGTCTTCTGATTTTGTTGTTTTGTATCTAATAAGTTCTGATATCTTTGTCTTGTTTTCAGGGTCTGTATGGATGCCTGTTTTAAGAATTGATCCGAATTCGTTGAAAAACTCTTCATATTTTTCTTTTTCCATGTTTTCTAACAGCTCAAAGATTTTTTTGGTAAGATTTCTGCGAATATTTCTTACCAAAACGTCTTGCTGCAATATTTCACGGCTTATATTTAAGTTTAAATCGGATGCATCAACAATACCCTTAATAAAACTGAAGTATTCAGGCATTAATTCTTTGCAGTTATCCATAATAAAAATACGTTTGCAGTACAGATGCACGCCATGTTTGCGCTCAGGATTGAAAAGATCAAAGGGCGCTTTTGAGGGTAGGTAAAGCAGGGCGCTGTACTCTGTTGTTCCTTCAAACTTCATATGAATGTGCTCCGCCGGCTTGTTCCAGTCATGGCTTATATGATTATAAAATTCGTCATACTCTTCCTCGGAAACATCCTGCCTGTTTTTCATCCATATGGCTTTCATGGAGTTTAATGTCTCTTCGTTTACAACCTTTTTTGTTTTTGCCCCTATTGTTTTGCCGTCTTTATCTTTGATCTGTTCATTTTCAGGTATGGGCTCGTCTTTCTCAACATCCATTACTATGGGATATGTGACAAAATCAGAGTGCTGTTTTATAATATTTTTTATTGTCCACTCTTCCGTAAAGTCCTGTTCATCTTTTTCCTGTTTTTTTAACTCAAGGATTATCCTGGTGCCGCGTTCATCTTTGTCAGTCTCTTCAATAGTATAGGAACCGTCGCCAAAGGATTCCCACTTGACGGCAGTTTCAGAGCCGGCTGCCTTTGTAATAAGTGTTACACTGTCTGCAACAATAAAAGCGCTGTAAAAACCAACACCAAACTGACCTATGAATTCAGGCGCCAGGGAGTCATTATTCTGGCTGGCTTCCAGGGCTTCCATAAAGGCTGAAGTTCCACTCTTGGCTATTGTGCCGATATTTTCCAGAACTTCATCATATGTCATGCCTATCCCGTTATCATTTATTTCAATAGTCCTTTTTATGCCGTCTGGTATGATTTTAATTTTAAATTCAGTATTATCACCCAGAATTTGAGGATCAGTCTGTGCCTTAAAGCGGAGTTTGTCTATTGCATCCGATGCGTTTGATATTAATTCCCGCAAAAAAATTTCTTTGTTTGAATACATGGAATTTATGATAAGCTTTAAAAGTTGCTGCACTTCAGTTTTAAATTCATGGGTTTGCTTTTTGTCGTTCATTTTCACTCCTTATGGTGATTTTATGAAATTAATATTTGTTATTTAAAATCTTGTAAAAACATGGATATTAATTCTTAAATGTCAATATAATGTTTTATTGAAGTTAATCCGGCTTTTTCGGTTTAAATAAACATCATATTTGACTTTAAATGGATAATATAATAAAATTTAACAATAAAAATATTTAGAATCAGAAATTTACAAATTTATTTTGTCCCATTCTAACTATTTTGATATTTAAGGTAAAAAATTGGTCAACAATCAATATTTTTCAATGCTTTTTGGTGGATTCGCTTCGCTTAATCCACCCTACAAACTACCAACTTTTATATAAAATTGTAGGGTGGATTAAGGAGCGTAGCGACGAATCCACCAAGGTTAACAATATTAAACAGTTATTCAGTTTGTAAATTTCTGTAGAATCTTTTTGGAAAAAACAAAAGGAAATAAAGTAAAACAGGATAAATATGCAGGAAAATATTTCAAGCTTTTTAAAGGGTCAGTTTCTTCTGGCAATGCCGGACCTGAATGATATGAATTTTCGCAGGACTGTTTCATGTATATGCGAACATACTCAGGAGGGTGTGATGGGCATAATCTTAAACCGTATTCATTCAAACCTCACTGGAATGCATATATTCAAAGAGCTTGAGCTGGATAATATACCTGAAACTGAATTAATACCTGTACATATCGGCGGTCCTGTGCATATTAACGAAATATTTGTACTTCACGGTTCGCCTTTTTCATGGCAGGACTGTTTTATGATCACTCCTGATCTTGCCCTCAGCAATACTATTGATATTCTAAAAGCAATAGCAATAGGCAAGGGACCTGAATCATTTGTTATTTCTCTTGGCTGTGCCGGCTGGGGAAAAGGGCAGCTTGAAAATGAAATAATGAATAATGCATGGCTTACCTGCCCTGTTGTTCAAGAAATAATCTTCGATGTTCCAGTGGAGGATCGATGGAGCAGGGCGATTAAAAAAATAGGAATAAATCCTGCTGTATTGTCAACAACAGCAGGGCATGCCTGATTCGCTCATTTGCTGCATTATATTATTCTTTGGATTTTACCTTAGGTTTTGGCTTTTTTTTTTTAAGACATACCTTGTCTTTTCTTACAAATGCACACAGCTTTGGATTATAGTATTCTTTACAGTTTAAAGGATTATAAAGCGGACACTCGGGGTTTTTTACTGACATAATCTCCCTTCAAAATATTATTTATGGACATTATTTATATATGACGATATTGAATGTTTTTCAAAAGCCTTCTTTTTTCAAGATTTGTATGGCTTGAATTTAAGATTTTTTAAAGGTTCATCATATATTGTTAAATGCCTTTTTTCTAAAAAATCAAAAACAGTATAACATAAAAAAAAAAAAATTAAAAGACATTAAACTTGACGTGAGCAAATTGTTTTTAATTGGCATATAATCTGCTTACATTTATAAGCAGATTATATAAAGGAGAATCTGTGCTTGTATTGAAAAGAAAAATCGGTGAGCGCATTAATATTGGTGATGATATAGTTATAAGCATTATTGAAGTTGCCAAAGGAAGTGTAAGGATAGGCATAGATGCTCCTGGACAGGTAAATATTTTCAGGCATGAGGTTTATGAAAAAATTAGAGAAGAGAATCTTAAGTCATCTCAAGGAGTGTTAACTGATTTTACAAGGGCTGCCGGCATTTTGCGAAAAAAAGGATTGAAGGAGTAAAGGTTTTGGAAATAGAAACTGCACAGTTTGGGACAATTCAGATTGAAGAAGAAAAAATTATTATAATGCCTTCGGGCATGCCCGGTTTTCAAGGGAAAAAACGTTTTATTCTTCTGGAGCGTAAAGAGATGCTGCCTTTTTACTGGTATCATTCTGTGGATGACCCTTATTTGGGCTTTGCGATCATTAATCCTTATCTGTTTAAAGCGGATTATTCCGTTGATATAAAACCGACCCTCAGGGAAATGTCATGGGAGGCTGACGGAGAAAAAAACTTGAAGCTTTATGTGGTGGTTAATGCGCCTAAGGGATCGCCTGATAATATAACAGCAAATCTTATGGGACCGCTTCTTATTAACATATTGAGATATGAAGCTGTTCAGATGGTTCTGGATAACGGTTTATATTCTTGCAGATACCCCATACTCAGCTTTGCAGGAAATGAGTAGCTGCACCATCATACGGTTTTTAAAAAGTATTGCTATAGTTTTTCCACATTCTCAGCGCTTGTGTAAATCTGTATGCCGAGTTTTTCAGCAACAGGTTTGGCTCTTTCGTCAACCATGGGAGAGATGACGATCATTTTACTTACCTGCCTTTTATGATTTTTTTCATAGAATCTTACTTTTCTTTCAAATATATACATATCGGATTTACTGATGGAAGATTTTAATTCACATATAATAAGAGTCCCGTTTTTTATGATGATATCCAGTTCTACCTGATCCGGTCTTCCGAAAACAAACCCCTCATCGTCAAATTCATTTATGTTAATTACTTCTATATCAAAATTTTCCTCTAAAATACCTTTAAGCCCGTTGCGAAATGATTCTTCTGAATATAACCCCCAGCGTGAGCCAATGGCTCCTATGGCGCTGTCGTACTTTTTATGCAGTTTTTTAAGCTCTAAATAATTATTTTCCCATCGTTCGTCAGACCTTTTTTCTAATGCCAGCAATTTTGCCTGATTTTCTGCCCATTTTTCGTCAGATTTTTTTTGATTTTCGTCCCATTTTGCCTGATTTTCTGCCCATTTTTCGTCAGATTTTCGTTGATTTTCGTCAGATTTTCGTTGATTTTCCGCCCATCTTGCGTCAGATTTTTTGCGCTGATCTGCCAGCTCGTCCATGATTTTATCAAAACGCCTGTCAGACTCATATCGGGTGAGGAACTGGTTGTGGCTGATATCCAGAATAAGCCGGCGTACTTCATCATCCGTGCGGACTATATTGGGAAGCTCGTGCATAATTATAGTTTTTATTTCTTCAATGTTCATTTTTTTTATTTAACTCTTATATAATAATATTTTTTAAAAAAAATAGAAAAAAACATCAATTGGAAAAATAATACCCCGGTTACAGGGCAAAATCAAGCAGATTTTTTTGTCAGGGAAATATAACCGGCGGCTGATGGAGAAAAGAAAGAGGATGTTTGGTTCTGTTAATAATTTGAAACAACAAAAAATTATACTTTTTCGTCAAAAAAAATACCGATCATTTCGTTTAGCTTGTCAGAGAGTTCCAGCAGCTTTTCCGAGGGGATCTCTTTTATTACATTACCGGTTTCTTTATCAATTATTTTTGCTATTGTTTTGCCGCTTGTTTCATGCACAGAAAAACTAATCCCTATGTTACGTATTCTCTGCATCTTATTCTGCAGTTCGTTTAACTGATCCTGAGAGACATTGCTTCTGGCTTCAGGCTCTTTTTCCTCTGTTTTTTCCTCTGTTTTTTCCTCTGCCATTTTTTCTGCCATTGCCTCTGCCTTTGAATCGGGCTCAACGGCCTGCTTTACGACCTGTTTGTCAGATTTGGCTCTCTGAGATTTGGTTTCAGAAAGCGTAGACTGTGATAGAGCAGGGGCGGGCTGGATATTGGTTGTACCTGTTATATTATTCATTATTGTATTCATTTTAACACCTCCTGTTTTTTTACAACCGTTTTTATTTAAGCTGCAAAAACAATTCCTTCCCTTTTTCTTGTTTTCACATCTTGAGCTTGGACGGATAATAAACTGTCATCGTTTTTTTTCGCTGCTTCTTTAAACGCGTCTTTTAATTCTGTAAGGAGTCTTCCAACCTCATTAAGAGCATCGGTGTTATTATTGACATTGGCAATGGTCAGACGGTTTATCATATACTGATAGAGACCAGATAGATTTTTTATTAACTGATTATCCATTTTTCTGTCCAGCGCACAATCAAGCTCCGTAATAATACTTATGATTTTTGATATGTTTTCACCTCTGATTCTCGGATTTTTCTTTTCAACCCCCAAGAGCGCCGAGTTTATAAACTTCAGGGCTCCATCATACAGCATCAGGAGAATCTGTTCCTTGTTTTCAGTGGTCTGAACCATC
>CAYZXU010000115.1:0-7692 GCA_964482535.1 uncultured Desulfobacteraceae bacterium | reverse complement strand
TATAATCTGGAGTAAAAAGTATGAAACATATAGATATAGATTCTTCCACATCTCTTTATTGTTTAATGGGAGACCCCGTATCACACAGTTTGAGTCCTGTAATGCATAACACGGCTTTTGCTCATATCGGTTATAACGGAGTATACCTTGCCTTTAATGTAAAAGATCCTGCCGGGGCTGTTGCCGGCATAAGGGCGCTGGGTATTAAAGGGGCAAGCGTAACAATCCCCCACAAGGTTTCTGTAATGGAATTTCTTGATGAAATTGATGAAGATGCATTAAAAATAGGAGCCGTAAATACTGTTATAAATAGAGACGGCAAGCTTTTCGGTTATAATTCCGATTGCCTTGGAGCAATGGCTGCCTTGTCTGAAAAGGTTGATATTAAAAATAAAAAGGTTGTTCTTGTGGGGGCAGGAGGCGCTGCCCGTGCCATAGGCTTTGGTGTTTTATTTGGTGGTGGCAACCTGACTATTTTAAATATTTTGGAAGACGAGGGCAAAACTCTGGCACGGGATCTTGGGGTTGACTATTATCCTCTTTCACACATTGACAAAATTGACTGCGAGATACTTATAAATGCAACCCCTGTGGGGATGTCTCCCAATATTGATGCCATGCCTGTGGAAGAGCAGTATCTTAAAGAGGGTATGACTGTAATGGATATAGTCTATAACCCTTTAAAAACAAAACTCTTAAAGAAAGCCGAAGACAAAGGCTGCATTACTGTTGACGGGGCTTCCATGTTTGTTTATCAGGGGGTTTCTCAGTTTGAGACATGGACAGGCCAAAAAGCTCCTGTTGGGGTTATGAGGAGTGCTGTGCTTAACGCTCTTTAAGAATTCAAGGTTGTGATAAATTATGATAAAGATAAAAATGGGCAATATCCCGGATCAGGTGGTCCATGTTCCTGGATCAAAGAGCTATACACACAGGCTTCTGATAGCCGCAGCACTGTCTGACGGAACCTCGGTTATTGAAAACTGTCTTAAAAGCGAAGATACTCTGCTTACCCTGGCCGCTCTTAAACAGATGGGTGTTAATATCAAAGAGGATGACGGCAGGATTATAGTAAAGGGCAGAGGAGGGAGCTTTAAACCCTGCAAAGAACCTGTTTATCTTGCAAACTCGGGAACCTCCATGCGCCTTTTGACAGGCGTGGCTGCCCTTGGTGACGGGAAATATCTTTTGACCGGTTCTGAGCGTATGTCCCAGAGACCTATCCGTGATCTGCTTGATGCTTTAAACCAGATAGGAGTTGCGGCTGTTTCAGTCAATAATAACGGGTGCCCTCCTGTTGAAATAACCGGCGGCATGGTAGATGGAGGAAGTCTTGCCATAAACTGCAGTTTGAGCAGCCAATACCTTTCATCCCTTATGTTAATTGCTCCATGCACCAAAAACGGGCTTACTATAGAGGTTGTGGAACTTGTTTCAAGACCTTATGTGGATATGACCATTGATATAATGAAAAAATTTGGAATAAAGATTGTTAGAAACGGTTATGAAGAATTTGTTGTTCCAGGCGGTCAGCAGTACATAGCAGGAGCCTATGCTGTGGAGCCTGACTTTTCCCAGGCAGGATATTTCTGGGCAGCCGCTGCTATTACAGGAGCAAAGATTAAAGTTAAGGGAACTACAAAAGATTCACGTCAGGGAGACGTAAAATTAGCGCGTGTTCTTCAATCCATGGGCTGCAGTATATTTTATGAAGATGACGGCATAGCAGTTAAAGGAGGCGAGCTTTCCGCCATAGAGGTTGATATGTCCGATATGCCGGATACTGTTCCGACCCTGGCGGTTGTGGCTGCTTTTGCAAAGGGGACTACGGTTATAACAAATGTTGCACATTTAAAAGAAAAAGAGAGCGACCGCCTTGGTTCAGTTGTAATGGAGCTTAACAAGATGGGTATTAAAGCCACTGCGTTTGACTCCGGGTTGATCATAAAAGGAGGAAAACCTCTTGGCGCCCAAATAGATACATATAACGACCATAGAATAGCCATGTGTTTTGCCATTGCAGGGTTAAAGGTTCCAGGCATGGTTATTAAGGATGAAAAATGTGTGGAAAAATCATTTCCGAATTTCTGGGAAGTTTTTGAAAGGCTGTATCAGCGATGAATATTTTTTTAACAGGTTACAGATGCACAGGTAAAACATCTGTGGGTAATGCCCTTGCAAAGGATTTGAACTGGCCTGTTCTGGATGCGGATGCCGAGCTTGTCAAAGAGTGCGGTATGACCATAAAGGAAATAGTATCAAAAAACGGCTGGGAAGCCTTCAGAAAAAAAGAAAAAAATATAATGCTTAAACTTTGCAGTCTAAATAAACATGTAATAGCAACAGGCGGCGGTGTAATTCTTGACCCTGATAATATAAAAAACATGAAAAAAAGCGGCAGGGTTGTATGGCTCAGGGCAAAGCCCGATACAATAAAAAAAAGAATTTTTAAGGATGCCAATACTCAGGATCAGAGGCCTTCATTAACCCCAAAAGGGCTTGAAAATGAGATAGAAGAAACACTGGCAGTTAGAAATCCTTTATACGAAGCTGCAATGGATTTTTTTATAGATACAGATGATATGTCTGTTAGTGAAATTTGCAGAAAAATCAAGAATAAACTTTTTATTTAAAGAGAGATGGTTTTATAATGTCTGGAAATAGTTTCGGTACCTTATTTAAAATATCCACATGGGGTGAATCACACGGAAAAGGGGTTGGCGTTGTCATTGACGGATGCCCTCCAAGGATTCCTTTAAACGAATCCATTGTCCAGGCAATGTTGGACAGGCGGCGCCCTGGAATCTCTCCTGCAAGCACAGGGAGAAAAGAGGCGGACAGGGCTGTTATTATGTCCGGTGTTTTTGACGGTTTTACAACAGGCACTCCGATTATGATAATGGTTCAAAACAAGGACGCTGATTCAAAAGCCTATGTGCCTTACTCGGAAATTTTTCGTCCTGGTCACGGAGATATAACATATCATGCCAAGTACGGAATCCGCGACTGGAGAGGAGGAGGCCGTGCATCTGCAAGGGAAACCGTGGCAAGGGTTGCTGCAGGAGCAGTTGCAAAGGCTGTTTTGGCAAAAGAGAATATCAGTATTTTTGCATATACGGTTGAGCTTGGCGGCATAAGGGCGGATAGTTTTGATCTTGATGTTATGAATAATAATATGTTTCTTTGCCCTGATATGGATGCTGCGGATAGAATGAATCAGAGGGTTTTGGAGACCAAAAAAAAGGGGGATTCCTTAGGGGGCATAGTTGAAATTCTGGTAAAAAATGTACCCATGGGGCTTGGCGAACCTGTATTTGACAAGCTGGATGCTCAATTAGCCAGGGCTATAATGAGTGTGGGTGCAGTGAAAGGTGTTGAAATAGGCGCAGGATTTAAGGCTGCATCAATGCTCGGTTCTGAAAATAATGATGCTATCGGGCAAAAAGGTTTTGAGACAAATAATTCCGGAGGGGTTCTTGCCGGTATATCTAATGGGGATGATATCATCATACGCGCTGCCGTTAAACCTATACCTTCTATTGAAGTTGAGCAGGAAACAGTTGATCTGTCAGGAAATAAAAGAAAAGTTTCAATTAAGGGACGTCATGATGTGGCAGCCATACCAAGGATTAATGTTGTGCTGGAGTCAATGACAAGCCTTGTTATAGCAGATCTTTTTTTAAGACAAAAAGCAATATTATGAATAAAGTTATAATAGGAATTATCGGCGGCACAGGTAATATGGGGCAGTGGTTTGAAAAGTTTTTTTCAGATTCCGGTCACACCGTCCTGATTTCAGGCCGTAAAACCGAACTCACCTGTGAGGAACTTGTAAAAAAGAGTGATATTGTAGTTCTGTCAATGCCTCTTCATGCATCTGTCAGCCTTGCAGAAAAGATTGGTCCACTGCTTGGTAAAGATCAGGCCCTGATCGATTTATGCTCTTTAAAAGAAACCATACTTAAAGTAATGCTTGAACATTCTTCCTGCGAGGTGTTTGGAACACATCCTCTTTTTGGTCCGCTTACAGAATCTATAAAGGGGCAGAATGTTGTTATCTGCCCCGGCAGGGGAGAATACTGGCTTAAATGGCTTAAAAAAGAATTTATAAAAAAAGATGCCGTTGTAACGCACATGGATGCCGCTGCACATGACAAAAATATGGCACTGGTACAAGGGCTTACCCACTTATTGACAATATGCATGGGCAGAACTATTCAAAAAATGAACATACCGCCGGATGAAGCTGTGTTTTGCTCCACACCTGTTTTTAAAACAAAGTTGGATTTGGTCGGCCGTCTTTTTGCACAGGATTTAAGTCTTTATAATGATCTGGTAGGAAAAAACAGATATGTCAAAGATGTGCTTGAAATGTTTTTGGCTTCTTTTGATGAGGCAAGGGAAGCGCTTTTGTCGGAAAAAGATGAAGATGGAATAAAATTTTTAGAAAATATCAGAAATTTTTTAGGCGACTACTGCCAGGAAGGTTTAAAAGAAAGCGGTAAAATATTAAATTCTTTATATACTTGAGCATCTGAAGATGAATTATATTTTTATAATAGCAGGCGCAGGGCTTGCCATGGATCTTAAAAAAAGGTGATAAATAAACCCGTGATAATTATCCTGTCAGCGGTTTATGGAGAGGTTGCCTGGCTTGTGGACAGAATTAAAAAAAAAACTACTGTCAAAGCAGGTCGCAGAAAGGTTGTTCTGGGGTGTATTGCCGGAAAAGATGTAATGATCCTTGCAACAGGTCCCGGCATGATTAATACTGTGCAGGCCTTAACTTCGCTTATTGAATATACCGCATCACAATTATTAACAGTGCGACTTATAATCCAAACAGGCTGTGCAGGCGCATTTAAAGAATCAGGCATGCAAACAGGAGACATCGGCATTGCCTTAAATGAGATAGATGCTCACCTCGGGTTAGAGCCTGAACACGGTGGATTCCCCTTGACAGAACTTCCATTTTCATTAATGGGCAAGGAAAAGAATATAAAAAACATTTACCCCACAGATCAAAAAGCCGCGAACCTTGCCCATGATGCCTTAGGTAATTATTTTAGTAAAAAGAATGTTATGGTTAAAAAAGGGGTTTTTTTAACTGTCTCCACAATAACCGCAACTGAAAAAAGAGAGCGTGACCTGTATTTACATTTTAATCCATGTATGGAAAATATGGAGGGCGCTGCTTCAGCATATCTTGGGATATTTTATGATATACCTTTTCTTGAGATACGATGTGCAAGCAATATTGTGGGCATCAGGGATAAAAAATCATGGAATCTTCCCCTTGCTTTTGAAAGAAGCAGCATGGCTGTTTTCAGATTTTTAGACCTGCTTGATAATAATAATTTTTAAAGTAGCATTTTAACAAATTATACTTAACCTGTTTTAATCTTTATATATAAAATATGAATAAAATTATTTCCCTTGCCTTTTCCACATGTCCCAATGACACTTTTATATTTTACGCACTTGCCCATAAAAAAATTGTCACCGATATTTCATTTGAAATTCATCTTGAAGATGTGGAGTCCCTTAATCAATGTGCAAAATCAAAAAAATTTGACGTGTCAAAGCTTTCATTTGCAGCCATTGGGCATCTGCTTGAAACATATGGGCTTTTACATTGCGGAGCAGCTCTTGGCAGGGGATGCGGTCCTCTGATTGTCGCAAGGCCGGGAGTTGATTTAAGTCGGCTTAAATCAATTGCTGTTCCTGGAGTATGGACAACCGCAAATATGCTTCTTAATCTTTACCTTTCCGGGCAGTCTGCCGGAAAATCATCCTTCCGGTATGATATTACGCCGATTCCTTTTGACAAGATAATGCCGTCAGTTAAAAATGGGATGTTTGATTTTGGCGTGATTATTCACGAAGGTAGATTTACCTATAAGGAACATGGGCTTGTGAGCCTTTTGGATTTAGGCAACTGGTGGGAAAAAATCAGCCTTCTTCCCATACCTTTGGGCGGGATTGCCATAAGAAGAGACCTGTCAACAGAAACCATAAAAGCTGTTGAAAAAGCAATATATGACAGTATACTATATGCTTTTGCAAACAGGGATGAAACTTATGACTATATAAAGGAGTACTCCCAGGAGATGTCTTTATCTGTAATCAGGCAGCACATTGACCTTTATGTTAATGATTTTACTGTAAATGCAGGGGATGAGGGTGAAAGAGCGATTAATATGCTTTTTAACATGGCAAGAAAATATAATCTGCTGCCGGAAACAGATCTTCCAGTCTTTGCATCTTAAACATATATGATAATCTATTTGAAAGTTGTAAAATTCTATTTGACTATTCAATTAATAAATGTTCATTGTGTCAAAATTTATTAATTGAACGCATATTAATTAATTGAAACTGTTTTTTGCTGGAATGCAGCTCATGTAAGCCACCAGGCGGAGCTATATCGAGACCTTTTGGAGAAAAAATGGATAACTAAGAGCGTCTGGATTTAGAAAAGTATGAAGGCATCCACTACGAATTTGAAAAACAGACAAAAAGTAAAATTAATAATTTTAAAGCAAATTTAACGAGCCTTTAGAATGAAAAAAAATATACGCAGGACAAAATTGAAATTTTAAAATATAAAAAAACAGCGATTAAAGGTATACAGATCATTCAACCTGCAGTATTTGAACCGAATCCGGTTAAACCAAAAATAATTCTAAATATTGCTTTAGCTTCGATTGTCGGTCTGTTTTTTATGGTTTTTTCAGCTTTTTTTATAGATTATATTGCTAAATACAAAAATCCAGATAAAGAAAATATTTGAATTAACAAAAACCTTTGTAAAGGGGGCAGACAATGAATCAAGCATATAGAACTTCAGCTTTTTACACATTTTTGTTTTGCCTGTCTGCGTTCTTGTTATGTGGTGAAAATTCAGGAAGATGCCAGGGATGGAGTGAAATTAAAACACGGCTTCTTCCTGATTCCTGTTTTGCTGTGGTTGTGCTAAAGAAAGGCCAAAAGATCAGGTGCTGTCCTCATCACGATTCCAATGGCAAATTAGATGAAGAACAGTTGATATATGTGCTTGGCACCCTTGATAATGAGACATGGGTTGATCAGGCAACCAAAGAGGCAGCCAGAAAGCATTTAAAAAAACATTATAATAAATTTATTGCAAAGGTTATGAAAAAAGAGCTGCATGATTCAGTAAATATCAACAAAGCCAGATTAACGAAACTGGTGGCTCTTCCTCAGATAGGGCCTGTACTCGCTGTAAAGATTGTTGAATACAGAAAATCTGTTTCTTCCTTTGAAAAAACAGAGCAGATAAAAAAAGTTGAAGGGATAGGTTCTGCACTCGTTCATAAAAGTGATTATAGTTGAAAACTTTGGCAAAAAATATGGGCTGACATAATGTATAAGCTTGCGATTAAAGAAAGCCTTGACAAGAAGTTTAAAAAGCTTAAGAAGAAAGACAGTAACATTGCTTGATTTTGACCACCATGACAATATTTATAAAATATAATTGGGGTATAGGATGTTTCCAACAATGTAAAAAGTGACAAAGTGCCAACGTCCCCAATAGCACATAATTGAACAGTATAATAAAGGAAGCGAAGATGGCCGAAATAATATTAAAGACAAACGACCCTGGCAAGGTTGCTGCTATATTGTTTGAAGCATTAAATTTAGAAGCGAAACGGGTACAATATAGCCTTG
>CAYZXU010000114.1:0-7693 GCA_964482535.1 uncultured Desulfobacteraceae bacterium | reverse complement strand
CAGTATCCGCCGAATATGAGAGTAATTCGTGTGCCCTGTTCAGGCCGTATTACTCCTAAAATGATACTGGCAGCTTTAAGGCGCGGTATAGACGGAGTATGGGTGTCAGGGTGTCATCCCGGAGACTGTCATTATTTGACCGGCAATTATTACGCAAGGAGAAAATTTGTACTTTTAAAAAATATGCTTGAATATCAGGGAGTAGAGCCAGGCAGAATTCATTTTTCCTGGATATCATCCGCTGAAGGTGTAAAATTTGCGCAAGTTGCGAATTATGTAACCCAAGAGGTCAGGAAACTCGGACCTGCAAAATATTTTATCAAACAGGCGGCAGGACAAAGGAACTTGTAAATTTGGAAAATATCAGATAATAGTGCTTTGAATTTATTAATTTTTCAATTAAAAAGCATTAACTTTGCAGGGCAAACGTATTTTGAAATTTTTGATGTTAGAACCTTTTTATGGGGGGTCCCATAAAAATTTTGCACAGGGCTTAATATCCCATACGCGGCATAATATAGATCTGCTGACTCTGCCTGCCAGATTCTGGAAATGGAGGATGAGGGGAGCTGCGCTATACTTTTTTAAAAAGATTTCCTTTAATATAAAATATGACGGGCTTATCACAACAGATTTAATGAGCCTTGCAGATTTAAAGGCGCTTTGGGGAGCTTCATGCCCACCGTCTATTATATACTTCCATGAAAACCAGCTTACATATCCCCTTGCTCCCGGGGATCACATGGATTTTCAGTTCGGTTTTACTGATATTACAACTGCTCTTGCTGCAGACAGAATTATTTTTAATTCCAGAACCCACAAAGATGAATTCTTTTCCTGTCTTCCAGGTTTTTTAAAAATGATGCCGGAGTTTCAGCCCAAATGGGTACATGGGGCTATTTTACATAAATCCGATTTTATCTATCCAGGATGCTGCTTTGAAGCCGGCACAGCAGTTCTTGAAGAGAAAAAAGAGGATCCACCGCTTATTATATGGAATCACAGATGGGAGTTTGATAAAAATCCCGGCGCTTTTTTTAATGCTTTAGATGAAATTTTGAAAAAGGGGCTTGATTTTCGTTTGGCCCTGTTAGGTGAAAATTTTCAAAAGGTTCCAAAGGATTTTATAGCAGCTAAAAAGCGTTATAAGGATAAAATATTATGCTACGGTTATGTGGAATCAAGGGAAGAATATATAGAATGGCTTAAACGGGGTTCAATCATAATAAGCACGGCAAAACAGGAAAATTTTGGAATATCTGTGGTGGAGGCTGTCAGATTCGGCTGTATTCCGGTCTTGCCCCACAGGCTTTCCTATCCTGAAATTATTCCATCATGCTTTCATGGAGATTTTTTGTATAAAAATGAAACAGAGTTAATAGAAAAGCTTTCACATATAATATCTGATTATGAAAAAATCAGGATAAAATGCAAACCTCTTTTTGATGCAATGGGATCTTTTGCCTGGGAAAATATTATTGACCGGTATGATGAAGAGCTTGAGAAGCTGAGTCAAGGCGAACCCTTTGCAAAAACGCCCCATTTTGCCTGATTTTAAAGTATCAGGCAAAATTAAGGGTTCGCTCAAAAATAAATTGGCTTTTTATGCAAAAATATTATCCGGTTTAAAAGCATGAGTCCCTTCAATAACTTCCACCCCTGACTTTGCTTTTATTTTTTTTATAATAATCTCCTTATTGGGACAATGATCTAAAAGACAGGGCGCTATATGTATTTTTGTTACCTTTTCTTCCAGGGGTTTATTCCAAAGGCTGAGCTGGGCAAGCCTTGTAACAATTGAAGCGCCTGGACAATCACCGCAATTTAAGAGACCTATTAACTCGACATCCTGATTTTTATACCGCTCGAACTCTCCTGCTCTTCGGTTAAAACCGACCATACACCTGGAACATCCTATGCATACATCATCCATAGTTTTTTTACATCCAATTATCAAAATTTTTTCCATGTTAAAATCTCCTTATATGGTTTTTTATTTATAATTTTTTTGCACAAAAAACATTAGCAGACCGTTATGAGTATATACTCATTATTGATGACTAAAATCTTTACGGGTTGTTGTCAAGACGTTTTTTTTAAAAAATTGTGATATAGAGGATAAGAATTAATGAGAAAATGAGTGACAGTCTTTTTATCTTTAAAGATTTTATATGGGGAGCCGATAGTTATTTAAAATAAATAAAAGCTTTCTATAATGTTAAAAAAGGATAAAAATGGAAAATGTAAACCCTGTGCATATGATTGATGAGCTTAGATATAATATAGAAAAAAAGGATATTATTAAGGCATCCTTAGTTCTTTCGTGTCTTAATCAGGTTGATGAAAAGAGTCAGAAAAGGCTGCTTTTTGAACTTGTTAGAGCTGAGCCTGTATTCAAGGTTCCCATGCTCGCCTTTCTTCTTAGCAATAAAAAGGAGTTATGTAAGTCTTTCCCTGTGATTAAGGAGACCCTGGTGTCTACGCTCCTTGAAAACAGGGGGCTTTTACTGGAGCTTTTGAATGATAAAAATGCAGGGGATAAAGAAGTATTCATCGACTTTGCCGGAGAAATCGAATTTGAAGAGGCTGCGCCTGCTATTAGAAAACTGGTGACTGAATCTCGGGATCATAATATTATAATTACCTGTATCAAGGCGCTGAAAAGATTGAGTGATCCTGAGTCCATAACTATTCTTTCCGATTATTTATATTCAGGGAACAGAGAATTTACAATAGAGGCTGTCAAAGCGCTGGGTCAGATAGGAACGCCCACAGCAATGCAAAGGCTTGCAGAAAGGCTGGGTTCTGATCATGAGATAGACGTAAATATTATGAAAGTTTTTGCCAAAGTGCAAGACAGCATCTCCCTGGAAATGTTGAATAAGGCTATTCAGTCGCACCATGCACACATGAGAAATTTTGCAAAAACAGCATTGGTGAAAATTGGAACAAAATCGGTGCCTGTTATTATAAAGAATTTGCAATACGATGATCCTGATTTTCAGATACACTCTTTAAATGTTCTCGGTGCCATAGAAGACCCCAGTGCAGTTGGGCCAATACGAAAACTCTTGCACAATGAACCAAAAAATCCCAATGTGCGCTTTGCCGCATATGAGGCGTTATCTCTTCTTCCTGCACATGAAGGAGCCTTTACACTTGCAGCAGGGCTTACAGATCCTGTTGAAAATGTCAGCGTTGCCGCAGCAAATGCCATTGACCGGAATTTTAATCATATTCTTGAAGCAGGCATCAAGAATATGATTAAGGATAAAGACGATGATGCGCAAAAAATAGTAAAGACAATCATAAATTCCATGTCTGATAAAATATTTTTAAGTCTTGCACCTGAAACATATTTCCAGGACATGGCAATGGCTCATATATCTAATGTTCATGTTGATATCAGAAAACACTATGCGAAACTGCTGAATAAAAATAATCAGCCGGAATTTGCCAACATGATTCGTCTTGATTCAGAAAAAGAAGAAAAAGACAGGCCAAAGGTATATGCAGTGGACGATTCCAGAATGATCTTAAATGTGTATAAAAGTATTCTTCATGAAATAGGGTTGGATGCTACTCTGTTTGAGTTCCCCATAGGTGCTATTGAAGCTCTGGATAATGAAAAACCTGATCTTATATTTACGGATTTAAATATGCCTGACATTACCGGAATAGAGCTTGCAAAAAAAATAAGGGATAGATATTCTGAGAAAAGTCTGCCTATAATAATGGTAACAACACAAAATGAAGCAAACGATAATGAAGCCGCAATTGCAGCAGGAGTTAATAAAATAATCTATAAACCTTTTGATGCAGAAAAAATTAAGGAAGCAGCGGCAGAATTTATCGATATATGAATCTCCCATAAGCCCGTTTTTTGATAAATTATTTTATAAAAAACGGGCTTGATTCACACCTGTTTTTTGACCATCCTGTATACCCCCAGCACAATTAATATTCAGATATTAAACTTCTTGACAAAAGGGTTAAAAAAATGTCAAATTAATCTGACTGAGCGCTCAATTAGCATTTTTTTAACCCATATCTTATACAATAATATTATTTATATTATGAACAAATCCAAGCTGAAAGTGAAAAACATAGAGACCCAGGTAAAAGACACAACCCTCGTTGAGCAAAGGAGACGAGAGATAGTTGAAGCTGCTGTAAGGCTTTTTATTAAAAAAGGTTTTCATAAAACAACAACAAGGGAGATCGCAAAGGTTGCGGGTTTTTCAATAGGCTCTTTGTATGAATATATAGGTTCCAAGGAAGATGTACTGTTTCTGGTTTGTGATGCAATTCTTGTGGCAGGGAAAAAAAATGTTGCTGAGAGCCTTAAGCATTCTCAGGGAAAAAAAGATGATCTGAGCGTGATGATAAGAGAATATTTTCTTGTTTGTGACAAAATGAGCGATTATATTCTGCTTGTATATCAGGAAACCAAATCGCTTCCTTTAAAGTGGCAAAAAGTTGTTTTAGAAAAGGATACCGAAATTACCGGTCTTTTTATAGAAGCCTTTGAAGGTTTGATAAAAAGCGGAGTTTTGCCGCAGATGGATAAGCTGGTAATTGAACTCCTTGCCCAGAATATTGCGATTTTAGGACATATGTGGGCTTTAAGAAGGTGGTCATTTGCAGGTAATTATAATATAGAAGAGTATGCAAAAATACAGACAGACTTTATTTATAAGGCTTGTATCGCAAAATAATATTTTCGTTTTAAGCAGGAAACCAACAAACAAAAAAAGGTCGCAACTTTTTAAAAAGTTGCGACCTTTTTTTTATTATTTGCAGCAAAATTATTGACCCAAAATTATTGACCAAGCAATTTTGTCACTGTTGCTGCCATAGGTGTTGCATAGATAAGAATCAGTGAAACAACGAGAGCATAGATACATAGAGACTCGATCATTGCAAGACCAATCAGCATGGTTACAGTAACTTTACCTGATGACTCAGGGTTTCTGGCGATGCCTTCAACGGCTGCTTTTAGACCAAGACCCTGCGCAATTCCGCAGCCAAAAGCCGCAATTGCAATACCAAAACCAGCTGCAGTAACGCATGCAATAAAAAATTTTAATGCTTCAGCTTCCATCAAATTATTCCTCCTGTTAAAAAATTAATATTTAGCTTCTTCCGTTATCCCATTAACAAAAAAGCAGATTATAAAAATTAAAAAAATGTTTTAAATAATTAACAAACAAGCGATGTGATTAATGTGCGTGCTCCATGGCGGCTGTAATGTACATAATTGACAGTAAAAAGAAAACAAACGCCTGTACAAGAGCCACAAAAATTCCCAGGGCCATAATCGGTAGAGGAGCGAAAAATGCGCCGGCCAAAAAGAAAAGAATGCCCAATACAAGCTCATGCCCCATCATATTGCCAAAAAGACGAAAAGACAGAGAAAGTATTCTGGCAAGATGCCCTATTACCTCAATGGGGAATATAATTGGAATCATCCACCATACAGGGCCCAAAAAGTGTTTAATATATTTTGCCCCATGATATTTAACACCTACAATATGCGTCAAAACTACAACCACAAGCGCACATGAGGCTGTGGTATTCAGGCTTGCTGTCGGTGGAAAAAAACCAGGCAAAAGACCGATGAGGTTACATGCAAAAACATAAAGAAAAACAGTGCCTACTACAGGTAAAAGCCATCTGCCTTCTTCTCCTGTAATCTCAACCATAAATTCTTCCATGCCGGAGACTATAAGTTCAAATACATTCTGCATTTTGCCTGGAATCATGGTTAAACTCTTTGTTGCCAGTATACCACAGACAATTAGCAGTATCATTACAAACCAGGAATAAATAACATGAACATTTGCATGTGCAAATTCTCCCATGCCCAACAATTCAAACAGCTTTACAAAAAAGAGATAGGGATGCTCCATACTAAACAGCCTCCTTGAAAATTAATTTTTTAAGTTCAAAAACTGTGGCTATAATCATACTTGCCACAACCACAGACAGACCGATAAAAAGGCCTAATGGATCAACATAGTGCCTGGAAATAAGCACAAAAATAATTAGTCCGCTTATAAAAAAACGGACATAATACTTTGCCAAAATTACATTATGGGAAGATAAATGCGGTGGGGTAAAAGCTTTTTTGAGAGTTCGTGATAAAAGATGAAAATTTATTGTAACTATCAAGCCACCGAAAATTATTCCCCTGGAAAAGGAAGGATTAAAGACAAAAAGCCCTGCTAAACTTGTAATAAAAAAAAGAGCCCAGTTAGTACGGGTTATGAACGTTAAAAGTCTTTGTTGTATATCCATTATTTTACACTGCTTATTCAAACCAATTATAACTTTCTGCTTCTTTTTATAACCAGCAGTATGTTCCTGTATCCAGCCGCAATCCCAAAGCCAAGACCAATAAGTGTCAGCCATGGAGTAGTATGAAAAACCCGCTTATCCAGATATACTCCCAATGCAAGACCTATAAAAATAGACAATGCCAAAGAAAGCCCTACGCTGCTAAAAAATGCCAGTTCTTTGATAGATTTTAAATCCATTTTCTTCATAAGCATTTGAAAAAAAGCATTATCAAACAGGTTGCAACGGTTTTTCTAAATAATTTCCATGCTGATAAAAATTTACAGTTTTTAACATGTAAAAAAAAAATAGTCAATGTAAAAATTATGCTTTTTGTCAGGCTTTAATCAAATTGTTTGACATAAAGCCAGCGGTTTTATTTTTTACGAGTTTATTAAATATTAAATAACCCGCATGTATTGTTCCATATAACAGAGGATATATGTTCAAGATCTTCATTCCTCACCTCTGCGAGTTTTAGCATTACGTATTTAACAAAGGCAGGTTCATTCCGCCTGGTGCGGTTTTTTTCAGGTGCAGGTGTTAAATATGGTGCATCAGTTTCAACAAGAATCCTGTTTGAAGGAATCTGTCTAACAAGCTTGCGTAAATCCGCTCCTCTTTTTTTTATGGTGAGGATGCCTGTAATGCCTATGTGATAACCAAGGTTAATATATTCTTCCATTTCCGATCTGCTGCCGCTAAAACAGTGAACAACTCCCTTCCTTCCCTTTTTTGTATGAGCTTTTAATATTTTTAGAAATTGTCCCTTGCTGTCTCTTTCATGAAATATCATGGGGAGGTTGAGCTCATCTGCAATTTCAAGCTGTTTCACGAACCATTCTTCCTGGTCTTTTTTTGGCGAGTACATGCGGTTAAAGTCGAGTCCTGTTTCACCCCATGCACATACTTCAGGGCTTTTTGCAAGGTTCTTGAGAACCTGCATAATTTCCGTGGAGCACTGTTTAGTATCATGAGGATGAACTCCCACAGAGGCATAATACCCTTTTATTGACTGGGCCATGGCAACTGCTTTAACCGAACTTTTTTTGTCGACTCCCACTATCAATGCCTTTTCAACACCGGCATTCTTAGCATTTTCTATTACTTTCTTAAGATCCTTATCATAGATTTTGTCATTAATATGGCAATGACTGTCAAATATTTTCAATGCTGTTTCTCCAGATTTTCGGACAAAATACAGGTTAAAAAAAATTCTTGCCGGATAACCGATTATTAAACTTTATCATTGAAAATTTTATATATCAACTTTTTAGGTTGATTTAGTTAGACATTCTTTTTAATATAAAAAGATTTATTTCTTTAAATAATGGTGTTATTTTAAAATAGAAGT
>CAYZXU010000113.1:0-7802 GCA_964482535.1 uncultured Desulfobacteraceae bacterium | reverse complement strand
AAGGTTTAATCCGCTTTTTTTCTTAAAAAAGTAGGAATGTCCAGATCATCATTATCAAGCACGATTCCTTTATACCCCCTGTATGTGGCGCCTGAATTATCACCAACCGCCTCTTGCTGACGAATAAAGGTGGGCTCTTCAAAATTAACGGCTTTTTTTAAATCATTAGGAGTAATATCCCTTACCACGCCCCTTAATGCAATTTTACTGGATGTTATATCCGCAGCAGGCGCAGTCCCGGAATCTATGCCTGTGGCTATAACTGTTACCCTCATTTCATCACCCAGGCTGTCTTCAATAACTGCTCCCCATATTATCTCCGCATCATCACCCACTTCACTGTAAATACGTTCGGATGCTTCGGTCATCTCCTCCATGGTCAAATCACTGGTGGATGTTATGTTCATTAAAACGCCTTTTGCGCCTGAAATTGAAATATCTTCAAGAAGTGGATGTGATATCGCCCGTTCTGCAGCTTCAACGGCTCTGTTTTCACCGCTTGCAATTCCTATCCCCATTATAGCCATACCGGCCTTGCTCATTGTAGTTTTAACATCGGCAAAGTCAAGATTAACAAGACCCGGCATCATAATAAGATCGGTTATTCCTTTAACAGAGTGAAGGAGGATTTCGTCGGCTTTTTTAAACATTTCGATCATCGTGGCCTTCTTGGAAGCCAAGCCTCTAAGTCTGTTGTTAGGTATTGTAATGACAGTATCCGCAACCTTTTTTAATTCATTAATTCCATCTTCAGCCATTTTGCTTCTTTTTTTACCTTCAAATGAAAAAGGTTTTGATACCACGGCAACTGTTAATGCTCCGATTTCTTTGCATATCTCAGCAATAACCGTTGCTGCGCCTGTGCCGGTTCCTCCACCAAAACCTGCTGTAATAAATACCATATTACTTCCATCAAGGGCATTTTTTATTGCCTCCGTACTCTCAATGGCAGCTTCCCTTCCTATTTGAGGGTTTGCTCCTGCGCCGAGTCCCTGTGTCAGTTTTTCTCCAAGCTGGAGTTTAAGGGGAGCCTTGGAAATTTCAAGAGCCTGGGCGTCTGTATTGGCTGCAATGAATTTCACACCCTTAAGATTCGAATCTATCATATTGTTAAGCGCATTTCCTCCTGCTCCTCCCACCCCGATTACTTTAATCTTGGCAGATTTTTCACTGTCCACATAAGTAAAAGCCATTTTTCACCTCCCTTTTTTTATCTTTTATTGTTAAAAAAATGCCTGCCGTATAAACCGTCAAACCACTTCCTTAAACCATTTTTTCATTATACCTAAAATACGGTTAAAAATATTGCTGTCACGAATTCTGATTTTTTTTCCGGTCTTGTTTTTTGCTCCATATAAAACCAGACCTACTCCCGTTGAATACATGGGATTATTTACCACATCCACAAGGCCGGTTATCCCGCGTGGTTTTCCCAGCCTTGTGGGAACATCAAATATGGATTCAGCCAGCTCAGGCAAATCATTCAGTTGAGAAGCGCCTCCTGTTAAAATCATACCGGATACAATTATATTTTCCATTTCAGATTTATAGATTTCTCTTTTTATCAGCGTAAAAATTTCATCCATTCTTGGTTCAATAATCTCTCCCAATATCTGCCTTGGAAGTTGTTTGGGACCTCGGCCTCCCATGCCCGGCACTTCGATGGTCTCTTCAGTGCTGATATTTTTTGAAATACATGAACCGTATTTTTTTTTGATTTTTTCAGCTTCATTAAGGGGTGCGCGCAGCCCTATGGCCACATCGTTTGTAAGATTATCCCCCCCAAGAGAAAGAACAAATGTATGCTTTATGTTACTTCCTGCAAAAACAGCAAGATCCGTGGTGCCTCCGCCAAGATCAAGCAATGCAACTCCCAGTTCTTTTTCTTCACCTGTTAAAACAGCTTCGGCAGAAGCCAGGGGCTCAAGCACAATATCAGCCACATCAAGTCCTGCCCTGTTTACGCATTTAACAATATTGTGGGCGGATGTTACTGCTCCTGTAACTATATGTATCTTTGCTTCCAGTCTTACGCCTGCCATCCCTATGGGATTTTGAATGCCGATTTGATCATCAACAATATACTCCTGGGGCAGAACATGTATTACTTCTCTTTCCATGGGTATGGCAACTGCCCTGGCAGCGTCAGTCACACGGTCAATATCCTTTTGAGTTATTTCCGTGCCCTTTATGGCCACAATTCCCTTGCTGTTGAAACCGGTTATATGACCGCCCGCAATTCCTGCATATACTGATGAGATTTCACACCCCGCCATAAGTTCTGCTTCTTCAACTGCTTTTTTAATGGATTTCACAGTAGCTTCTATATTTACGACTACGCCTTTTCTCAGCCCTATTGACGGATGAGTGCCTATTCCTATGATATTTATAGAATCGCCGGTTATTTCACCTACGACAGCACATATTTTAGTTGTGCCTATATCAAGACCTACAACAATATTTCCACGTTCCTGCATTTTTATGCCTCCCTTTTATTTAAGGTCTTTTTAACAGCAGATGATTCTATTTTTACGGGGTTGGCTACAACTCGGTCAGGGTTGTTTAAATCAATTGATATAATATTAGGAAAATCGTTTCTTTCTTTTATGTAATATAAAATATTTTTAAACCGTTTGTACTTATCTGAAAAATTATTATAACCAAGCTTTATGGTTTTAATGCTGTTGATTGTATGAAGCGTTATGCCTGTCTCCCTGTCTACTCTTATCATCTTTAAGGAACTGTTGGGTATTACGCTTTCCGATTTTTGGCCGAGATGCAGAACCTTCATAACGGCCTTGAAGGAAGCGCTGATTGTCCGACCGTCTGCGTTTAAATCTGAAAATTTAAGTCCGGTTATAACGGGGAGGTGCAAAGGATCTGTTGAACTTAATTCTTTAAACACTTCACCTTTTTTATTTATGACAAATTTTTTCCCAAGATCTATAACAGCAAGGGGTTTTTGCTCTTTAATACTTATATCTACTGTGCCGGGCAGTTTTCTTTTTACCCCTGCATCTTCTATCATGGGATGTGCCAGCAGTCTCTTTCTAACCGTGGACAGGTTTATTGCCAGAATGTTAATCCTGTTATTTTTATTAAAATCCAGCCCTGCCTGCTGCAGGATAGTTTTTTTTGGCAGAATGTCCGCACCGGTTATATTAATTTTTTTTATGTTGAAATACTCACACTGGGTTATACAATCGTACAGGAATATAAAGGAAAAACTTATTAAGACAACAAGGGCTACCCATGATAATAGCTTGAATAATGTTATAGCTTTTTTAAAAAAATCTTTACGGTTTTGAGATTCCGCGTTTTTAAAACGATTTTTTTTCATTATTATTCTCCGATAATCTTTACTTCAGGATTTAAATGAATGTTAAATTTTTTTTGAACTGTTTCCTGTACAAGCTCCATTAAAGAAAGAATATCCCCTGCCGATGATCTGCCCCTGTTAATTATAAAGTTTGCGTGTTTTTGTGAAATCTGGGCGTCTCCTGTTTTTTTGCCCTTTAACCCTGCCATATCTATCAGTTCACCTGCAGTTTTACCTGCAGCCGGATTTTTAAAAAACGAACCTGCGCTTGGATATCCCATGGGATGTTTAATAGATCGCTGTTTAAAAATCGTTTTTGCTTCCTGGCGTAATTTATCCGAATCTCCCATGACAAGCTTAAAGCTGCCTCCAAGTATAACAGTTCCTTTTAGTTCAATATTTTTTTTAAATAAAAGCTTCCTGTATCCGAAATCAAGATTACATGCATCGATTCTTTTTGTTTGCCCCGTGGGCATTAAAACATTTATCGAATCTATGACATCCTGCATTGATCCTTTGTTTGTGCCGGCATTCATTATTATGCCTCCGCCCACGGTGCCGGGAATTCCTGTCGCAAAGTTCAAACCCTTAAACCCATTTTTAATGGCAAAGGAGCACAGTTTATTCAACTTTACACCTGCCATTGCTTCAATAATTATGCTTTTTGATTCTCTTTTTTTTTCAACAATTTTGTTAAGACAATCTTTAAGCAAAATTATAATCCCCCTGAAGCCCTTGTCTTTAACAAGTGTATTTGTTCCGTCTCCAAGTATAAAATAGTCTATCTTTTCATATCCGGCATACTGGATAAGCTGCAAAAGCCTGTCATAGCTGTCCGGCACCGCAAAAGCATCTGCCGGGCCGCCTGCTTTAAAAGATGTATGCCTGTGCATGGGCTCATCAAATTTTATCCTTTCTCCCATAATATGCAGTAGATTTTTTTTTATATCTGCATTAATCCGCATAATTATCTATAAATTCTTGTCCGACCTTCCAGACATTCCCGGCGCCAAGTGTAAGCAGCACATCACCTTTTGTTAGAATTTTTTTTATATGATTTACCCCATGTTCCAGGCTCTCAATATAAAGTACGTTTTTATGACCGTGTGCTCTTATTGCGCTGCAAAGGGTCTGGCTGTCTACTCCCTGGATCTCCTCCTCTCCGGCAGCAAATATGGGTAAGACTATAAGCAGGTCCGAATGATAAAATGCACGGGAAAAATCATCAAAAAGTGCCCTGGTTCTTGTGTATCTGTGGGGCTGAAATACAACAACTTTTCGTTTGCCGGGCCAGCATTCACTCAATGCCTGTAGAGTAGTTTTTATTTCAGTAGGATGATGTCCATAGTCGTCCACAACAGCAATGCCGTTAACTTCGCTTTTAATTTCAAATCTTCTGTGAACTCCATCAAGAGTTTCCAGGGCGCTTTTAATAACATCAAAGGGAATATCAAGCTCAACACCGGTAACTATGCTTGCGAGACAGTTATATACATTGTGCAGGCCTGGAAGATTCGCCGTTACATCTCCAAGTTTTTTTCCATGCCGGTAAACGGAAAATCTGCTCTTTTGACCTGCAAAAACAACATCTCTTGCCTGAAAATCTGCCTGGGCGCTCAATCCATATGTGGTAAAACGTTTCTTTATTTCAGGTATAATATCCTGTATTGCTTCGTTGTCCAGGCATAGAACCGCAAGCCCGTAAAAGGGTATTCTGTCTATAAAACTTAAAAAAACTTTTTTTATTGCGTCCAGGTCTTTATAGAAATCAAGATGTTCCCTGTCTATATTGGTGACAACTGCTATGGTTGGAGAAAATTTCAAAAACGAGCCATCGCTTTCATCGGCCTCGGCAACGATAAATTCCCCCTGTCCCAAACGGGCATTTGACCCTATGCTGTTTAATTTTCCGCCTATTACAACAGTGGGGTCAAGCCCCCCTTTATTTAATACTGATGCTATTATCGAAGTGGTGGATGTTTTGCCGTGTGCCCCTGAAACCGCTACGCTGTATTTAAGACGCATAAGTTCCGCAAGCATCTCGGCCCTTGGTATAACAGGTATTGATGCCTCTCTTGAGGCAATAACCTCCGGATTATCATCGCCTATGGCTGAAGAGGTCACAACAACATCAGCGCCGGGTATCTGATCCTTTTTGTGGCCTTTATAGATAATACCGCCACACTGTTCTAAATGTGTTGTGATATCCGATAATTTTGTGTCCGACCCTGATACTTTGTAGCCAAGGTTCAACAGGAGTTCAGCTATTCCGCTCATGCCTATGCCCCCTATGCCCACAAAATGAATATGATATTTTTTTAGATACATTATCTTCTTTCTCTTTCAGACTGCGGTCCTATTTTTAACAACTTGTAGCAGTCATCTATAATTGCCTTTGCAGCTTCGGGTTTACCGAATTTTTTTGCCTTAATCCCTATTGAATCCAAAACCTGCCTGTGTGAGGCATAATAGTTGATTCTCCTGGCAAGCAGCCTTCCGCCCAGGTCCTTTTCAAGAATCATTTCAGCAGCGCCCTTGTCAGCAAGATGTCGGGCATTTAAGACCTGATGATTATCCGCCGCAAAGGGAAAGGGAATAAATATTATGCCTCTGCCAATGGCTGCTGCTTCCGCCACTGTGGTTGCGCCGGCTCTGCATATAATCAGGTCTGCCTTGAAATACTGAAGGGGCATATCATCAAAAAATGGTTTGACCAGGCTTTTAACCCCGTGAACCATATATGCCTCCCTTACTTTTTTTTCATCTGCTTTGCCGGTCTGGTGCACAAAATAAAAGTTTGTACTATCTTTAATATGTTTTAAGACGTTAATTAAGGCTGTGTTAATGCTGTGAGCGCCCTGACTTCCTCCAAGCACAAGAATTCTGAAATTTTCAGTTTTTTCTGATCCGGTCTTTTTTGGTCTGGTTTTTCCTGGTCTGATTTTTTTGGCATATTCAACTATCTGTCTGTCCACAGGATTACCCGTAACAAGCCACTTTTTTTTCTTAAAGCTTGTGGCTGTCCGGTCAAAGGAAAGATAGGTTTTATCTGCAAAATTGGATAAAATTTTATTTGTAATCCCGGGCAGAATATTCTGTTCACATAAAACTGTTTTTATTCTCATAAGCCATGCACAAATAACCACGGGAAATGAAGAATAACTTCCCATGCCCGCCACTATGTCGGGCTTGAATCTGTTTAAAATCGATATGGACTCAAATAACCCAAAAGGTATTTTTAAAATGGATATTATCTGGCTTGTCAAAGAGCGGCTTTTGATGCCTTCTGCTTTAACAGTCTGAAATTTAAAACCTGCTCTGTTTAAAGTTCTTTTTTCAAACGGGTTGCCTGTATTAACAAAAAGAACCCTGTTCTCAGAATTTCTGGACAGCAGTTCCCTGGCTACGGAAATTCCAGGAAAAAGATGCCCTCCGGTTCCTCCGCCTGCTATTATCATTCTAACCGGTCCGGTTTTCATTTTGCCTCCACCTTTGACCCGGAGTTGTTTATATTCATAAGCACTCCTATATAAGCCATGCTCAAAAGCAGTGATGTTCCACCATAACTTAAAAATGGGAGAGTAAGCCCCTTTGCAGGCAAAAGCCCGAGACCGACCCCGATATTAATACAGATCTGAAGCCCCAGGGCAATTGTAATGCCCACAGCTATAAAAGCGCCAAATGCATCGTCCGCATTTTTGGCAATGCTTGTACCCCGCCATATTATAAGCGTATAAAGTCCAAGAATAACGATAACCCCTAATAGCCCCAGTTCTTCTCCCACCACCGAAAAAATAAAATCCGTGTGGGGCTCAGGAAGGTAAAAGAGTTTCTGGTATCCTTTGCCGAGCCCGGCGCCTCTTATTCCTCCTGACCCGAAAGCCATAAGGGAATGGATAATCTGGTAACCTCCGTCGGCAGCATATCGCCATGGATCAAGAAAACTGATAAGTCGCTTAAGACGGTATTCTGAATTAATCATAAAAAAGAACAAAAAAGGGGCAGCGACTATTAATGGAAGTAAAAGGTGCCATATTCTGGCACCTCCGACAAATAACATTGTCCATGTTATAATACACAGGATAAGCACAGTTCCAAAGTCAGGCTGACTATATATGAGCAAAGCGAATATTATTAGTATAATGGAATGGGGTATTATACCCACTGAAAATTTTTTAATTGCCTCCCGTTTTTTATTCATTGAGTAGGCAAGATAAATAATTAAGGAAAATTTTACGAATTCAGAGGGCTGGAAAGTGAAATAGCCTAAATCCAGCCATCTTTTCGCTCCATTCGCTGAATACCCTAATCCTTTAATATGAATTGCAACAAGCATGGCCAATGCTATTATTATAAAAGGATATGCAAAATATCTGTAAAATCTGTAGGGAAAATGTTTGCAGGCAACCATCAGCATAATGCCTGCCAATGCAAAAAAAGCCTGTTTTTTAAGAAAGTAGTAGTCTGTGCCGAACTTGCTTAA
>CAYZXU010000112.1:0-7802 GCA_964482535.1 uncultured Desulfobacteraceae bacterium | reverse complement strand
TATAATTTATTTAACTCTTTAATTTTATCACGCAGTGCAGCAGCCTTTTCAAATGCAAGCTCCCTTGATGCCTGCTTCATCTCTTCTTCCATACTTTTTATTACATCTGCAAAGCTTTCAGGTGTGAGACTGTCCTTTGATGTTCCATATTCAGCGGTTTTTTCAAAAATCTCAGACGCTTCATCCATGCCGTGTTTATACATTGAATCAAAGGCAGAGGTAATTTTTTTTGCAATAGATTCCGGCTTGATTTCATGCTTTATATTATATGCTTCCTGAATTTTTCTACGTCTGTCTGTTTCATCAAGGGCATATTTCATGGAGTTTGTCACCCTGTCAGCATACATTATTACAGTGCCGTTTATATTTCTTGAAGCTCTTCCGCATGTCTGAATCAGAGATTTTCCTGAACGCAAAAATCCCTCCTTGTCCGCATCGAGTATGGCAACAAGTGTAACTTCAGGTATGTCAAGCCCTTCCCGGAGCAGATTAATCCCGATGAGCACGTCAAATTCTCCCATCCTGAGTTCTCTTATTATTTCAACCCTGTCGAGAGTGCTGATATCTGAATGAAGATAACGGACCTTTATTCCCAATTCCGAATAATAGTCGGTCAGGTCTTCACTCATGCGTTTTGTTAAAGTAGTTACAAGCACCCTTTCATTTTTTTTAACCCGGGTATTGATCTCTTCAAGAAGGTCGTCCACCTGATTTTCAGCTTTTTTTATACATATCACAGGGTCAGTAAGACCGGTGGGCCTTACGATCTGCTCAACAACACCCTCTTTTTTTGCCTTTTCAAGCTCATAATCTGCCGGTGTTGCGGAAACATATACAATCTGTGAAACTGCGGCAGAAAATTCATCAAATTTAAATGGCCTGTTATCTAAGGCTGACGGAAGCCTGAAACCAAATTCAATCAATGTTTCCTTGCGTGATCTGTCACCCTTATACATTGCTCTTATCTGTGAAACCGCTATATGGCTCTCATCAATAAAAACCAGAAAATCATCAGGAAAATAATCAAACAAAGTCGGCGGGGGTTCTCCCGGAGATCTTCCTGTTAAATGCCTTGAGTAGTTTTCTATCCCGTTGCAGTATCCAATTTCCAGCATCATCTCAATATCAAAATTTGTTCTTTCCTCTATTCTCTGGACTTCAATAAGTTTGTTTGTTTCTCTGAAAAAAGCGATCCTGTCTTTAAGCTCAACCTTAATAGATTCAATTGCCCTTCTTAGAGTTCTTTTTTTTGTCACATAATGGCTGGCAGGATATATGATGATTTTTTCAAGCCTCTTGATTACAGTTCCCCTTAAAGGGTCAATAACGGCAAGCCCTTCAATCTGATCCCCAAAAAAATCTATTCGAACCGCCTCAGAATCTTCGTAAGCAGGAAATATTTCCACCCTGTCTCCCCTTACCCTGAAAACTCCCCTGTGAAAATCAGCATCATTTCGCGTATAATGTATATCAACAAGCTTCAATAAAAGCTTTTTAAGATCAATTTCCGTATCTTTTTCAATCTCCACACGCATGTCTAAGTAATCTTCAGGCGCTCCAAGACCGAATATACATGAAACACTGGCAACGACTATAACATCCCTTCTCGATAGCAAAGAGCTTGTGGCGGAATGCCGGAGCTTGTCTATCATGTCATTTATTGACGAATCTTTCTGAATATATGTATCGCTTGTGGGGATGTATGCTTCAGGCTGGTAATAATCGTAATAACTTACAAAATATTCAACTGCATTTTCAGGAAAAAGGTCTTTAAATTCACTGTAAAGCTGAGCCGCAAGGGTTTTATTGGGAGCCAGGACAAGAGCCGGTTTGTTCAGCTTAGCAACGACATTCGCCATTGTGAATGTTTTGCCGGAGCCTGTAACACCAAGAAGAACCTGATGTTTTTTACCGGATAAAATACCATCACATAATTTTTCAATGGCTTTGGGCTGATCACCTTTTGGGGTAAAATCAGATACTATTTTAAATGTCAAACCACCTTCCATACCGTCCCTTCAGGACGGTCTTCAAGGAGAATGTTCATATTCTCAAGATCTTTTCTGATTTTATCAGCGAGCCCCCAGTCCTTTGCCTTTCTGGCATCTGTCCTGTCCTGAATCATCCTGTCAATAACTTCAGGGTTTATCTGAATACTTGATGAGGGGCTCTTTTTTTCAATGCCGAGCAATCTTTTTTTTGCAAAATATTCTTCAGGCGGCTCAAGCAAAATTCCAAGGATACTGCCTGCTTTTAAAATATCTTTATAAGTCTTTCGAATAAATTTGGCTTTATCATCCGGAAGATCTGTTTTATATTTATCAAGCATCCTGTTTAGATTATGAACAGTATCAAAAAGTATTCCCATGCCTTTTGCTGAATTAAAATCATCGTCCATTGATTCACAAAAAAGCTCCCAAAAGTCGCCGGAAATTTCTTTTTCTGATTTTTCGGCAATATTATCATGGTCTGCGATATTTTTTTCAATCCGTTCTATAAGTGTATAGATTTTATCAAGGGCTGTTCCTGCTTCGTCCATTGCCTTGCCGGTAAAATCTATGGGGCTTCTGTAATGACTGGAAAGAAGAAAAAAACGTACGGTTTCAGGATGATATTGTTTTATTACATCCTTTATCATTAAAAAATTACCAAGAGATTTTGACATCTTTTCCTGGTTGATATTTACAAAACCGTTATGAATCCAGTAGTTGGCAAAAGGTTTCCCAAAAGCCGCTTCTGACTGGGCAATCTCGTTTTCATGGTGCGGGAATATAAGATCCTTCCCTCCCCCGTGTATATCTATGGTTTCGCCTAAAAATTTTGTGCTCATTGCTGAACATTCTATATGCCATCCCGGTCGTCCCTTTCCCCAGGGGCTTTCCCAGAAAGGCTCTTTGGGCTTTACTGCTTTCCATAAGGCAAAATCAAAGGGGCTGCGTTTTTTCGGGTCAATCTTCACCCTGGCTCCGGCTTCCATATCTTCAAGCTTTCGACCTGAAAGTTTTCCGTATCCGTCAAAGGATTCAACGGAAAAATAGACGTTTCCGTTTACAGGGTAGGCAAAATCCTTTTTGATCAGTGTTTCAATCAGATTAATTATGCTGTCAATATTATCCGTTGCCTTTGGTTCCACAGTGGCACGCTCAATATTTAAAGCATCCATGTCATTATGAAACTGTTTAATATACTTGTCTGCAATTTCCCGCGAATCCATGCCAAGCTGGTTTGCCCTGTTTATGATTTTATCATCAATGTCTGTAAAATTTCTGACATAGATAACGTCAAAATCTTTTGCTCTTAGATATCGCGCTATCACATCGAACACCACAACAGATCTTGCGTGTCCAATATGCGAATGGTCGTAAACAGTCGGGCCGCAAACATACATGCTTACTTTGCCTGGTTTTATGGGCTTGAATATCTCTTTTTTTCCGGTTAATGTATTGTAAATCTTAATAGTCATAGCTGTTTTTTTTATCCACAAAATTTTATATTTTAAAAATTATCTCATAAATTATCAATTGCTGCGACGCATGAGGCTCCAACACCTTCCCCTCTTCCGATAAATCCAAGCCCCTCAAAGGTTGTGGCCTTGATATTAACAGATTCAGGCTTTAGACCTGCTGCAGCGGCAATTATATTTCGCATTTTTTCTCTGTATGGAGAAATTTTAGGAGCTTCGGCAAAAACCGTGGCATCAATATTTATTATTTTATAACCCTTTTCTTTAATTATCTCACAGGTTCTTGAAAGAAGTTTAATGCTGGAAATATTCTTATACTTTTGATCTGTATCAGGAAAATGAACGCCTATATCCCCCTGCCCTGCTGCCCCTAAAAGCGCATCACAAAGGGCATGAAGGAGAACGTCAGCATCTGAATGCCCAAGCAGCCCTTTTTCAAAAGGGATTTCAACTCCGCCCAGCATAAGGGGTTTTCCCTTAATTAGACGATGAACATCATGTCCTGTTCCAATACGCATAAATTATTACCTGATTTCGCTGAAATTTTTGGTGGATTCGCTATGCTTAATCCACCCTACACCTACACCCTGCAACACTTTTATATAAAGCTGGCAGATTGTCTTTGGTGGATTCGCTGCGCTTAATCCACCCTACATATACACACTACAACACTTTTATATAAAATTGGTAAGATTGTAGGGTGGATTAAGGAGCGCAAGCGACGAATCCACCAAAACAGCATACACCTATTCCCAATCTACCCCTTTTATGTTTCCGGGTTCGTGGTTCCCCCAATCCTGAGAATACCAGCCACGCTCCACCGCGCGAGAAAATGAACTGTACTTCCAATCCGACGGACACACAGCATAACCATGTTTAACCGGATTGTAATGAATATAATCTACATGCCTTCGCCAATCCTCTTCGTTTCGTATTAGATGCTCCCAGAACCTTCTCTGCCAAATTTTTTTTTCACCACGTTTTGTAACAGGAGCGGTAATGCCCGCTGAAAAATTGCGTTTTATGAGTTTCCAACGGGTCGAAAAATCAGCATCTCCCTTCGGCAGATTCCAAATACAATGAATGTGATCTGGAAGAATTACCACTGAATTCATCTCAAATGGTTTTTTATTCATGACTTTTTTGAAGGCATATCTAAGACGTTTGATATTCACCGGTTTTACCAGAATTTTTTCCCGTTGATATGTGACAACAGTGAAAAAATAACAGCCACCTTCTTGATAAACGCGACGATAATTTCCCATAGCACACACATGTATTTTGTTTTTGGCGAATCAGTCTTTGGTGGATTCGCTACGCTTAATCCACCCTACACACTACATACAACACTTTTATATAAAGTTGGTAAGATTGTAGGGTGGATTAAGGAGCGTAAGCGACGAATCCACCAAAATAACTGAACAAAATGACTGAATACAATAATGTCAGAAGATGTTTTTTTGCGAAACGCACGTCCCGCTTTGCCTGTTTTATCTTTTAAAACCCTGATCCATACAGAAGTATCAACAATAACCATTACCCGATTTCTCTTGATTTTTTGTAATCATAACCATCATAAAACTCAATGGAACCTGCCAGTTCTGAAAGATCCTTTCGTTTTTTCAGCCTGATATATTCACGCAGCGCTTCGTGTATTAAATCTTTTTTAGTTTTGATCTGACTGACGGAAAAAGCCTCTTTAAGCAAACTATTGTCAATATCAATATTGGTTCGCACTATATCTCCTTATTCTAATCCGGTTGACAGTTTGAGCTATCCCCTAAAATCAACTTATTCTTGAACAGGAAAAAAACATATGATATCAGAGCTTGTAATAGTCTGCAAGTCAAAAAGGCTGTATAAATATATTGCATCCACAATGGAGGACTCGGCTCCAGATGAGAGTTACCAAAGAACAGGCCAATTTTTTCAAAACCCGGATAAATGCAAGACTTTCGAAATCCAGTGTCTATCTTTTTGGATCCAGAGCGGATAACTGCCAGAAAGGCGGTGATATTGATATTCTTGTGATGGGAGAAAGAAAGTTAACCGGACAGGAAAAAAGGGATATAAAAATTCAATTTTACAAAAAATTCGGTGAGCAGAAAATTGATATTGTCAGCTATGAAAATGACGAACAGTCGAATTTCAAGGATATGGTTTTAATGGAGGCTGTTGAGCTATGAATATTTTCGAAAAAAGAAAAATTCTCAGGGCACAGCTTGATCTAAACATCAAATCTTTGGAAAAATCTATTGATGCGTTGTCATATTCATATGAAAAATGCAGAGATATCGGAGAAAAAAAAGAATACAGTCCTGGGGAGCAGGAAAAGTTCGAAGCTCTTACTTCAAGATTCGCCAGGACGTCGGATATCCTCACGCAAAAGGTTTTAAAAACCGTATTTATTCTGCTGCAGGAGAATGTTAGAACAATAATTGACGCGGCAAATTTGCTGGAAAAGCTGGAAATAATCGAACTGGCAGATGATTTGCTCAATATCCGTGAACTCAGAAACCAGATAGCACATGAGTACCAGATGACGGAATTAAATTCCCTTTTTATGGATGTTTTAAAATATGTTCCTGAATTAAAAAAGATTATAAACGAATTGAAAAAATATTTGAAAGAAGTGTTTGCCGCATCCGTCAAATAGAAGGCTGTATTGGATTTATTCCTGAATCGGAGAAAAATATACGGTATCAGAGCCTGTAATAGCCTGCAAGGCAAAATCATCAAAATAAATATTTGTGGAACCTGAACCAAACGTATGGAGACCGAGTTCAGGTTTAGTATGATCAAAAATACCGGATTCAGAACTTCGAATTATGGCATCTGGTTCATAAATAGAGTCAATAAGGTCAACTCCTATGTTTATTTCGTCCCATTGAACAAGTGTAAAGAAATCGTTGTCTGCAGCCCATTCATCAACATTATCAGGGGGCCAGTGTGTTTCACCAAAGGGTATTCCATGGCGCAAATCATCCAAAAGGCTGCCATCATCGAGTGCTCCGGAACCTGTTTGATCCCCATAATATACTCTTATATAATTGTCCCGTTTGCTAAAAGTTCCGGAAACAGTTGCTGTTGCTGATGAACCTGCCACATTAATAGTTTCACCATCAGCAAAACTCCCTGCAATATTATTTATTGTAATTATTCCTTTTGCATCTCCACCAGACCAAGAGCCCGATTCAAGAACCGGATTCCCTGTCACCCTGCCGGTTGCGCCGCTTGAGCCTGTAATAAAATCACCGCTTATGGGAGCAGCCTCACCTCCGTTTAATTTTCCATCTTCAAAGGGAACAGTCGCAGCCTCATTTAAACGGACCATCAGAGTAGAGCCGTTAAGATCAAATGTAATATTTATATCATCTATATACCAGCCTTCAGAATTATCCCCATTGGCAGTTACAGTATCAAAAACAAATCTTATTTTTATTGTCTCTGTCTCACCGATATTGATATATGGTGCAAGATTAACTGTTTTCTGCTTCCAGGTATTCCTTTCATCATACGGAAAAGTTAATTGATTTATCGGCGACCAGTTATTTCCTGAATCAGTCGAAATTTCAACTCTTTTTGTACTGTTACCTTCTTCATTTGTTTTATACCAGCTCCAAAAACTTAAAGTAACACTTGAAGCTGAATCATTCAGGTCTCTTTTAGGAGAAATAAGCTGTTGTTCGGTAGTTGCGTCTCCTGTACAGTACCAGGAATGTCCAGGGCTGTGATTTTGATTGCTCGATATATGCCAAAGTCCAAGGTGGCTCCAGTCATCAGAAGAGTCACTTTCAACATCTTCAGACAAGAGAGAGTTTATTTTTTTATATGCCAGCCATTTTTTTCCTGCATCTGTTTTCTGCCAGAGCAAAATCAAAGGTATTCCATTTTTTGGAACAAGTTCATCAGGAATATTATCACCCTCACCTCCTCCTTTTAAAAATGAAACACCGTATCTGTCTGCATCAGCAGTATTGGAGACAAGCCTGAAAGACAGACCTGCCATATAATTTTCTGGGATAAGAGGGTCAAAGCCGATTTTTACCTGTGCATCGTAGCTTAAATAATTTCCTGCAAATTTGTGCGAAGAATCAAGGTCGATATTTGTTGATGACCATTTAAAAGATATTGAGCTGCCCTCGTCAGTACCTCCGGCCAACTCTGTGGGAGTTACTTTTAGCACCTTATTATTGTCAATAATTTCATGTGAGCCTGTTACCGATTCCTCCCAATGATCCTTGTTTTCAAAGGTATCGTGAAATTCCTGTTTTTCTCCAGGCGGAGTATATGGAAGAGGAAGGTTATATTTAATTGTTTTTTTTGCTTCAAAATTCCC
>CAYZXU010000111.1:0-7843 GCA_964482535.1 uncultured Desulfobacteraceae bacterium | reverse complement strand
CGTTTTGACACTATAATTTTGAGCCGATTCCAAATTGAAATCGGCTCTTTTAATTATTTTTTATAATGGACCGGTACTCATAACAGTACTTAAATCCTCAATTTTACCATTAGTAATTCGGAATTTATAGATATCTTCCATGTCTTTATAGACCTGAAAGATCTGAAAGAAACCATGCCAGTGGGCATAATCAGGTGCGTTCATTGCAGCTCCCTGACGTGCGCGGCGGCCTGTATGATGCCACAGGTAGTACATGAGTTCCTGAAAACCGTCTCTCCAGGCATCTTTTTTGAGAAGGCCTTTGTCTGCAAGTTCCTTTTTCATTTTAACAGCGCCATCCCAATACTTGTTATATAGTTCTACAGCATTATCCAGAGTCGCTTTTTGTGTTTGAATATGTGTGCTGCCGTGGCAGTTTATACAAACTTTTCTCATGAGTTTATCGCCTTTAACGCCGTCACCCCGGACACCGCTTCTGATGACGGATTTTTTATGTACAAGGTCCCATTTCAGCCGCTCATTGACATTATGGGTTGTTTTTAATTCTCCTATTCCGCTCATATGACATGTTGCACATGTCGGAGCTGTGTAGTCTCCAGGCTCCCAGGTCTCAGGAGCACTGTCATAATTCCAGTCTTCACCATGGCTGAGATATTGCTGACCATGCTTGCTTTCAAAGTAGATTTCAATATTCGGATGATCAGGGCCAAGGTGACATGCACCGCAGGCTTCCGGTTTTCTGGCATCGGCAATGGAAAATGTATGCCTTGTGTGGCATACTGTACATGTTCCAATGGAACCGTCAGGATAAACAGTGCCAACTCCACCTGGCCATGTTTCATTAATCGGTTTGTTGTCCGGTCCCATTTCCACTATGGTTCCATGGCACATCTGACAGCCTGACGCACGAGGAGCCCTGTTACTTGGAGAATCTATTTCATTGCCCATGAAACCTGCGCCCTCGTGTTCCTTTTGAAGTGCGACCAGCTTGCCATCGGCTTTACTTTTATCCCAAACAGCCCTGCTTGCCAGGTCTGCATGCCCGCTTTTGCTGAATTCTTCAACTTCCTGGGGATGACATCTTGAGCATGTTTTTGATGAGACCATGGGAGAGATATAAGTCTTTGTTCCTTTTAGTCCTTCACACTGACTGGCCATGGGAGATTTTTTATCAACAGCATGACAGTCGTAGCATGATATTCCTGCGTGGGCCATACTGCTGATTTTCCAGGCTTCAACAGTGCCGGGCATTTTTTTTGCGTGGCACTCAATACATGCAGCAGCTTCTTTTGATGCCCCCCTTTGGATTACCAACTCTTTCCTGCCGGCAAGATTAGGGTACTTTGTTTCCGCGAAGGCAGCAGAGACAAACCCTGGCAGCATGATGATACAGACTAAAAAAATACTGCATGTTGATTGTTTCATAATTCCCTCCCTTGTACAGGTTTAATAATTCTACAATTTGTTAAAATATTCATTTGCTTTTTCAATCATATTTTTATGCCCCACATGGGGATGGCATTCCGTACATCTTTTTTTTGTTTCTCCCAACAGGTAAGCCCTGTGAGCTATAAGCCCACCGGATTTCATCCCATGGGGGGTCAAAATATTGTGACAGTGCATGCAGGCATTATCATATGTAAATCTCAACCTGTTTTTTTCAGCCGCCGCCGCCCAGTCATATTCTTTGGGGTTTATTATCATATTATGTATTATGTCACTTGTTCCTGTTTTTGCTTTGGCAGTCAGGTACTCGATAAAACTGCCATGGGGCAAATGGCAGTCAACGCACTGGGCAGTAAAACCCTGAGGGTTTTTGCCGCCATGTACCGATTCTTTCCATGCATCTCTAAATGGTGTCATGATATGGCAGGAAACGCAGAATGTATCGGTATTTGTTGTCTCAATCATGAAGCCGGATGCAAGTACGGTAATGATTGCAAGGAGAATACCCATACATACACCGGTAAATAATACTTTCCTTCCCCCGTTTTTTTTAAAAAATACACCAAAAGATGCCATTATTAAGTACCTCCGTGGAAGTGTATCATCTTATTTTAAAAATTATTAATAAACAAAACAGTCTGTTTGATGGACTACTTGTGGAAATTATTTCGTCCTTGTTTCTTATGTTGTTTGGGGTTAATTTCTTTCAGAGGTTTTTAAAAAAGTTCCCGAATAGTATATACATCTACAAAGCGTACCCCTTATTTGCTTTTTTTGTAATAAGCAACATGTTTTTTTACCTTGACATAAGTCAAAATTTTAAAAAGAATTATTTTCTTTTAAAATATTCAAAACTTGATTTATGTCAAAGCCATCGCAAAACATATAAGATATATTATATATTGTGTCAGGTCGTTAAAGGAGATAAAAAAAAATCAATGGTAAAAAAAATATTACAATATATCTTTTTGATTCAGTTCATAACCATTTTTTTGATAGGGGAAACCAGCGCTTTTACCATAGAAAAAGCTGTGAGTCTTGCCTTGACCAATAATCTGAATTTGCAAAAGCAGCAAATGAACCAGAAGCTTACTGAAAATGATCTTAAGGAAAAAAAGTCGCAAAATTTTGGCAAGATAGATCTTATATCTTCTTATGGCCATTATAACCGTCCACGTACTTTGATTCCGATGACTCCGTCATTAATCAGTGGTGGTACGTCAGGCGTACCCACAACAAAGGATCTTTTTATAACAGGCATTATGTACGAGCTGCCTGTTTTTACAGGTTTTGCCCAAAAACGCTCAATAGAAATTTTGGCATTGCAAAAAGAGATTACAAAGGCAGTAACGAGATTAACCCGTGAAAAACTGATTTATAATGTAAAAACAGCCTATGTAAATATTCTTGCACTGCAAGCCCAAAAAGAAGCTCAACAATCATACATCAAGGCATTACAAGGGTTTTATAATGTCATTGCACAGGAAGTTATTCTTGGAAAAAGAGCAAGGGTTGAACAACTAAAGGCGGCAGCAGAAGTTGAAAACGCAAAAGCACAGGCAAGCCGGATTAATGGCAATATTAAAATTATTAAGGCAACTCTTGCCGCTTTATTAAATATTGACAAGGTTCCGATTCTTGAAAAAATAGCTATAACTATAACACATCATGAAAAAAACGATTATTCCAGAAAAGTAGAAAATCTTGAACAATACCATGTGAAAAAGTTAGATGTTGAAAAAAACGAAAAACTTGTTCAAAAAGCAAAGGCTGCTTTATTCCCACAAATTGCGTTTAACACATTTTATGGTCAAAACTTTGGCCCCAATGATTCCTCCAACCCCAACAGTGGCGACTGGGAAAATCAGGAGGTGTGGCAGACAAGTGTTAATGTAAAATGGAATATTTTTGATTTTGGCAGTAAAAAATCAAAAATTCAAAAGGCCCAAATTTGTAAACAACAAAGCCTGCTTGAAAAACGTAATATAAAACTTGAAATAAAAAAATATATAATCAAAGCCAATGCCGAGATTGAAACAGCCATAAGCAGATACCATTCAGCTAAAGCTGAGCTTATAATGACCCGTGAGATGGAAATTATTGAACAGATCAGATTTGACAAGGGCGCAATAAGCATAAACGATCTGCTCTATGCCAGAGCCCGCAACCAACAAGCTTTAAGTCGATTTATTGATGCAGGATATACATATCAAAACGCTCAGTTTTACCTTGATTATTTGCTTGAGAATGGAGAAAACAGATGAAAAAAATTATTATACTTTTGCTGATCATTCTACTCGTTGCCGGTGCAGCCATACTTCTTAAAAAACGAAAAGAAAGTATAAAAAATGCCCCTGTTCCGGAGCCGGTGACCTGTACAGTTAAAATCGTTTCTCCAAAAAAACGGTATATTAAGCAAACCCGCTCATTTCTATCGCAGCTTGTTGCAACGGATATTGCCAAACTTTCTTCGAAACTTAGTGGCCGGATAAAAAAAATCCCGTTTGCAGAAAATCAACCGGTAAAAAAAGGAGATATACTGGTTCTCATTGATGATCGTGAAATTCTCTCAAATATTAAAGCCTTAGACAGCACCCAAAAAGCCCGAAAAAAGGAATTGGAATATAGCCAAAGCCTTTACGCACGCGACAAAGTTCTTTTTGATGCAGGCGGACTTGCAAGGGAAAAATTAGACGCTTCAAAAGTACAATATCTTAATAAAAAGGCAGCTCTTGAAACAACCATACAAAAAATTATTGCCGCAAAAGCACAGCTTTCTTATCTAACCCTTACAGCGCCCTTTGACGGAATAATCGGTACTATCTATTTACAGGCAGGTTCTCTGTCCACCCCGGGGCAGCCACTAATTTCCGTTAATTCTTCTGCCCAAAAAGTTATTTTCAGCTTTGTTCCCAAAGGCAGTGATATCATCCCAGGCAAAGATGTTATTTTTAAAGACAGAATAATCGGCAGGATATCAAGATTATACAGTGATGCCCGAAATGGCCTGTCCGTGGCAGAAGTTTCCCTGAAAGAACCTCTTAATAAACCCAATAACAGTTATCTCACCATTAATGTAGTGACTTTTGAAGATTCCGGCTGCACTGTTCCTGTTAATGCCCTGGTGCATAATAAAAATAGCATACAAATTATGGTATATGAAAATAATTATTTCAAACCGCTTAATGTGACCATCACTGCCCAGGATAAGAGATACGCCATGATTGATCCCTGCTCGGCTTTCCCTGTGGCAGTTGGATCCGAGGCGAAACTTAGTCAACTGCCGGTTTATGGTAAAATACGGGTTTGGCCCAAGGATAAACAGGGGGAACAACATGAATAGCAACTGGATTGAAGCCCTGTTAAAACGTCCTTATTTTATTTATTCTTTTCTGGCTCTTTTTGTATTCATCGGTATTGCAGGATATAAAAAAATAGACAGGAAACTCTTTCCCGACTCCAATTATCCTGAAATTGCCGTGGTGATTGTACAACCCGGAAGCTCGGCAAAAACCATGGCAGCAAACGTTGCCGTCCCTGTGGAAGAAGAATTATACACCCTTGATTTGATCCGGAGGGTTTATTCAACGCTGATAGATGAAGTTGCTGTTATCAAAGCTGAATTTGAATATAGCAAGAATCTCGACATGGCGGCAAGTGATGTTACAAACGCTATAAACAAAATCCGTTCATCCCTGCCCCAAGGCATCAGAGAGCCACAGATTCATGAAATATCAACGGCTACAGCTCCTGTGCTGGTGATCGGTATCAGTTCCGATACCATACCTTTGACGGAAATTCGACAACTCGCGGAAAATGATTTAAAGCATGAACTTATCAAAACTCCCGGTGTTGCAAATGTTGATATCTTTGGCGGCTATAAAAAAGAGGTACAGATAATTATTGATAAGGCAAAGCTTGACCAATACGGTCTTGGTATCGACCTGGTACTCGCTGTGTTAAAAAATAATAACAAAGATTACGCCATAGGCTTTATAATTAGTGAAACAAGCCGTTATCTTCTAAAATCTTCTGAAAGAAAAGAATCCATTGATGCCCTGGGCAATCTTAGCCTGACCCCAAATGTGACTCTAAGTGATGTAAGCGACATTTATTTTGGTCATTATAAAAACAGAGCCTCATATTTTGGCAATGGAAAAAAATCTATTGCTCTGTCAATCCAGCGGGAAATTGATGCCGATGTAATCAAAACAATTTTGCTTGTTGAAAATAAACTTAAAGGTATCAAATCCGAATATCCGAATCTTCATTTTGAAATTACAGATACACAAAAGGCTATCATTGTTCAGAGTACGGAAAATATGTTTGAAGCTCTGCGGGACGCCATTATTATGTCTACATTCGTAGTTTTTTTCTTTCTCGCAAGTTTCAGACAGGTATTGGTGGTGCTGATTACTATTCCGCTGGTCTATGCATCCACAATTGCTCTGATGTGGATTGTGGGAATTGAAATTAACGTTGTGACCCTTACAGCAATTATTCTTGCCCTTGGTCTGCTTTTAGACGATGCAGTAGTAGTTATGGAAAATATTCAACGTCACTATCAACAGAGACAGCATTCTATCCATGAGGCAGTAATTTCCGGTACCAGAGAAATCATGTTTGCTGATTTTTCAGGTACAATTACAACGATGATTGCCCTTGCTCCCATCCTCTTTGTTGGAGGTTATCCGCAAACCGTATTTCGTCCACTGGTTGGGACACTGCTTCTATCCTTAACCGCTTCTTTTATTATTTCCATAACAGCGGTGCCGCTTCTTTCTTTAAAAATACTGACCATTGAGCAGCCTTTTATTCAACGTATGGAAATTTTTTTTCAAAAAATAACAGGTTATATAAATGATCAGCTACAATCTTTTTTTTCTACTGCCGTTTCCCTGGCCATCAAGGATAAAAGGATAAATTTTGCCTATTTTGTCATTCTTGCCATACTGTTTGCAGTCAGCATACGGGTTGTAATGCCTACGGTTGGAAAGGAGCTCATGCCGCCGATGGACACAGGAGGAATCAAAATCAATATCGTAACAGACCCGAATCTGCCTGTTGAAAAAAGCGAATTTATTGTCAAAAGGGTTGATAAAATTCTTGCAGAAAACGGCAATCTGCTTCGCCTTTCTTCGGCAATCGGCAGTGAGCCTGGTGTACTTAGTATCGGAAGTGGCAGCGGGACTGATCATATTTTAATCAATGCTACTTATATTAATAGGTATGAGCGGAAAAAGTCTATCTGGGAGATTGAACGAAGTTTGCGCCCCCTGATCCTGCAAATTGATAATATCAAGAGCCTTGATTTAGTCGATTATGGCGCCACGGGTTTGTCCAGTATACGCGCCAATATAGACGTGATGCTTTCCGGTCCTGTTTTCACAGACCTTGAAAAAGCAGGGAATATGGTAGAAAAAGCCATGTATAAGACCCCTGGCATTGTATCGGTTGCAAGAAGCTGGCACATTGACAAAACCGTGTATAATCTTGAAATAGATCAAAGGCGAGCTGCGTTTTACGGCTTGAAAAATTCTGACATTACAAATCAGTTGCAGGCAGTTTTACGAGGAGCCCAGGTGGCAACCTTTCCTTTACAAAACAGTCTTGATTTTACCATACGGGTCTGGCTTCCCGTTAGTCAGCGGGATACCGTGGATATAATCTGTTCCACCCTGCTTGATTCCCCAAAAGGTAAAATCCCATTAGATGCCATTGCCTCTGTTACCCGGGATCTGGAGCCGGGAATGATTACAAGGGAAGGGCTGAATTACACATTAAATGTGTTCGGTTCCCGTGAAAAAGCGGCCATTTCCCATATTATGGCTGATTTTAACAAAGCTTTTAAGGGTACTGCTCTGCCGGCATCAGTGACCATGGAGCAAACAGGTGATATAAAACAATTTGAAAAATCAGCAAATAGAATGCTCGGAGCCATTGGATTTGCAGTAATATTGATCTTTTTTACACTTGTGGCAATGTTTGACAGTATAAAGATATCCCTGATGATAGTACTATCCATACCCCTGACAATCATTGGCGCCTCGTGGGCGCTCCTTATTCTGAACTATCATGTGGCCATGCCTGCCATGATGGGTTTTATTCTGCTGTCCGGTGTTATTGTCAATAATGCCATTTTGCTTATTCATTTTGCCCGGGAAAAAATAAAAGAAGGGCTGACTCCTGAAAAAGCAATGATTGAGAGTCTTCACATCCGTACAAGACCGGTTCTGATGACTGCCTTTGCCGTAGCCGCAGGCATGATGCCGGTTGCTCTTGGCTCTGCCATCGGCCTTGAAAGGCTCGCGCCTCTTGGTGCGGTGGCAATCGGCGGCTTGATTGTCGGTACTTTTTTAACCCTGCTTTTTATTCCCCTGATTTTTATTATGGTAAC
>CAYZXU010000110.1:0-7852 GCA_964482535.1 uncultured Desulfobacteraceae bacterium | reverse complement strand
GATGGATAGGTAAAAATTTTCATATACAAGGCATAGTGGTTAGGCATGCTTGAAGGCATATATGTAGTATGTCAAGCCTATGACCAAACGGTGTAATACAGGATATGGAAATTTTACTATGCCATCAATATTGACTTTATATTTTTTTTGGATTATTCACCCAAGTAACTGGGTTCTACTATAGACAGTTTTATAAAAAGACAATCAATTTAAAGGTAAAAAAACATATAAAAAAAATTATGAAAGCATTATTAGCTCTTGAAGACGGCCGTACATTTACCGGTCGTACATTTACCGACCCCCAGGAAACAGGAGAAAGCTGGGGTGAAGTTGTATTTAATACAAGCATGACCGGCTATCAGGAAGTGCTTACAGACCCATCATACAGTGGGCAGATGGTAACCATGACTTATCCTCTTGTGGGTAATTACGGAGTTAATCCTGAAGATGTTGAGTCTAACCGCATACAGGTTTCAGCTTTTTTAATAAGGGAATATCAGGCTTTTCCCAGCAATTTTAGATCAACCTCCACTCTCGGCAGTTATTTAACGGCTCAGGACAGCAGGGAACAGGGGATTCTGGGTATAGAACAGCTCGATACACGCGCCCTTACAAAACATATCAGAAAAGCCGGTGCAATGCGGGCTTTTTTAAGCACAAATAATCTTGATCCTGCTTTTTGCGTAAAAAAAGCAAAGGCAATACCTGGGATGAAAGGTCTGGATCTTGTCAGTAATATTACAACTGATGAACCTTATTTGTGGCGGAATGGTAAACCTTTATATATTGGCAAAAACAGGATACTTGATAAAGAGATATGGAAACACAGGGGTGAAAAACTTCTTGTAGCAGTTTTTGATTTTGGAATAAAATACAGTATTCTAAGATGCATGGAACAGGAAGGCTTTGAAGTTGTGGTCGTTCCTGCATCAACAGGCGCAGACGTCATAAAGGCCATGGAACCGGACGGAATTTTTTTTTCAAACGGTCCTGGTGACCCCGAGCCTGTTAAATATGCAATCAGTACCATCGAAAATCTTATTGGATACAGGCCTATGTTCGGCATCTGCCTTGGGCATCAGCTCATGGGGCTTGCGCTTGGGGGTAAAACATTCAAGCTAAAGTTCGGACACCGTGGTTCAAACCAGCCTGTTAAAAACCTTTTGACAAACAAAATAGAGATAACTTCCCAGAATCATGGGTTTGCCGTTGACGTTGACAGTCTTAAAAATAAAAATGTAGATATTACTCATGTTAACCTTAATGATAATACTCTGGAAGGGTTCAGACACCGTGAATACCCTATGTTTGCAGTGCAGTATCATCCTGAAGCATCCCCTGGACCCCATGATGCAAAATACCTCTTTTGTGAATTTAAAAAACTGATACAGGAAAGCTGAGAAAAAAACAGAATGCCAAGAAGAACAGATTTAAAAAAAATTCTTATTATCGGAGCAGGACCAATTATCATAAGTCAGGGCTGCGAATTTGACTACTCCGGAACCCAGGCCTGCAGGGCGCTGAAGGAAGAAGGGTATGAAGTTGTTCTTGTGAACAGCAATCCGGCTACCATTATGACGGATCCTGAAATAGCTGACAGGACTTATATTGAACCTGTTACGCCTGATATTGTTGCCATGATAATTGAAAGGGAACGTCCATGCGCTCTTCTGCCCACACTGGGCGGTCAGACCGGTCTCAATGCTGCAGTTGAAGTTGAGGCTATGGGTGTGTTGGATAAATTCGGCGTGGAAATGATAGGCGCAACCATAGAATCCATAAAAAAGGCTGAAGACAGGGAACTTTTTCGGGATGCCATGAAAAAAATCGGTCTCAGAGTGCCTGAAAGCGGCATAGCAACGAACATGGATGAGGTCAACTCAGTAGTTGAAGAGATAGGCTTTCCGGTTATTATCCGTCCCAGTTTCACCCTGGGAGGCACAGGCGGAGGTGTGGCATATAATCCCGAAGAACTTGAAATGCTCAGCAAGTCCGGTCTTGAGGCAAGTCTTATAACTCAGGTGATGCTTGAGGAATCCGTTCTGGGATGGAAGGAATTTGAGCTTGAGGTTGTGCGGGATAACAAGGACAATGTGGTTATTGTCTGCTCCATTGAAAACATGGATCCCATGGGAATACACACAGGAGACAGTATTACGGTTGCCCCCGCCCAAACCCTTACTGATAAAGAATACCAGGCAATGCGCAATGCTTCAATTGACATAATGAGAGAGATCGGCGTTGATACAGGAGGTTCCAATGTTCAGTTTGCGGTTAATCCTGAAAACGGAGAAATGATAGTAGTTGAAATGAATCCAAGGGTTTCCAGGAGTTCAGCCCTGGCTTCCAAGGCCACAGGGTATCCAATTGCAAAGATCGCAGCCAAGCTGGCAGTCGGGTATACTCTGGATGAGATTCCCAATGATATAACAGGGGAAAATTTTGCCTCATTTGAACCGACCCTTGATTATTGTGTTGTAAAAATACCGAGATGGACTTTTGAAAAATTTCCTGAAACCGACGATTTCCTTACAACAACAATGAAGTCCGTTGGTGAAACAATGTCAATCGGCAGGACTTTTAAGGAAGCTCTGCAAAAGGGTTTAAGGTCGCTGGAAACAGGACGATACGGGCTGGGAGCTGACGGCAGAGGTATTTCAAAAAAATATGGAAGCAAAAAAAATCTGCCTTCTTTATCCGAGATCAGGCACAAGCTTGCAGTTCCCAACTCCCAAAGGATTTTTTACCTGCGCCATGCTTTTTTAAATGGCATGGAGTTGGAAGAGATCAACAGACTCACCTGTATTGACCCCTGGTTTATATACCAGATAAAACAGATTGTGGATCTTGAAAAACAGATATTCGAAGTTGATGGAGAGCTTCCAGAAGAGCTTTTATATAAGGCAAAATCCTGGGGCTTTTCAGATATCCAGATTGCCCATTTGACAGGTTCATCTGAAAATCATGCAGCCAAAAAACGAAAGTTACTTGGCATAAGACCTGTTTATAAGATGGTTGACACCTGTGCAGCCGAGTTTGAGGCAGCAACGCCTTATTATTATTCTACATATGAAGATGAGACTGAAGCCAGGGTTTCCAGCCGGAAAAAGGTACTTATTTTAGGAGGCGGACCTAACAGGATAGGGCAGGGGATTGAGTTTGATTACTGCTGTGTTCACAGCTCTTTTGCTTTGCGGGAAGAGGGAATCGAAAGTATAATGGTAAACAGTAACCCTGAAACCGTCAGCACGGATTACGATATTTCAGACAAGCTTTACTTTGAACCTCTTGTCCACGAAGATGTGCTTCATATAATTGAAACGGAAAAGCCCATGGGGGTAATTGTTCAGTTTGGGGGTCAGACACCGCTTAACCTTGCAGTCGGTCTTCATAAGGCAGGCGTTACTATCCTGGGTACCCAGCCTGAAAGCATAGACATGGCTGAAGACAGAAAACTTTTTCAGATAATGTTGAAAAAGCTCGGACTGATGCAGCCTCCAAATGGCACGGCATTAACAGTTGAAGATGCCGTTAATGTTGCAGATTCAATAGATTACCCTGTAATTGTCCGACCATCATATGTGCTTGGCGGCAGAGCCATGAAGATCGTTTATGATGAAAGAGAGCTTGAGGATTTTACAAAACTTGCTTTAATTGTATCCCAGGGGCATCCTGTACTCATAGACAAATTTCTGGAAAATGCCGTGGAACTTGATGTTGATGCAATTTCAGACGGTTGTTTAACCATTATTGGAGGTATAATGGAACATATTGAAGAAGCCGGTGTACATTCAGGCGATTCAGCATGTGCCATTCCCCCGTTTAGTGTTGATGCAAAAATTATCAGCGAAATTACGAAGGCAACAAAGGCCATGGCTTCAGAATTGAATGTTATAGGCCTTATGAATGTTCAGTATGCTGTAAAAGATAATCAGATATATGTTCTGGAGGTAAATCCAAGGGCTTCAAGGACAATACCTTTTGTAAGCAAGGCAACAGGGGTACCCCTTGCAAAGTTGGCGACCAAGGTTATGCTTGGAAAGAGTCTTGAAGAACTTGGTCTGACTAAAGAGATTGTACCGGCATATGTATCTGTTAAAGAAGCAGTACTCCCTTTTGACAGGTTTCCCGATGTTGATACACTTCTTGGTCCTGAAATGAAATCAACGGGAGAGGTTATGGGGATAGATTTTGATTTTGGATTGGCCTATGCCAAGGCACAGCTTGGCGCCGGTCAAAACCTCCCCACCCAAGGGTCTGTCTTTATCAGTTTAAATAATCGTGACAAGGAGGCTGGTTATTCGGTTGCATCAAGCTTTAAACAATTAGGGTTTAATCTGCTTGCCACAAAAGGCACAAAGGTTTATTTTAAGGAGCGTGGTTTAGAGTGCGAAACCATAAATAAGGTGTCACTCGGCCGACCACATGTTGTTGATTTTATTAAAAACAGACAGATAGATTTGATTATAAATACCGGTTTTGGAGGAGAAACAAAGCACGACGGGTATGATATAAGACGAGCAGCAATAAAGTTCGGCATTCCCTATGCAACCACAATAGCCGGAGCCGTGGCAATGTCCAGAGGAATTGCAGCAATTATTGCGAACAAATTTACTGTTAAAACAATTCAGGAGTATAATAGCATAAAAGATGGATGAGACAAAAAGACCCCGTGATGAATGCGGGCTGTTCGGTATTTACGGACACCCTGAAGCAGCAAAATTGACTTATTTCGGTTTGTATTCACTTCAGCACAGGGGACAGGAGAGCGCCGGTATAGCTGTAGCTCAAAATAAAGATATTGAATTGCGAAAAAGCATGGGGCTGGTATCGGATGTTTTTAACATGGACATGATGGAAAAGCTTAAGGGCAAAAGCGCAATCGGTCATGTGCGTTATTCCACAACAGGCAGCTCAAATGTAAGCAATGCCCAGCCCTTTGTTGTCCGACACAATAAAAAAGCTTATGGCGTGGCACATAACGGCAACATGGTTAACGCCCATGAATTAAAAAATGAACTTGAAGAATCAGGGTCAATTTTTCAGACCACAATGGACAGCGAGATTTTTCTTCATCTTTTTGTGAAAAATATCAAAAACGGATTTGAGAAGGCTCTCACTAATGCAATTTCAAAAGTAAAGGGAGCTTTTTCCATTGTGCTTCTCACAGGTAAAGGAGAGATAATCGGGCTTAAAGACCCCAATGGGTTCAGACCCCTTTGTCTCGGCAGACTGAACACAGGAAATTATGTTCTTGCTTCGGAGTCGTGTGCCCTTGACCTTGTTGAGGCAGAGTATATTAGAGAGCTGGACCCCGGGGAAATTGTTATTATAAATGAACAGGGGGTCAAAAGTATTAAGGGGGAAGTTCATGTTAACCCATCTTTTTGTGTTTTTGAGCTTATATATTTTGCCAGGCCGGACAGCATAATATTTGGACAAAATATTTACCAGATAAGAAAATCGCACGGGAAGCGGCTGGCAATGGAGGCACCTGTTGAAGCTGATCTCGTTATGCCTTTCCCGGATTCAGGAACATACGCGGCGATCGGATATTCAGAGGCATCAGGCATCCCTTTTGAAATGGCCATGATCCGCAATCATTATGTGGGCAGAACATTTATTCAGCCTACACAAAGCATGAGGGACTTCGGGGCAAGGGTTAAACTTAATCCTGTGAAAAATCTTCTCAAGGGTAAGGATATAATAATAATAGAAGATTCAATAATACGTGGAACAACTGTTAAAACCAGGGTGAAATCTCTGCGCGAACTCGGAGTCAAACGTATTCACATGCGAGTGAGCGCTCCTGCCCATAGGTTTCCATGTCATTACGGCATAGATTTTTCTACAAAGGGCGAGTTGATAGCAGCAAAAAAATCTGTTGAAGAATTAAGACAGTTTTTAGATCTTGATTCTCTTCATTATTTAAGTATAGAAGGTCTTATGGAAGCAACGGGCATTAAGGAGCCTGAAAAAAATCTTTGCAAAGCATGTTTTGACGGATGTTATCCTGTGGGGTTTGATAAGGGGCTTAGTAAAGATTGCCTTGAACAAAATTGAATATTTTTAACAGGCCTTTTATTGCGTTTGGGAATCATATATGATTGAATCAAAATATTTAAAAGAAAATATTGAGAATATCCAAAGACTTATGGCCATCCCTGCTTTAAAAAATTTTGAAGCCAAAAATCTTGGCAAACTGCTGAGACTCAGCAAGATCAGGCAGTATGCTGCGGGTGAAGTAATAATTAAAGAGGGAGATCTTGACCCATGGCTTTATTTTCTCCTTTCAGGCAAGATACGGGTATCAAAAAAAAATGTTGAGATCTGTACCATTGACAGAAAAGGTGAGATATTTGGCGAAATGAGGATAATCGACAGCTTAAGCAGGTCTGCATCGGTGATTGCTGTGGAAAAAACAGTCTGTCTTGCAGTTGAAACCTCTGCAAAAGCAAGGCTTGCAACTGACGATGATAGAGACGAAAGGCTTGATTTTGTATTGCTCCTATACAGAATATTCGCTGAATATATGTCCATAAGGCTCAGGCTGACCAATGATGAACTTATCAAGGCCAAGCTTGAAGTCGAAAAACTCAGAAAATAAACTCAGAAAATAAATGAAAAAAACCGTTTCATTCTCTAAAGAATCTGCGAATATTTTTTTCCATATTCTTACAAAATGCAATTTAAGCTGCCGTCACTGTTATATTAACCCGAAGCAGCACGGGAACAAGACTCTTCCAATTTCTATCATAGATACATGGCTTGGTATATTTGCCAAAAAGAGCAGAAAGCCTAATCTGATTTTTCTTGGAGGAGAACCAACGCTTCATCCTGACCTGTCCTTAGCTATTAAAAAGGCTAAAGAACTCTCTTATGATTCCATAACTGTGGATACAAACGGTTATCTTTTTAATGATATACTTTCAAAAACAGGGCCTGATGAAGTAGACTATTTCAGCTTCAGCCTTGATGGAGCAACAAGCAAAACCAATGATATGATCAGGGGGAAGGGCTCATTTAATAAATGTATAGAGGGTATAAAAAAGTCAGTTTCCATGGGGTTCGGCACGAGTGTTATCTATACTGTCAGCAGAATGAATATACATGAGCTTGAGATGATGCCGCGAATACTAAAGGGGCTTGGCATAGATAGATTTTTCATTCAGGTAATAGGTGTCAGGGGAGAGTCTGCAAAGAATGATAGTGCGGAGAGCTTGCAGATTCCACGCGCTCAGTGGCGGGATATTATTCCTGAGGCGGCTCAAAAAGTTGCAGACCTGGGGATAACCGTAACCTATCCCAAGGTTTTTTTAAACACGGATGAAATTTTTGAATGTGCCGGAAATGTTTCGGATAATTATTTTATATTTCCAAACGGCAGGGTATATAGATGCCCTTTATGTGAAGATTTTCCTGTTCACAGCCTTGAAATAAAAAATAACAGGCTCTGCGCAGCCAAAAAAATTAATGAGAGCAGTTTTTTTGACTTAAATATTCCCGAAGGATGCGTTATGAATAAAATAATACAGCCTGAAAATTTAAATTATAACATGTCCGGTGTTCCTGAATACAAAATCGCATGCTGTATGCTGAAAGAAGAGATCAGCCCTGATTAAGTCGACAACCTGTCGAGCGAAGCTAATCCACCAAAAACCTAACCCTGACAAGCCGGAACCAAACAAGTTTGAGGGGAAAAAATTAATCACGAAAACACGAAAACAATTAATAAGATATTAAGTAAAGATAAATTTAATGCCGGTATTTGAATATACAGCTTTGGATATTAAAGGGAAAAAGCTTTCAGGAATAATCGATGCTGAAAGCCCTTTTGCAGCTCGTCAAAAGA
>CAYZXU010000109.1:0-7888 GCA_964482535.1 uncultured Desulfobacteraceae bacterium | reverse complement strand
AATTGTTTAAAAAATGCGGATATTTATAAAATTTATCAGCTTGTGGGTAAAACTGAGGCTGAAATGCTTAAGACTAAAAATTTTGGCAGAAAGTCATTGAATGAGATTAAGGAAGTTTTGACTGAAATGGATCTTTTCTTAGGGTATAAACTTGAAGGTTTTGTTCCCCCTGCTGAAGATAATGAAGAAGGAGAAGAGGTTAGTTAATGAGACATCGAAAAGCTGGATTGAAACTAAATAGAAATAGCAGTCACAGAAACGCAATGTTCAGGAATATGGTTACATCCTTGTTTAAGTATGAGCATATCCGTACAACAGATACCAAGGCAAAGGAACTAAGAGGTCTGGCAGATCACCTGATTACTCTGGCAAAGCGTGGGGATCTTCATGCAAGACGTCAGGCATTGGCAATTATAAGGGAGAAAAATGTTGTACATAAGCTTTTTAATGAAGCGCCTGCAAGGTATGCAGATGTCTCCGGCGGTTATACGAGAGTTGTAAAGATAGGCAGAAGACCTGGTGATGCTGCTCTTATGTCTTTGATTGAATTGATTACTCCTGAATCCGGCACGGCGACTAAAAAACCTAAAGAGAAAACAAAAACTGTTGAGGTAACTAAAACCACGAAAGATGTTGAAAAAAAGGTTGAAGAAGCCCCAAAGCCGGAAGAAAAAACCGAAGAAAAGCTGGAAGAAAAACCAGAGGAAAAAAAAGATAAAGAAGAATCAGAGTTGCCTGTGGATTCTGATAAGCCCACTGAATAAAACCTTAAGATTAGAAAAAATAGTTAATAAAAAAAAGGCTCTGTCTTGTTGACAGAGCCTTTTTTTGTTTTAGCATTTTGAAATTGGCTCCTTTATTTAGCCATAAAACTCCATAATACACCTGCTCCGATAGCTGAACCTATAACACCTGATGAGTTGCAGGCCATTGCATGCATGAGAAGAAAGTTTGTTGGGTCTTCTTTCAGGCCCATCAGGTGAACCTCCCTTGCAGAACCTGGAACAGCAGATACTCCGGATGCTCCTAAAAGCGGGTTGATCTTTTCTTTTATAAAGAAGTTCATAATCTTGGCAAATATGATTCCTGAAGCAGTCGCGATGCTGAAAGCAACAGCTCCAAGACAGAATATGCCAACCGATTTTGGAGTCAGGAAAACGTCTCCCTGGGTACTGGCGCCAACTGTCATGCCGAGTAATATTGTTGCTATATCTATTAAGGATGTACCGGCTGTTTTTGCAAGACGGTCTGTAACTCTGCACTCTTTAAGCAGGTTGCCCAGAAAAAGCATTCCAAGAAGAGGCAGTGCTGTGGGAGCCAGAAAGCAGCAGAGTAAAAGTGCTAAAACCGGGAATATGATGAGCTCTTTTTTTGATACATCCCTCGGGTCGGGCATTCTTATAAGGCGCTCCTCGCGTGTGGTCAGCAGCTTCATTATAGGTGGCTGAATTATTGGTATTAGAGCCATATATGAATATGCGGCAATGGCTATGGGACCTATTAATTCCGGCGCAAGCTTTGCAGTTAAAAATATTGATGTCGGGCCATCAGCCCCTCCGATTATTGCTATTGACGCTGCCTCTCTTGGCAAGAAGCCGGCTGCCAGTGCTCCAAGCAGTGTAAAGAAAATACCCATTTGAGCCGCAGCGCCCAAAAGCATGAGCTTGGGTCTTGCAAGGAGAGAAGAAAAATCGGTCATTGCCCCTAAACCTAAAAAGACAATTGAGGGATAAATACCTGTGGTAACTCCGAAGTAGAGGTAATGTAAGACACTGTTCTCCTCATATATGCCTATTCCAAAACCTTTGAAAAATGGGACATTTCCTATTAAAATACCAAAGCCTATGGGTACAAGCAGAAGCGGTTCATATTTTTTTGCTGTTCCAAGATATACAAAAACACAGCCAAAAAATAGCATAATGAGTTGGCGATAGTCAGCGAGATAATAACCGGTATTAACTAAAAACTGAATTAAAAGGTCTAACATTGATATTCTCTATCCCTTTTTATTTAATAAAATTATAAAGTTTTTTTCTTGTTCCAGTAGAAATATCCTTTTCCGTCAGGAATAATTAATTTGGTGTTAATTAATTCATTGATGGTGGAATGGGGGGTTGCAAGTCCGAATTTTTTGGCAATATCTATGAGTTTGGGGAGCGAAAACGGATCTCCCATTCGTTTTGTAAGAAGATAAACAGACTCTTTGACATCCCTGGAAAAGGATAAATTATAATTAGGTTTTTCTTCCTTAACTTTGGGTTGTAAAAGCTCTTTCATGTTTTTGAAATGAGACTTTCGATTTTCCCACAGTTCAAGAGCTTTGTGTATTTGGGAAATAACAAGAGAAAGAAGCAGAAGACCTGAAAATACTATTGAGATTCCCACAACAGCCATAGCCCAGCCATTATGGTTTGATATTGCTTCTAAGCCGTACAATATAGATCTCCTTAAAAGTTTTTTAATTATTGATTGATGTTATGTTAAAAAATTTTTTCTATCCAGAATTACTGACTTTATTTTTTGTAAAATTTTATCTCCCAAAGCAGAGTTGTTTTGAATAAAATTCCAAAACTTGTCTCCAGGCATTGAAAGAATCTCACCGTCTGTCAAGGCTGTTACAGTGCCTGTATATAAAAAAGGGGTAATAACCGTGGAAAGCCCCATTAATTCGCCCCTGTTGTGCAAGGTTAAAGCTCTGCCGTTGCTGAAGCTGACCATAAAATTACCTGACAGAATTATGAAAAAAATTTGAGCCTGCTTCCCCCTGAGGGTAAGAACTTCTCCCTCTGTTACCTTAAAAGGTAACATTACTTGAGCCAGACCTTCCAAAGCTTCATATTCCATCCCCTTAAAAAGTTCTAATGAACTCAGAGTTTCAACATCAGTGGACATAGAATATTCCTTTCAAATAAGTGTTCATGAAAATAAGACATTTCAAATAATACTCATAGAAATAAAAAAATGTCAATTAAAATAGTTGATTGAAAGCATTTTTAGGTGGAAATGAGAAAAAGTGTCAGGCTTTTAACTTTTTTGAATTCCTGCATTAAAAAAAATGAAAAATAAACTGTTTTTTTTCATAAGGATAAAATAAGGTTTTTTGAAAGGTGCTCAAGAGTTATAAACTCTGGGGGGTTGTAAAAAATGTTCCCTGCACTCTGACTATCTGAGAGAGACAGGGAACAAAAAATTTGATGGGGAATTATGTTTCTTCAATTGTGATTGCGTTTGTTTCACAAACTTCAACACAGCTTTCACAGCCGAGGCATTCTTCTGCGTTGACGGGAACTGATTTTCCGTCCTGCATTTCGAAAACTTCTACAGGACAGACATCTACACATTCTTCACAACCTTCACATTTTTCCGGGTCAACAATAGGGTTAAAGGCCATTTTAAAAACTCCTTTCATTTAAAAATTTTATTTTGTTATTAACCTGCTTTTTTTACAATTTAAAAAGCTGCATATATCAGATATTGCTGCAAGTCAAGAATAAACAGAAAATAGATTGAGTATTTCAATCTTTGTATATCGCTGTTATCTTTTTTAGCTCTGTTTTTTTTCTGTTGAATTTTTCTTTCATTCCCATAACCCAGTTAAGGTGTTTAAGGGCATCATCTTTGGATAAAAACAGATTATGGCTGCTTTTGTTGATTTTAAAAACAGGAAGGCTGTTTTCAATAGCCATGGTGCCTGAATTACTGCACAGCATACAGATCACCTGGTTTTTTCCGGTAAAACGGAAAGTATCCCCCCCGCACAGGGGGCAATAATGGGGTTCTTTTTTTTCAGGCATTGTCGTAAAAAGAGATGCGGCAAGATGTCCGGCTGTTTTTTTGTTTTTATTATTTAAAAAAATTTCTCCTGGAAGGGCTCCGAAAATCATTTCGATTTTTTTAATATCAGCAAAAAGAATACTCAAAAAATTTTGTATATCTAAAAGAGTATATCCCTCTTTTCCCTTCATTCCAGCTATGCCTATGCCTATGGCAGGTTTGCCCCATAATTTGTCCAGATTAGCATAAAAGGTAATTCCTCTGTCGATAAACCTTTTTAAAGATGAATTCGCACTGAGAAAATATGTGGGAGCAGCCACTATCAGGGCATCGGAGTTTTTTATCAGGTTCAGCAGATTGTTGAATTCGTCATCGAGAACACATTCTTTGTTGTTGAACAGACACTGGTAGCAAGCTTTGCACGGCAGAAGATTAAAGTCTGACAAGCGGACAAGCTGCAGATTATGCGGCAAGGCAATATTACGGCTAATCTCTTTAATCATGATTTCGGAATTACCGAGTTTGCGTGGTGAGCCAATAATGCCAAGAATATTTTTCATTATGGGTTGGATTTTTTTTAAAAAAGTTGTCTGTTATGTTTGATGCACTCGTAAAAAGTCGTCATTCCCACTTTCATGGGAATAACAGTGCTATAGGCAAGATTCGACTTTTTACGAGACCATCATGTTTTATTGCTTATAAACATACATTATAAGACAGGCTCTTGATATATTTCAACAACTAAATTATATAAAAAAACATAAACTCCGATATTTTAATATTTTAATGAAAATATAAGGCAAAAAAATATGATTATACACAAAATAGGTAAAATAACTGATAACCTGTACACAGCCGGCAGCCCTGACGTGCCTGTTTATCTACTGGATGGAGAAAAACCTGCAATTTTTGATGCCGGATTTTCTTTTCTTGGAGAAAGATATATTGAAGATGTAAAAACAGTTTTAGGTCAAAGAGAGCCGTCATACTGTTTTTTATCACATTCTCATTTTGACCATTGCGGTGCTGTGGCCATGTTAAAAGACAGTTTTCCCTCCATGAAAGTTGTTGCATCCAAAAATGCAAAAAAAAATCTTGGGCGCCCCAATGCTCTTAAACTGATTGCAAAGCTCAGTAGGCAATCGGAAGATATGGCTGATAAATTTAATCTGAAGTCGATACCACCGGATTCTTTTAAACCCTTTGAAGTAGATATTACTGCTGCCCAGGGAGATATCTTTGAAATTTCCCATGGCGTAACTGTTCGTGTAGTTGAGACGCCCGGGCATACCAGGGATTGTTTAACATACTATATTCCTGAAAAAAAAATACTCCTCCCTTCTGAATCCGCAGGTATCCCTGACGATACAGGTTATATTTTATCAGCGTTTCTCATTGATTATGACATGTATCTTGATTCTATAAAAAAATTAGGTTCTTTGGATATTGATATTCTCTGCTTTGGGCATTATATGGTATATACAGGAGATGATGCAAAGGGGTATATTAATGATTCAATATCCCAGTGCGAAAGATTTATAAAACAGGTTAAAAGATTTCTTGTGGAAGAAAAAGGAAATTTGCATCTGGTAAGGGATAGAATAAAGAAGATAGAGTATGACCATAAAACAGGAATAGTACAGCCTGAACCTGCATATCTGCTTAATCTTGAAGCGAGCATAAGTGCGGTGAAAAGAAAGATGGAACAGGATATTTTATGAAAAAAAAACCCGATTTGCAGGTTAATATAGGTGGTCTGAAATTAAAAAATCCCGTTATGACTGCATCAGGAACATTCGGATACGCCGGTGAATTTAAGGAGCTTGTTGATTTAAACCGCCTTGGAGCTATTATCGTTAAAGGGTTGTCTCTTAAACCATCCATGGGTAATCCGCCGCCAAGAATTGTTGAGACGCCTTCAGGTATGCTGAATGCCATAGGTCTTGAAAATATAGGGATTGATGCATTTGTCAAAGAAAAGCTTGGGTTTTTAAAAGAACTTGCTGCGCCGGTGCTGGTTAATATTTACGGGAAAAGCATTGAAGAATATGCAGAACTTGCTATGCGTATAGACGGGATTGAGGGTGTGGCCGGAATTGAAGTCAATATTTCATGTCCGAATATTAAGGCCGGAGGCATATCTTTTGGAGTGGATCCTGTCTCTGCATATAATGTGACAAAGGCGGTCAGAGAAGTCACGTCAAAGCCTGTGATGGTGAAGCTCACGCCTAATGTAACGGATATTGCTGAAATAGCTTTAAGTGTTGAAGATGCAGGTGCCGACTCATTATCATTAATAAACACCATTACGGGAATGCTGATTGATGTTAATACCCGCCGCCCGAAACTGGCAAATATAACAGGGGGGCTTTCAGGGCCTGCAATAAAACCTGTGGCCCTGCGCATGGTATGGCAGGTGGCTAAAAAGGTCAAAATTCCTGTTGTGGGAGTTGGGGGTATTATAACGGCCGAGGATGCTATTGAATTTTTTATAGCCGGAGCTTCAGCCGTACAGATAGGCACGGCTAATTTTATTAATCCCTGCTCCACAACTGATATTATAGAAGGGATAGAAGCATTTATGATGAAAAACAGAATTGATGAGCTGGCTGATATTGTCGGGACCATTAGAGTTTAATGCTGCAAAAAATAGATAAAAGAATTTTTACAACCCTGTTTTTTTCATTATTTGCTTCTGTTACAGGTGTGGGCATTGTTGTTCCTCTTTTGCCTGTATATGCCCATGATCTTGGAGCCGGCGGCCTGTATATCGGTTTTATATTCGGAGCATTTTCATTATCCAGAACAGTTTTTATCCCTTATTTCGGAAGAATGTCTGATAAAAAGGGGAGGAAACCTTATATTGTTGCCGGACTTTTAGGCTATGCTTTAATATCTATTGCCTTTATTTTTTCAAAAAGTGTTGATTCCTTGATAGCAATAAGGTTTTTACAGGGAATAGCCTCTGCAATGCTTATGCCTGTTGTTCAGGCCTATGTGGGGGATATTACCCCTGTTGGCAGGGAAGGCTTTACCATGGGTATGTTTAACATAGCTGTCTTTCTCGGACTGAGTGCAGGCCCTTTAATTGGAGGAATAGTTAACGACAGATTAAGCCTTGATGCGGCTTTTATTGCAATGGGTTTGCTTGCTTTTTTCGGGTTTTTATTAAGTTTTTTTATGCTTCCTTCGAAAAAATCAGAACAGGTTATATGCAAACCGCGGCAGCCGGTTGAGTGGAAACTGATATTAAAAGACAGGATGATTTTAGGGCTTATTATCTTCAGATTCGCATATACCACATGCATAGGTATAATATGGGGGTTTATGCCGGTCTTTATGGCTACTGAGTTTGGATTTTCCAGTTCCTTAATCGGAGTGCTTGTTATGCTTGGTGTTTTTACAAGCGGAGTTTTACAGATCCCGTCGGGTTTTATTGCAGACAGGGTTAACAAGAGAAATATGGTGGCAGCAGGAGGCTTTATAACAGGTGCCGCAATTTTTTATTTTGCATTTGCCGGAAATTTTAGTCAGCTCTTTGTGGCTAATCTGGTTTTTGGAATAGGCGGAGGCATATCAACGCCTGCATTGATGGCAATTGCAGTATTAAAAGGAAGGGCAACCGATTCCATGGGCTCTGTTATGGGGCTGATGACATTTGCACACAGTTTTGGTATGCTTGCAGGATCAATTTTTGCCGGTATTATGATGGATATGATGATGTTACGACAGGCTTTTTCCTATGGAGCATTAATAATGGTTTCAGGGACACTTCTTTTTGTTTTTGTATCAGGAAATCGGTTGACGGAGAAGGTATTTTAATTGCTAATTTGGCTGACAGCGACACCAGTTGAACAATTCATTCAGCGGACTATATCTAAAAAGGAGATTAATAATGAGCGAGCTAATAATTTCAAACCCGAGAATAATGATGGGTAAACCTGTTATTAAGGGAACTCGAATTACAGTTGAATTGATTTTGGAAAAGATAGCAGCCGGTGAATCTGTAGATCAAATTTTGAATGAACACCCACGGTTAACACATGAAGCAATACAAGCATCATGTGCATTTGCTGCTGAGGCTTTGAAAGCAGATGTAGTATACCCTGTTGAA
>CAYZXU010000108.1:0-7920 GCA_964482535.1 uncultured Desulfobacteraceae bacterium | reverse complement strand
GGCAGGATGAAGAGGAGTATGAGGCAGACACATACACACTTGCCCTTGAAGACGAGATAAAGGCAACAGACAGGCTTTCTTTTGTTTTGGGCCTAAGTTATGATTATTTTAACCCTAAAAAAGCATATAACCAGCCGGTTCCTGACAGCATGGACACAATAAATCCCCAGGGGGGGGTTCTGTTTTATATGACAGATGCAACGAGACTCCATGCCTCAATAGGAAAGAAAACCAGGTTTCCCCAATTAAAGGAACTCTACAGCGAATATGCAGGTGGAAACCCGGAACTTGATCCTCAAAAAGCCGTCTGTTATGAGATAGGGGCTGACCACAGTTTTACCGAATCTGTCACCTGGTCCATAGCATATTTTTACAACGATATTGATGATATGATCGACAGGGAAAAACGTGATGGTGAAGATGTTTATATAAATATAGGAGAGGCCAGAATACAGGGAGTAGAGACCTCTCTTGATATATCTGTTTTCGACAGCCTGTACACTGGAATCAACTACACATATCTTTCAACCTGCGATAAAGAGAATAATAACCGCGAGCTGGAAGGAAGGCCCAGACACAAGCTGAACTTTGACCTGCGTTACAGGTTTTCCTTTGGGCTTTCCGCAAACCTTCAGGCATCCTGCACCCAAAGACAATTTGAGTATGATAGAGACGGTGAAAAAAGAAAATACCCTGATTTTTGCCTTGTTAACATAAAGTTGAACCAGGATCTTGGCAATATCATGGGTATTGATTCAGAACTTTTTGCCAGGGTCAGTAATATAACAGACAAAGATTATGATGAAGGACACCCAATGCCCGGAAGAAATTTTTTAATAGGTTTAACATTTGTCTATTAATATGGATGGCTTCGTAAAATGAAAAAACTATCAATTCAGGAGATTTTAACATGAAAAAAAGAATATTATACTTTCTACCCATACTGCTTCTACTTTTGTCATCTGAAAATATTTTTGCTGAATCCGCCCGAACTTTAAGTATTACAGGCGCTGTCAAACAACCCTTAACACTTACCATGGAAGATATTAAAGCCTGTCAGTCCATATGCGTGCAGCTCAATGAAATTACAAAGGCTAAAAAGTTTAAAGGGATTTTTTCTTGTCAGGGCGTGCCCCTGAAAACACTTCTTCAACTTGCATGTATTGATAAGGGGAAAACAGATTTTTCAAAACATGTTGATCTTGCCATATTGATTAAAAACAAAAAAAGAGAACAAACAGTACTATCCTGGGGGGAAGTCTTTTACAGAAATCCCGGTGAAATTATCATTGCATATTCATCCTCGCCTGTTATGCCCCACAAAGACTGTAAATCCTGTCACGCCCCGGAGGTTTATAAACCCTGGCTCAGCCAGCTTGAGCGGGATATAGGTTTTCCTAAATTAGTCATGAGCGCTGATATTTATTCAGACCGCTCAATGGAAGAAATTACAGAAATTAAAGTTGTGGATTTAAAACCGAAAATAAAAGCCGACAGATCAAAGGAGCTTTTTTCTCCAGGTTTTACAATAACCGGCAGCTCTGCAAAACCTGTTATGATAAAAAGTATCTCTGATTACCCCATGGAAGAAATCTATGTAAAAGTAGTGGGAGAAGGGAAGGGATATCACGGAACAAAAAAGTTTAAAGGCACTCCGTTTATGGGACTTTTAAAAAATGCAAAGATAAACATGGATATTAATACCGTATTTATAATATCTGCCCCGGACGGATACCGTTCTTTGTTATCCTATGGAGAAATTTTCTTTTCTCCTGTGGGTGATCGTATTATTATTGCAAACAGGGCAAATGGTCAGGAGATTAAAAAAGGCGGGAAATTTTGCCTGATTCTTCCCGACGATCTCATGGCAGACAGGTGGGTAAAGGCCATGGAAAAAATTGAAGTAATATCTTTTAAAGAAGAATAATTTGTAAAATTTGGCACAAGACCACAGCGAAGGACGGGGTATTGTGTAATACGCAGTGGATATATACACTAATTCTCTTTAATAAGACGCAACAGTTCATTTGCCGACATTTTCCCGCTCATATCCGCGCCGCCAAGCAGACTGTCGGCCAGGTCACGTTTTTTTTGATGTAATGCAACGATTTTTTCTTCAATGGTATTTTTTACAACCAGCCTGTAGACTGTTACCGGTCTTTTTTGACCGATCCGGTGCGCGCGATCCGATGCCTGATCTTCAACTGCCGGATTCCACCATGGATCCATATGAATCACATAATCGGCTGCAGTCAGGTTTAATCCAAGGCCGCCGGCTTTGAGGCTGATTAAAAAGATATCACTCTCTCCAGACTGGAAAGCATCGACCCGTTTTTTACGTTCTTTCTGGGTAGTACTTCCGTCAAAATACTGATAGCTGATACCTTTTTCCTTAACATATTCTCTGATAATTTTTAAATGATCAACAAACTGGCTGAAGACTAACGCCTTGTGTTTGTTTAACATTAATTCATCCAGAAGATTGCCGAATACTGTGAGTTTGGAGGATGCAAGTGCAGTATCCGGCAAAACAAGGCTGGTGTTACAGCATGCACGACGTAATTTCATAATCTCGGCAAAAATCTGGAGGTGCTTTTGCCCCGGGGGCATGTCCTTGTTTTCCAGTTTTTCAATTGCCTGGCGGCGTAAGGCTTCATAAACGGCCATCTCTTCGGCGCTTAATTCTACGTTTAACAGGATATCCGTTCGCGGCGGCAGTTCTTCCAGAACCTGATTTTTGGTGCGCCTCAGCATAAATGGCTGAATCAGTTTTTTCAGTTGCCGCCTGGCATTTCGATCCTGATACTTTTCAATTGGGGCGGCAAAATTTTTGTTAAAATGTGATAAAGAACCTAAAAAACCGGGGTTTATAAAACGGAACAGATTCCATAGCTCGCCAAGATGATTTTCAATGGGAGTGCCGGTTGTAATCAGCTTGAATTCGCCTTTCAGATTCATGGCAGCCTGGGAGCGTTTAGTCGTAAAATTTTTAATGGCCTGGGCTTCGTCCAAAACAATGGTTTGAAAATTTATTTTGGAAATCATTTTTGATATATTAGCCTGCTGCAATAAACCATAGCTTATAACCAGCAGATCAAAAGATTTTAAATTTTTAATAATTTTTTCCCGGTTGCCGGTTACCAAAGAAATAAAATTTAGTGTGGGCGCAAATCGTTCGGCTTCCGTTTCCCAGTTCATGCAGACTGATACAGGAGCTACTATCAGAGTCGGGCCTTTGGGAGCTTTTTCCAGAATTATAGAAAGCGCTTCGATGGTTTTGCCAAGGCCCATGTCATCAGCCAAACATGCGCCTACGCCCCAGTGAGAAAGACGGGCAAGCCATTTAAAGCCTTCTGTCTGGTAATCGCGCAGATCAGCCTTGAAAGTTGATGGAACCTTTGGTTTCAATACCCTTGCGGCAGACATGCGTTTTAAATGCGCTTTCCATTCTTTATCGCCCCGAATGCTTCCAATATCTTCTGTTAAATCATCCAGGGAAAGAGCTGCCAGAGGATGAAAACGCAAATCTTTGCCGGATTTATTTGAATAGGCTTTAATCTCATCCAGACGCTTTCGGAATAATTTGGTCAGCGCCAGAAACTGGCCATCTTCAAGCTGAACAAAGCGTCCTTTGGATTTTTCCAAAAGTTTAAAAAGTTCCTGCACTGAAAGCACAAGGTTATTATCGAGTTTCAACTCGCCGGATACGGAAAACCATTCCTGCTGCTTTTTAATCCTGAGATGAAATCTGTTTATATCTGCCTGCTGCCTGATTTTATAACTTTGTCCTTTGGGCCATTCAACGATTGCTGACTTACCTAAAGCCTGAAGCTCCAGCAAGGTTTCAAGGCAATCTTCAGGTTCCTCAATATGCCATTCAGCTTCGCCTGCTTCGGATTCCTCAATATCAAGGAGCGTTGGGCAGGCTGAAACAGCTTGATCTGCCAGTTTTTTTTCTTTTTCAAGATTGCGTTTTGCCTGAAACTGTTGATCCCCGATTTTGGAAATAACAGTTTCTCCGCCTTCCCCAGGGCGAAAATAAGGGCCATCCGTTGAAAACGGACGTGCCAAAAGATTAAGTTTCAAGCCCTGTCCAAAAGGCAAAAGATGAAAATGGGGTTTTGGATTGGCAGACATTTTCTTTGCATCACTAATGCTGCCATCTATTTCTGAATGAACGGTTATAATAGAGGAAACACTTTTAACCGCATCAAGAACCTGCTGTTTGGCTTTGGCAGGAATTTCTATTCCTTTCTTGAGAATTCCGGCTATTTTTTTGACTTCGTCACTAATCTCAATAATTTTTATTCTGGTTGGCGATTCCTTGATCAGTTGAATTTTATCTTCTCTATCTGAAGCACCATAAAATGAAAGTTTAAATTTTTCTTTGGAAGATTTGCTCACTATCAGTTCAGGTTCACCTTTGACAAACTCCAGTTGAACTGTCGGTGAATCTTCCCAGAAAAGCAGCGGGTGTCCCACAAGAGTAGTAAGCACTTTGGAATCAAAATAATATGAAGTGGTTGAATAACCACGCCAGTTGGAGTCATATTCTTGTATAATACAGGAACAGGCTTTGATATCCTGAGATGTTACGGAAGCAAAAGTTTCGATCTCGTTGTACAAACGTTTCAGGGCAATCGGCCTCCCCTTGGTCCAGGCGCCTTTAACGCTTCTGATTTGCTCACGCGGATTGATACTCCAGTTATGATGTTTTTCAGAAAACTCAACAAACCAGACTATGCGCGAAGTTTTATTATTTTTTGCAGCATTTGAGGGCACCTCTTGAATATTGGTCAAAACCCTTAGAACCTGTTCCCATTTTTCTTCAGGTTGAAGAAGATCAACAATGCTCTTAATCCCGGTTTTTTTACGAAACAGCGCAGCCTTTTTTTTGTAAAAGGTGTCATTCTCTAAAAGCCGTGACAGCAAATCGGCAGATTCAGCCATTAGCCAGTCATAACCGTTTATTTCAGATTTTTTATAAAATTCCTTGAGATAGTTTTCCGCCTTTCCAGCCTTTGTTTTGTCTGTCCAGTAAATGGAAAAGATTTTTATCAAATCATTAAAAGTATTTGTTATAAAGGACGGTATCTCCCATGAAATAATAAAGTTGGTAAAAACGGTTTCTCCTTCCCGTGCTTTTAACATATAAACTAAAAAACTGTAGCCAACCTGAAAACGATTAAAGTCATCATTTTCTGCAAAATCGGCATATTTTTTTGCAGCTTGAAAATTTGTATTTGTACCGCTTCGAATAAGAGCAAAAATAAAAAAAATGCCTGAAAGTGTTTTAAAATAAATCTTCCGTTTTCTTGTTGTTTTTTTTAAAAGCGTTAAGGCAGCGTTATAATAAGAGATTGATTCTTCATTGCTGCCGGAAAGAAAAGATAGAAAGCCTTTCAATGCCAGGGCTTCCAATCCTTCGAAATTTGAAAGCAGCTCTTTTGCCTCGGATATCCTTCCTTTAAGTATCAACTGTTCTGCAATAACAAGCGCTGTTGGATATTTAAGTTCCTTACTGATTGACTCAAAGCAATGCTGCAATAACGGAAAAACATCCTTGTGAATCGGAGCAAGCTTATGTTCGGCATTTTCCAAAAGAGTCTTAAGAACATCCACAAGCAGCTCATCAGGCAAATTTTCAGCAAACCAGCCGGCATCAAAAAAGTTACTGAAAATGCTCACATAGGGATGCCTGTAAAAAAGTATATTTCTGTCATTCTTAACATAATTCGAAAACAGGGAGTTAACATAATCAGTATTTTTTTGATATAGACCGATCCGGATTTCCCTGACTAACTGATCATAATTTGCGGAATATACTTCTGCCCCCCAGCCTTTTATTTGCGGAATAACTTCCTGAACAATTTTTGCGATCATGTTAAAATGACCTTGCTTAAGTAGCATTAGACTGACAGGATCTCTAAGCATCTTATTACATTTCAAAGAAGTTTCATCCTGCTCGACAATACCGTCCGAAATCATTTCCCTGATAAAATCATCCAGAGTTTTAATTATAAAAAAATGACCATCAGAATTACGAACATTAAGTTTGTGCAAACATTTTATTAGAGTTGTTCTTGATGTTCCACTGAATATCACAGAAAGGAAATGGACGATTATCTGGTGTGTGAAGGATAATTTTTTATAAGATTTAATTAGATTTGCATATTTTGTGTTAATGGAAGCTGTCGATGATTGTGCTGTAGACTTTTTAGCCATTTTTTATTTAAATAACCTCATAATATTATGCGTATAGGCCTGACCCCCTAACCTGGATAAACCGAAGTTGTGGGTTTTGAGTTAAGATACTATATAAGTATTTCAAGAAGCTCTTCATCTGTAAAACTTTTCATAAGCCTGTCTGACTTTTTTTTCAACCTTTTTAGTAAATAGTCCATGGATTCCGGCTTAATCATAACACCAAGGGTATTCAACTTATGATGCAGTGCATTTTTTCCTGTTTTTTTCCCTGTTAAAAATTTTCTTTCAAGCCCGACTTCACAAGGATTATACGGCTCATAATTAATGGGATTTTTTATCAGACCGTCAATATGAATTCCTGATTCACATGTGAAAATATCATCACCCACTACAGGTTTTTTAGGAGAAACAGAAATTTTGGAAGCCTTTTCCACATATTTAGAAAGCCTGCGAAGATATTTCAGACTGTATTTTTTATTTTTTCTCTTTGCCATAAACGCTGCAATCTCTTCTGTTGAGGCTATGCCTGCACGTTCTCCAAGACCGTTTACGGAAACATCGGCAAAGTCGGCGCCTGCAATAACAGCGCTTACAGCATTGGCTGTTGCCATGCCGAAATCGTTATGCATATGCACACCAGTATCCACATTAACAAACTGTTTTAACTTTTTTATTAAATCAAAAACTGAAACAGGGTCCAATATGCCCAGTGTATCTGAAAACCTTATTCTGTTAACACCTTCTATTTCAGCCACAGCACAAACATCTGCAATAAAATCAAAATCAGCCCGGGAAGCATCTTCCAGGCCCAGGGAAAGATAAATTCCGGTTTTGCTTTTTGCAAAAGAAACAGCCTCTTTTACTTTTTCAAGAACCCATTTCCTGTTTTTTTGGATCTTGTTTTTTATCTGAATATCTGAAACACAGATTGATAAATTTAATCTGTCGGGAAAACAGGCAAGGGATTCTTCTATATCCTTTTTAAGACACCTGCACCAAAGAGACAACCTTGCCCGGCACCCATCTTTTTTTGCAAGAAAGCAGAGCTTTTTAATCTCAGGGTTTCCCATGGCAATGCCTGCTTCAATCTCTTCAACACCTGTTTTATCGAGAAGTTTTATTATTTTCAGCTTATCATCTGTGCTAAAATAAACATGAGCTGCCTGTTCACCTTCCCTTAAGGTTGTGTCAATTATACCTTTCATAATCTGTTTTCTCCGATTTTATCAAGACATCTTCTTTCAGATGCAGGGGCTCTGCATTTTTTACCGCACAATGGATGGAGCGCATTGGGTGCAAAGCAAACCCAGACATTTTCATATATATTAAAATTAAAAAGATTTTTTGGAATCGTTGCATACAGCTCCATGCCATTAGCGTCAATCGTTACCTTTAAGCCATTGCCATAGTCTGTTTTATTTATTATTTTTCCATATATTCTATTTAAACTAATATCATGTACTTCGTTTTCTTTTTTTAAAATTATTTTTTCCGGATGAATGCATAGATTAATCTCTTTGTCTATTTCAAAGACAGGATATTTTTTAACTCTAATTTTGATGGGCCGCTCCAGGCCGTCATTATTAATCAATACTGTTGTTTCATGTTTATTGATTTTAACCGGAGATACTTTTAAAATATTTTTGATCCCGACAAAGCGGGCCACAAATTCGGTTCTTGGATGATGGAACAGTCCCAAAGGAGAGTCTATCT
>CAYZXU010000107.1:0-7980 GCA_964482535.1 uncultured Desulfobacteraceae bacterium | reverse complement strand
AATATTATTACAGTGGGGCTCTTTGTTAACGAATCTTTTTCCTTTATCATGCACAGGGTTAAGGCTTGCGGTTTAAAGGGCGTGCAGCTTCATGGACAGGAATCTTTCGAACTGGTGGAAGCGCTCAGGAAAGAAAATATCCTTGTAATAAAAGCCCTGTTCGCAGAGAGAAAACCTGAACTTAAAGATGCGGATAAATATAATGCCTCGACTTATCTTGTTGAATGTGGTAGGGGAAAACTCCCCGGTGGGAATGCTGTGGAGTGGGACTGGAAAAAGGCTAAAGCCTTTGGTGAAAAATATCCGTTTGTTCTTGCCGGCGGTCTTAAACCCGACAATGTTTGTCAGGCCATTTCTGACAGTGTGCCTGACGCCGTTGATGTCAGTTCGGGAGTGGAATCTTTCCCCGGAAGAAAAGATCCTGGCAAGGTGGAGGCTTTTATAAAGGCCGTATCAAGCTGCGTCTTTGATAAGGAAAAGACAAGAAAATTAAGAATAGTTTTAAGATAAACATCACTAATGTGATTTTAATCAGGAGTTAAAAAAAATATAATGTGCAGATTATTTGCAATAACGAGTGAAGAGCCTTTGTCTCCCATGGTGGCCTTAAAAGCCCAGGATGTGATGCGGGAAGGCCATGATGGTTCGGGAGTAGGGGTCTTTTTGCGTGATCTTGGAGGACCCTTTGAAGAATTAAAGCATGCCCCGATTCTTTCGGGAATTTTTTCTGAAAAGGGGTTGCGGCGCCTTGATAAATTCATGGGGGATTTAGGTTTTATGGATGAATTAAGGGTGCTCATCAAGGTAGCAAAAGAACCTCCCGAAGGTGTGCCCAAAAGAGACAATTATCTTATCCGCGCCTATGAATACCCTAAAGAATGGGAAGAGTTAAGTGAAGAAGCCAAAAAAATAAAGCTGCTGGATGTGCGGCTCAGGCTCAGGCAGATGGGGCTGGAGCGTAATGATATGATTATATTTTCATTCTGGCCGGATATTATCATGATCAAGGAGATTGGCGACCCGCTGAAGGTGGGTGAATATTTAAATCTTGGCAGGAAAGAGCTTAAAGCCAGGATTATAATGACCCAGGGAAGGCAAAACACAAATTATGCCATAAATCTTTATGCATGCCACCCGTTTTTTTTACAGGGTTTTTCAACCATGACAAATGGAGAAAACACAGCCTTTATTCCCATACGTGATTTTCTAAAGTCAAGGGGTTATCCCGGATATGCCGGATATCAGTCGGATTCAGAAGTTTTTACCCATATACTCCATTATACAATTGATAAATTAGGCTTGGGGCTTGACGCTTATAAGCACATTATCACTCCTCTTCAGGGGGAAGGGCTGAATGAGCATCCGGATTTACAATTTTTAAAGCACTTAAAGCGTTCATGCAGGCAGCTCATTATTGACGGGCCCAACTGTGTTATCGGTTCTTTAACCGATAATTCGCTTTTTATGGTTCAGGACAGAAAGAAACTCAGGCCCGGCATTGTGGGCGGCAGACCGGGCAGGTTTGCCTTTTCATCGGAAACCTGCGGTTTGGATTCCGCCATACCGGAGCGGGACAAGAGTAAAGATTTTCAACCCATGTATCTGGATACTGCCATAGTAGGTCCTGATCGTCAGGAGGTTAAGATATGTTGTCAAACAGAGCAATTACACCTTCCACATTAAGCATAAAGGATTTGCCCTGGCAGATTCTCTGGGATAAGGACAGGTGCACGCTGTGCGGTAAATGCACTGCCGTGTGCCCTGTTAATGCTATTGAATTAGGCGTTTTTCGCAAGAGAAGCATTAAAGTGTCACTCGATATTGGTGGCACCCAGTCGAGTGAGCATAATATATATTACGGTATAAGGCAGAGAACCGATCCTGCTTACGGGTGTATCGGCTGCGCCATGTGTAACCTTGTATGTCCGAATGATGCAATTCTGCCTGCAAGAAGTGATGAGGCAGACAAACTCAAAGTTCATGTTAACAGGGGAGGGCAGCCAAAGCGCAGGGGCGGACGCCGTAACGTTGCATACAGCCTTCTCGACAGAATCAAATTCATAAGAATTTCAATGCTCACCGATCCTGCCCTTGATGCAGGGCGTCATGAATTTGAGCTTAATACTCTTTTGGGCAGGGTTTTGTCTCCTGAAGATAATATGAAATGCCTCAGTGAAAACGGGTGGATTCCGCCTGTAAGAGAGATCTATCCTTTGGTTATAGGCGGCATGTCTTTTGGCGCCTTGTCTCCCACAATGTGGGAAGGCCTCCAGATGGGGGTTGCATATCTTAATGAAGAGCTGAATATGCCTGTGCGCATGTGTACGGGTGAAGGTGGATGCCCTCCAAGACTCTTGCGAAGCAGGTTTTTAAAGTATGTTATTCTGCAGATAGCCAGCGGTTATTTTGGATGGGATGAGATTATTCATGCCTTGCCTGAGATGAAAGAAGAACCCTGCGCAATCGAGATTAAATACGGACAGGGAGCCAAGCCCGGAGACGGAGGGCTTCTCATGTGGCACAAGGTAAATAAACTGATCGCCGCCATACGCGGAGTGCCGACAGGGGTAAGCCTTTTAAGCCCCCCAACGCATCAGACCAAGTATTCAATAGAAGAAGCAGTGGCCAAGATGATACAGTCCATGTATATGGCCTGGGGTTTCAGGGTTCCTGTTTATCCAAAAATTTCAGGAAGCTCTACTGCCCTCGCTGTTTTGAATAATCTTGCCAGAAATCCTTATGCTGCGGCTCTTGCCATTGATGGTGAAGATGGAGGAACAGGCGCTGCCTATGATGTTTCCATGAACAGTATGGGGTACCCCATTGCCGGTAATATAAGGGACTCTTATCTTAACCTTGTGAAACTTGGCAAACAGAATGAGATACCGTTATTTGCAGGAGGAGGCGTTGGCAAAAACGGAAATCTTGCGGCAAATGCCGCGGCTCTTATTATGCTTGGAGCCAGTGGAGTGCAGACCGGAAAATATATTATGCAGGGGGCTGCAGGATGTCTTGGCTCGGAGTCCGACAGGTGTAATATCTGCAATATCGGCCTTTGCCCAAAGGGTATAACGTCTCAGGACCCTCGGCTTTACAGACGTCTTGATCCCGAACTGGTGGCAGAGAGAATTGTGGATATCTTTTTGAGTTTTGATACTGAACTGAAAAAGATTGTGGCTCCCCTTGGAAGATCAACATCTCTTCCAATTGGAATGTCTGATGCACTGGGAATTGATGATTTTCATGCGGCCGAGCGTCTGCAGATAAAATATGTTGTTTGATTTGGAGAAACTTGAATGAGTAAAGAAGAGTATAGTTTAATTTCCGGTGAAAAAGACGGGTGTCGTCTGGAATCACGCGTGCTTGAAGAAATGATTCAGGATGAGGTTGCAAGGGGCGGCAGAAAACTGGAGATAAATGCATTTGGTCAGCATGGAATAGGCGGAAGGCTGTGGAAGGCTGGCTCTGACACGGTTAATGTCAAAATAAAAGGTCAGTCCGGCCAGCGCGTTGGTTCAATGGGATTTCCCAATACGGTTATTGAAGTAATGGGACCGGCTTCAGATGATGTGGGCTGGCTAAATGCAGGCGCAAACATTATAGTTCGCGGTAATGCAGCAAACGGCGTTGCAAATGCCATGGCCCAGGGCAAGATATTTGTAGAAGGAAATATAGGCGCAAGGGCCATGACCATGACTAAATTTAATCCCCGCTTTGATCCCCCGGAACTCTGGGTTTTGGGCTCAGTGGGTGATTATTTTGCAGAATTCATGGCAGGCGGCGTTGCCGTAATATGCGGTTTTGACGCTCAGTCCCCTGATAATATTCTTGGTTACAGACCTTTTGTGGGAATGGTGGGCGGAAAGGTTTTTGTAAGAGGCCCTCATAAAGGTTACAGCCAGGCCGATGTTCGTCTTGCGCCCCTTAATGAAAAGGATAAAAACTGGCTTAAAACCGGCCTTGAAGATTTTCTGGAAAAAATAAACAGACCTGAGCTTTTTAACGAATTGTCGGATTTTGATCAGTGGCAGCTTTTTGTTGCAAAAACCCCCCAGGAAAAAGTTGCGCGGCAAAAGCGTTCAATGGAATCTTTTTCCAGGGATGTCTGGGACAGGGAACTGGGCAAGGGTGGTATGATAGGAGATCTGACCGATATTGACAGGAGTCCTATTCCTGTTATCACCACAGGGGATTTAAGGCGGTTTGTTCCTGCCTGGGAAAACAGAAAATATGCGGCTCCGTGTGAAGCCTCATGCCCCACGGGCATACCTGTACAGGAGAGGTGGCGTCTTATAAGAGAAGGACGCATTGACGAAGCCGTTGATATGGCTCTTTCATATACACCTTTTCCGGCAACTGTTTGCGGTTATCTTTGCCCTAACCTGTGCATGGAGGCATGTACGCGTCAGTCTGCCTTTATGGTGCCTGTTGATATCAAGAAACTCGGCAAGGCCAGTATTGATGCATCTTTGCCGCAAATGCCTCCTGAAAGCGGAAAAAAAATTGCAGTAATAGGTGGAGGGTCTGGCGGAATTTCAGTTGCCTGGCAGCTTCGTCAAAAAGGTCATGAGGCCATAATTTACGACACTTCAAAGACTTTAGGCGGCAAGATAATGTCGGTTATTCCCGGTACACGTATTCCGGAAGAGGTAATAACCGCTGAAATTGAAAGAATAAAAGAGGTGATTCCGCATGTTCATCTTCAGCAAAAGCTTTCCGGAAAAGAGGTTGAACAGTTGCGGGAGGAATTTGATTATCTTGTTATTGCAGTCGGCGCCCAGAGGCCAAGAAGTATAAATATTCCAGGCAAAGAGAATGCAGTCGCGGCCCTTGAGTTTCTTATGGATGCAAAGGCAGGCAGGGTTAAACCTGGCAAAAGAGTGGTTATCATAGGAGCAGGAAATGTTGGCTGTGATGTAGCCACCGAAGCTCACAGATTCGGGGCAGAGGATATAACCCTGATCGATATCCAGAAACCGGCAGCTTTTGGCAGGGAAAAGGAAGATGCCGAGGCTGTGGGAGCAAAATTTCAATGGCCTTGCTTTACTAAAAAGATTTCTGATAAGGGAGTAGAACTCACAGATGGTGAAGTTCTTCCCGCTGACACGGTGGTGCTGTCTATTGGAGATTCACCGGATATAGATTTTCTTCCAGAAGATATTGAAACCGTGAACGGATTTGTTCAGGTTGATGAAAACTTTCAGACCTCGGATCCAAAGATATTTGCCATAGGAGATGTTGTAAAACCCGGGCTTTTAACCGATGCAATAGGCGCGGGCCGCAGGACAGCCATGGCGATAAACGATTTACTGGAAGGAAAACATCCTGATATCAAAATGCGGAAGATGATAAGCCGTGACCGCATGACTTATGAATATTTTGATCCAAGGCTTGAAGCATTTGATGATATTTCCCAATGCAGCGCCCAGTGTCTGTCATGCGGAACATGCAGGGACTGCGGAATCTGTGTGGAAATCTGCCCCCAGAGTGCAATCAGCAGGAAGGGGCTGGAAAACGGGAGTTTTGAATATATTGTTGATGAAACAAAATGCATAGGCTGCGGTTTTTGTGCAGGCGCATGCCCCTGCGGAATATGGGATCTTGTTCAGAATTTTTCCATGGGATAGGGTTTTGGTTTATGTTTTAACTTTAAAAAGTTTGCTCCAAATAGAAAAAGGGAAAGAGAATGGAAATTATAGTTTTGTTGAAAAGGGTTCCGGCAACAGAATCCATTATAATGATTGACGACGACGGAAAGTCCATTAAGACAAATAATGTTAAATGGGTAATAAACCCATATGATGAGTTTGCCGCTGAAGAAGCCATAAGGATTAAAGAGGCACATGGCGGCTCTGTTACCGTTGTTTCCATTGGGCCTGAAAAAACAGCAGCAACCATGAGAAGCGCACTTGCAATGGGAGCTGACAGGGGAATTCTTGTAAATGACCCTGAAGTTGATTCACGGGACGGTTTAAGCCTGGCAAGAATTTTGTGCGCCGCAATAAAAAATATTAAGTTTGATCTTATTATTGCCGGTCAAAGAGCCGTTGATGATGATAATTATTTAGTGGGGCCGGCTGTTGCAGAGTTTTTAAATATACCCCATGTTTCCATGGTTATTAAAGAAGAAATTTCAGATGGCAGGATAAGATGCCACAGGGTAGTTGAAGGCGGAACAGTTGTTGTTGATGCTCCCCTGCCTGCTCTTTTTACTACCCAGAGAGGATTGAACGAGCCCCGTTATGTCTCTTTGCCTGGGATGATGAAGGCAAAGAAAAAACCGATTGATATAAAAAGTCTTGAAGATATAGGGATTGATCTTTCAAGTATTGAAAAATCCTCTGTAACGGTCACATCCATGAGATTACCCCTGGAAAGAGAAAACGGCAAAATGATTGAAGGCGAATCTGCCGGGACCAAGGCTGCTGAACTGGTTAAGCTGCTTCACGAGGAAGCAAAAGTAATTTAGAGACAAGTATTTAAGGAGATCAAAATGTCAAAAGGTGTGCTTGCAATAGCCGAACAGATAGATGGTGTTTTTAGAAAAGTTACTTTTGAGGCTTTAAGTGAAGGAAAGCGTATTGCCGATCAGATGGGCTGTGAGCTTATATGCCTTGTTTTAGGCTCAGGCATGGAAGATATTGCAAAAGAACTTTGTAAATACGGGGCATCTCGTATAATGGTTGCGGATGATCCTGCACTTAAAGAATATATGACGGATTCCTATGTCAATGTTGTTGACAAAATTATCGCCCAAGAAGAGCCTGCTGCGATTATAATGGGAGCTTCCACCCAGGGCAAGGATCTTTCAGCAAGGCTTAGCGCTCGTTTGAATGCTCCACTGGCCTCAGACTGTATAAAAATTAGTGTGGCAGATGGAAATCTGAACGCAACAAGACCCATTTACGGAGGAAAAATTCTTGCTGAAGTTGCATTAACAGGAACTCCTCAAATAGTCTCCATCAGGCCGAAATCCATGCCTGTTGAGGAATTTTCAGGAAAAGATGCTGCTGTTGAAAAGGTTAATGTTGATACAGGAGATATTTGTCTGAAATTTGTTGAGAAAATAATGAATACTGATCAGGTGGAGCTCACTGAAGCGGATGTTGTTGTATCAGGGGGCAGGGGAGTGGGCAGTTCCGATTTTGCTGCCATAGAAGAACTTGCAGCAGTACTCAAAGGAGCAGTCGGAGCATCACGTTCAGCAGTTGATGAGGGATGGAGACCGCCCTCGGATCAGGTTGGCCAGACAGGCAAGGTTGTTTCCCCTGATCTTTATTTTGCCTGCGGAATTTCAGGAGCAATACAGCATATTGCAGGCATGTCCTCATCAAAGGTGGTTGTGGCAATAAATTCAGACCCTGAAGCACCCATATTCTCCAAGGCAGATTACGGCATTGTTGGGGATCTCCATGAAATCTTACCTTTGATTACCGAGGAAACAAAAAAAATATAGCATTAAAAATTTACAAGCTTAAACTGAAAATAAAAGAAAGTTTTACCGTTTTTTGTCATTCCGGCGAAGACCCGAATCCAGTGTTTTTAAATAGTTTCAGATCACCTGGATTCCGGTTTTTACCAGGGTGACGATTTTTTTCAAACAAAAGGGCTCCAAAAAAACGATAAAATTTTAATTTCCCAACATCTGTCAAAAGCGGCTCGGCTCGGCTTGAAAAAAACGGGTCAAGTCTACATTTGACTCTAAAAAACGGGTCAAGTCTACATTTGACTCTTGTTGATACAGTCTTGTATTTCACTTATCCGCTTTTTAATTTTGCTGTTATATTTTTTACGCCTCGAAACTCTTCGTAATATTAAAGCTTACAGTACTGTATGCCTTAATATCCCTATGTGGGGAGGGCGAGAGAAAAACTAACCTTTACCCGATTCTGTGTTTATCCCTTCAGTTTCACCACGACGTTTCCATAGTGATTCAAGATCACGAGCACCATGTATAAATGCCAAGATAAATACATGGTG
>CAYZXU010000106.1:0-7988 GCA_964482535.1 uncultured Desulfobacteraceae bacterium | reverse complement strand
TTGCCCTGCTTCAATTCTTTTAGTATGCTGTTTGCTTCTTTTTTTGTTTTTACCAGTATATGACTTGCGTTTATTTCTTCCTGCTGATAATATCTGTTTTTATTTTTTTCATAATAATTTTTCAGTTCTTCGTCTGTTATTTTAATTTCTTTTTTCAAGTGTTCTATATATTCCATTGCCAGTATCTGGTCTTTTGACTCTTTTAATTTTATTTTCACTGCAGGCTTTTTATCAAGCTTTACAGCCCTTGCCTGTTTTGCAAAAAGTTTAATTTCAATAAGCTGCTTTAACAGTTCTTTTTTTCCATCAACGGTTGACAGTCGAGTTTTAAACTGAGACGGGACTCTTTTCATAATATCATTAAATTCACTCAGCATAATCTTTGTATCACCAACTTTAGCAACAATTTTATCACTGCCCTGCTGATAATTATCTTGTGAAAACACAGGGGCTGAAGTTAAAATCAAAAAAAACACCATTAAAGCAAAAATAAAAGCACAATTTTTCTTCAATTTATAATATCCTCCTTACATAATAGTTTAGTACCTGAATGCGAACCGGTTATTTTCTGATAAAAATTTATATAATTAAATTTAAAAGCGCAAACAGTATTTTAATATAATCAGTTTTTTTTATAATTACGCTTAAAAACTAAAGGTTAGCTCAAAGCAAAGCACAATCTGTTATTAATTATTCTTGACAAGCATATTTTATATATGAAATATTTAAATGAGGTTGCTATTTATAGCCTAACAGGGAATCCCGTGAAATTCGGGAGTGGACACGCCGCTGTGATCGGGGACTTATGCTGCACACTGCCACTGGCTTTTTAGCCGGGAAGGCGCAGCAATCAGGATGATCCGAAAGCCAGAAGACCTGCCTTTTTAAAACATGTTACTGTTTTAGACCTCGTGGACAGGGTTCTAAAACAATATTAATCGAGGATTAAAAACGGAATCCCCGTATCTAATTAATAAATTTAGGTACGGGGTTTTTTTGTTTAGATTCATCCATTTTGAGAGGACAGATCAAAACCAATAAATTTTTATCCATATTAAAAGGGGGTAATGAAACATGAAAACAGGGGTAATTCTATATGTATCGGAAGGCAAGAATATTATGGATGAAGACTTTGACATGATTGGCGCTGTAAAAAGATTACCTATCATGGCTGACAGGGTAGAAGTGATTTCATCTACAACAGGCCACTTCGACATAATGGATGCATGGTGGCTGCTCATTACAAAAGGCATGAAAAAGGTTGTTTGTATGTTTGCAGAGGTCACCAATAATTCAGAACTCAGGCTTACGGGCAAAGAGCTTAGGCTGTGTGGATAGAAAGGAGCAACACGAAGAGCCGCCCCTAAAGTTATATTAAAAGTTGCCGTCGGCCATGCCAGCAACGACATGGTCGGGGATGAATATAATTCCTGAAAGACAGCCATCAAGGCAAAATGGGTCAAGATAGGTGCTGCATTTCAGAGGCTCGACAAACTGTTACGAAACGCTAAGTTATCCAATCTCTACGTTGAAAAATAGATTTAATCCTCAGAATACAACAGGTATGCCTGGGGTTAAGATGAAAATTCTGAAGTTCAAAAATCTTTATTCATCATATAAAAAATGTTGCCCTGGATAACCATATAGGGTTATAAGTTTGCACAAAAATTCTCCCTTCTCTCCTTTGGCTCTCCTTTGGCTCTCCTTTGGCTCTCCTTTGGCTCTCCTTTGGTAAAGGAAGAATGGGGATTCTTATGCTTTTTTTTGTGACAACAAGCCATGGGGGTTTATGATGAAAAAATACGGGCTTGTACCCCCGGCCGGGGTACAAGCCCTTTTATTAGCGGTTTTGCTTTTTGCTGTCGTTATACTCTCAACAGGGATGGGATACATAAAGATAACCCCTTTTGAAGTAATAAAGATAGTAATTTCCAAAATAAGCGGCAACTCTGAATTATTGAGTGGGATGGATAATCTTTTCCCCTATGTTGTGGCAGAAGTAAGGCTGCCCCGGATATTAACCGCGGCAGTTGTGGGGGCAGGTTTGTCCATCGCAGGTGTAATCTTTCAGGGCATTCTTTTAAACCCTTTAGCCGATCCATATACTCTGGGGATATCTGCCGGAGCGGCCTTTGGCGCATCCATTGCTCTGCTTTTGGATATAAGCTTTTTAGGGATTTATTCTGTGCCCTTATTTGCGTTTATCGGAGCAGCCGGCACTCTGTTGGCAGTAATGCTTTTATCCTCTTTTAATGGTCGCGCATCTTCCCACAGCCTGATATTATCCGGAATTATTGTAGCAGCAATATTATCTGCGGGCATAAGCTTTATAAAATATATTGCCGATGAACAGGTCTCAATTATAATATTCTGGTTAATGGGCAGCTTTGGCTCCAGAACATGGACGGATGTCCTTTTAACTTTACTGTTTGTATCCATCGGATTTTTAATCTGCATGTTTTTTGCCAGGGATCTGAATATAATGTCATTGGGTGATCGCTCTGCCGCTTCTTTGGGTGTTGAGACAAACAGAGTAAGGCTGGCACTCCTGATAACAGCATCCCTGATCACCGGAGTATGTGTTTCGGTGTCCGGCATCATCGGGTTTGTGGGTCTTATTATTCCCCATTTAATGCGTTTTTTTGTAGGGCCGGACAATAGAGTGCTGCTTCCAGCCTCCGCCCTGGCAGGCGCAACTTTACTCCTGAGCGCAGATACGATCACAAGGGCTGTTTTGCCGACAGAAATACCCATAGGCGTTTTGACCGCCCTTATCGGCGGCCCTTTTTTCTGTTATATTTTCAGAAAGGGGCGCATGGGAAAAACCGATGGATAAAAAAACAATTTTCGAAGTTAAAAATATCGGTTTTTGTTATGGAAAAACCAGGGCAATAGATAATCTTTCTTTAACCATAGAGCAGGGTAAATTTTATGGCATTGTCGGTCCAAACGGATGCGGTAAAACCACTCTTCTTGATCTGCTGACCGGAAACAAGCCGCCTGAATCAGGAACAATTACATATCTGGGACAAAAAATAAAAGGATATGCCCGAAGAAAAACGGCCAAGGAGATTGCCCTTGTTCCCCAGGATTTTTATATCAATTTCCCTTTTACCGTAAAAGAGGTCGTCCTTATGGGCAGGCATCCCTATATACCGAGGTTTGCTTCTCCTTCAGCCGAAGATTTAAAGATAGTGGATGAAATAATGGAGCAGATGAAGATTAACAGGTTCAAGAACAAATATATTACGGAACTGAGCGGAGGGGAAAAACAAAGGGTCATTTTTGCAAGGGCTCTTGCCCAGGACACTCCTGTTCTGGTGTTAGACGAAGGCACATCCAATATGGACATCAAGTATACTTTAAGCATTCTAAATATTGTTGCGGATAAAGTAAGGCTGGAAAAGAGAACTGTTATTGCCACCCTGCATGATCTGAACCTGGCGGCAGCCTACTGTGACAGGCTGATTTTCATGAAATACGGCCGCATAGTTTGCCAGGGGGATATATATGATGTTTTAAACGAAGAGAATGTAAAGGATGTCTTTGAAGTTGATACCAGAATCTATTTTGACCGGTATTCGAACTCAAAACAGGTGGTTTTTAAAAGAGAGGCTTTTGTTGTATGAGAAAAAAGATACTTAGCGCTGCTCTCGTCACAGTATTGCTTTTAACAGCAGTTTTCAATGTCTCAGCCAGGACGCAAGGGCATGTCAACAGATCGGGCACAGAGATGCCGTTTAAAAGAATAATTTCACTATATGGCGCGCATACGGAGAACCTGTTTTCTCTCGGTCTTGACAGGGAAATAATCGGGGTGTCTAAAAATGAAGCCTATCCTCCCAAGGCAATAACCAAACCGGTATTCAGCTATCATGATGATGCTGAAAAATTCATGGCAGCGCACCCTGATCTGGTTCTGATAAGACCGATGATCGCCCGTGGATATAGAAATCTGGTCTTAAAGCTTCAAAAAGCAGGAATCACGGTTGTTTCGCTGCAGCCCAAGACAATAGGAGAAGTCTATTCTTACTGGAGAGATCTTGGGAAATTAACCGCCAGGGAAAGCCAGGCTGAAAAGATGATAGAACAATTTCAGGCTCAAGTTCTCAAGATTGATTCTTTAATAAAGACAATCCCGCTCCGAGAGCGAAAAAAAGTCTACTTTGAGGCTATTCACAGCAAGATGAAAACATTTGCTCCATCCTCCATCGCTATTTTTGCCTTAAAGAGTGCGGGCGGCATAAATGTCGCAGCCGACGCAAAGGCCGTAAGGGGAACTAATATCGCAGCTTACGGCAAGGAGCACATCCTGTCGCATGGGAATAAAATAGACGTTTATCTTGCGCAAGAGGGTCCCATGAACCGTATCAAAAAGAGTATTATCATGGAAGAAGGGGGATTTAAAGCGATAAAGGCGGTAAGTTTGGGAGAGGTCTATCTGATTGATGAAGACACAGTCTCCCGACCAACTTTAAGGTTGTTGGACGGAATTTATAAAATAGGCAAAATTCTGTACCCCGAACGGTTTAAAGAGCTTAAGCGTTAATAGCTTGTAAAAAAAATCAGTCAACGGCTTACCCTGCGCATAAAGGAACTGGCAGAACGCTACGAAACACCATTGCCATCGCAAACCAGGGCTGTTGCTGCTTTGGAAGAAAAAGTTTGCGGTCCTTTGCGCGCTATGGGCTTCTCCCTTGTCTGACTCAGAATTTTCAGGGCAATGCGATTGAAGACCAATATGTTGCCCCGGCAAACAAAAATTCCAAAGACTCACAAGCCGAACTTATGGTCAATCTATCAAAAGATTCCAGAAAAGGAAAGGGGTCAAAAGGAAAGGGGTCAAAGGAAAGGGGTCAAAGGAAAGGGGTCAAATCTTCATTTGACTTTTATTACCATAACATACTGTTTTATTTGTTTATATTTTCATTAAAATTCATAAAAATTGGAGTCACAACAAATGCATTCTACGGATGGACCGTAGATGTCGACGTTCGCTGAAAAATAATAAGCATTTGGATAGATCAAGAAAAAAATGTTAACAAATCAAGTTGGTAATACCATGGTTGTATTACCAACTTTCAGTTTAGAGATGAAATTATGCGTGTTACAACGAAAGGACAAGTCACAATTCCCATAAACGTGAGGGAGGTACTGGGTATCAGGCCTGAAACTGAGATAGATTTCAGGGAAGATAATGGAAGATTTTATATCGTTAAAATCAGCAAACCTAAAAAGACAAAGCAGTTTAATAAACTTCGAGGGATTGCTACAGCCAAAATGACAACTGACGAAATTATGAACCTTACAAGAGAATCATAATGAATGGCATATTTATTGATTCGTGTATCTTATTGGATTTGTTCACAGACGATCCTGTTTGGGCAGATTGGTCTGAAAAAATATTAGACCAATACTCTCAAACTAATACATTGTACATAAATTCAATCATTTACACTGAGGTTTCAATTGGCTTTAATAAAATTGAGGAAGTAGAGAAAGCGATTTCTGAACTCGGTATAAAGGTAATAGAAATTCCTCGTGAGGCACTTTTTTTAGCAGGCAAAGCATTCCTTAAATACAAAAGAAACAAGGGAATCAAAAAGTCTCCCCTTCCTGATTTCTTTATTGGAGCACATGCAACTGTGTCAAAATTTAATTTAATAACCAGAGATGCCGCAAAATATAAAACATATTTCTCATCGCTCAAGAGCTAATACATCCAGATAAAGAGACGACTGGTTTACTTACTCATTTAGCTTCGTCCTGCCAGCCCTAATCATTTGCTTATCTATGCTGGCTTGAGGTTCACCGGGCACAATCACGATTACACGATGTTGAAAGAAGAATTACCTCCCTAATTTGGACTGGTTTACAGACATTAGCGTTTTGGTCGACTCAGGCTATCTCGGTATTCAATCTGATTATGGCGGTGAGCAGTTTAACGTACCGGTTAAGAAACCGCGTAAGAGTAAAAAAAATCCAAAACCCCAATTGACCAATGAGCAAAAAAGCCTTAAGCCAAGTGCGATTTTTTGTTAAAAATGCTATTGCTGGTATTAAACGTTATAACATTTTGGCTCACCGTTTCCGAAACCATAAAGGTAGTTTTGAAAATGATGTTATTGCTATTTGTGCAGGCTTATGAAACTTCGCCATTACCTATTAAGGAACAACTCTAATATATTGATTATATATCTTGATGTATGAACATCATAGAGACTGTAGGTAGTAAAAAAGATACGATATGCCAAAAATTTATATGTATCCCTGTATTGTAATTTTGTTTTTGAGCAAATCTTTAAAGTAACAACAAGATACTGCTGCTACTTTTTAACCATATGCTATAGACCAAGGCTATAAAACAAGTATCAAGTAAAAAAATGAAGAGGTACCGAAAAAATCATCAGGTTAATGACACCGAGCAGCTTATTCTTCTGTTTTTTTCCTTTTGGAGCTGGCTGATAAGATGCAAATAATACCGGAACCAAAAAGCCATACTGCCCCGGGTATTGGTACGGATGCCTCTGAATAGTCTGCGAGAAGTTCATGGGCTTGTGTCGTTGGATGTAAGTCGTCCCAAAAAAGGTATGATCCAGGGTTTTGTGTCCCATCGCTGTTCAACTTTGCATCCGTGCTATTATCAAAATTACTTCCAATATCAGCCATAAAACTAAAAACATCTACCCTGAACAGATTTCCGTTGTAATCATCTTCAAACACATCTAATGCATCATTAAGAGCAAGGTTAAACCCCATGGTAAGAGCGGTATAAGATGAATCACCTGCCAGGCGCGGAGTCGCTCCAAGGTCAGGCAGATTCATCACCAGTATGTCCTGGGCACCGTATCCTTCAAGGATATTGAGAGAAGAAATAATATTGCCGGCATAAGCATTAAGGTCTGTTCCTCCATTAATGATATCATTTGCACCTGCCCAAACAGTAAACAGGGCATTGGAAGGAAAGGAGGATGGCAACAAATGGTTTGCCTGAGTAATCAGTCCGGGGGGGGGGGAATTTTCCCCTGTTTCTGCACCGCCATAGGCTATATCAATAAGCTCGGCATCATAAATATCAGCGAGGTATTCAACCCAAACAGGGCCATTGGAAAATCTGCCTTCATAATAAGGAGGGCTGGTGGGATATCCGATCGCATTATATAAATTGCCATTATCGGAAAGGCTGTCACCAAGGGCGACTACATTATGGAATGTAGCGGCAAAGGACAAAAACGGAGCAAAAAAGAAGATTGATAGAAATAAAAAAAAGAAAAGCCTGTTTATTCTTGATTTCATTTTCACGATGGGCCTCCTTTTCATAAAAAAAAGGTCTTTTTCCTAAAAAAAAGACCTTATTGATTTTTGGCTCCCCAGCTCATCCACTAAGCGAACAAAGTCAGTATCAGAGCTAATCAACTGTTTTTTTAAGTATAATAACAAACAAAAAGTCCTCATCAGAGGCGACAAACCTGCTTCATTTCCCACTCATAAAATAATCACGAAGCGGGATTGGGAACATTTTTTGCGTCAGAGAGATTATACGAACCCCATAGACACCGGTTCCCGATTTGCTCAATATCTCAAAGACCATCCTGGATCAACATATGATGACATTACCACAATTTTTGGGGTCAGTAAAGCCAGAGTGTGTCAGATGATTGCCCTATGCAAAAGACTACCAGCTCAGATAACGGATTACCTATTGAATGCGGAACCCAAAATCCTAAAACATTTCACAGAAAGAAAGCTAAGACCGCTGACACTGCTGGCATCTGATGATGACAAGATCGAGAGGTTTGATGAGATGAAAGAAGGGTTAGTGGCAATAAAGAATTGAATACTTAATTGAGAATCAATTTAGTTACCAGTTAATTTAACACGGAAAATATGAAAGGAATTATCATGAGACCGTATATCCATCATATCTATGAACTTAACCCATCTTTTTGAATAAAAAAAATAAACGCTATAATTTCAGCAGGTTATTT
>CAYZXU010000105.1:0-8075 GCA_964482535.1 uncultured Desulfobacteraceae bacterium | reverse complement strand
ATATCGGTCTGATTGTTTCATTAAGTACTTATGCAAGGGTTAATGAATACGGTTTTATTGAAACCCCCTACAGGACTGCCAAGGATGGCTTCGTATCCAAAGATGTCAAGTTTCTCAGTGCATTTGAAGAAAAAAAACATCCCATTGCTCAGGCTAATGCTCCTGTTGATGAAGATGGCAGGTTCATGAATCCACTTATAACTTCACGCGTTGAAGGTGAGTTTATGATGGTGAAGGGTGAAGATGTTGAATATATGGATATTTCACCCAAGCAGCTTGTGAGTGTTTCCGCTTCTTTGATTCCGTTTCTTGAAAACGATGATGCCAATCGAGCTTTGATGGGTTCCAATATGCAGCGGCAGGCAGTTCCTTTGCTGAAAACCTGTGCGCCATTGGTGGGTACTGGAATTGAAGGGGTCGTGGCGAAGGATTCCGGTGTTACGCTTGTTATGCCAAGGGATGGGGAAATAGTCAGACTGGAAGCATCCAGGATAGTTATAAAACATGAGCCGACAAATAATCCGGAGGAAAAGCCGGTTACTATTTTTAAGCTGTCAAAATTTGTTCGTACCAACCAGAATACATGCTTTAATCACCGTCCCATTATTAAAAAAGGTCAGAAGGTCAAGGCAGGAGAAATTATAGCAGACGGACCGGCAACAGATAATGGTGAACTGGCTTTGGGGCAGAATTTAACTGTCGCATTTATGCCCTGGGGCGGATATAATTTTGAAGATTCTATCCTTGTGAGTGAAAGGCTTGTAAGAGATGGAGTTTTCACTTCGATTCATATTGAGGAATTTGAGGTTGTTGCCAGGGATACAAAACTTGGAAAAGAAGAAATTACCAGAGATATCCCCAACGTGGGGGAAGATGCCCTGGTGAATCTGGATAATAGCGGTATTATACGACTTGGCGCTGAAGTATGCCAGGGAGATGTACTGGTGGGCAAAATCACTCCAAAGGGTGAGACTCAGCTATTACCTGAAGAAAAGCTTCTTCGCGCTATTTTTGGAGAAAAGGCAGGAGATGTTAAAGATACATCTTTGAGAGTTCCCCCTAGTGTTGCTGGTGTTGTTATTGATGCCAAGGTTTTTGCAAGAAGAGGAATAGAAAAAGATGATCGTGCAAAATTAATAGTCAGTGAGGAGATAACGGCTTTTGAAAAAGACAGGGATGATGAGTTGTCGGTAATTAAAGATGTGTTTTTTGAAGAGGTTGTAAAACTTCTTGAAGGCCGTAAAACTTATTCTGTTATAAAAAGAGGCAAGAATGTTTTGGCTGAAAAGGGAGATGTCATAGATTCGGAGATACTTGATGATATTTCTGCGGCTGATCTTGAAAGTATTGTCTTGAGCGAACCCGAAGTTACTGAAAGGCTGCACACTATAATTGATCAATACAGATATCAGCAGGACCTGTGTAATGCCGGTTTTGAAGGAAAGATCAAAGGTTATGAAAAAGGAGACGATCTTGCTCCTGGTGTTATTAAGATGGTTAAAATATATGTGGCAATGAAACGCAAGCTGTCTGTGGGTGATAAAATGGCCGGTCGCCACGGCAATAAAGGTGTTGTATCAAGAATACTTCCCCAGGAAGATTTACCTTATTTTGAAGACGGAACAACAGTGGACATGGTTCTTAATCCTCTCGGCGTACCTTCCCGTATGAACGTTGGGCAGATACTTGAGCTTCATTTGGGGTATGCTGCAAAAGGTCTGGGGAATCAGATTAACAGACTCTTTGAAGAGAATAATTTAAATTTTCTGCGGGAAAAGATGAAACGCATATTCAATACCGATGAAGTTCAAGGCTTGATCGACGGTATGGATGATAATGATCTTAAAGAGTTTGCAGGTAAATATAAAGCCGGTGTTTTTATGAAAACTCCGGTTTTTGATGGTGCAAAAGAGGCGGAAATCAAAGAATTACTTACGGAGGCAGACCTGTCAGTAACAGGCCTGGCAACCCTGTACGATGGCCGAACAGGGGAGGCCTTTAATGAAAAAATTGCAGTGGGTACAATGTATATGCTGAAACTTCATCATCTTGTTGACGACAAGATTCATGCGCGTTCAATCGGACCTTATTCTTTGGTAACACAGCAGCCCCTTGGAGGAAAAGCCCAGTTCGGCGGACAGCGTCTTGGTGAAATGGAGGTTTGGGCTATGGAGGCTTACGGCGCAGCTTTCGCTCTCCAGGAGTTTTTAACCGTAAAATCCGATGATATGGCAGGTAGAACCCGAATGTATGAAAAAATTGTAAAAGGTCAAAATATACTTGAACCCGGTATCCCTGAGTCTTTTAAAGTATTGACCAAGGAGTTGAAGAGTTTAGGTTTGAATATAAACCTTCTGGAGAAATAATTGTTATACTGGTTATTGATCGAGGTCGTAAGAAATAGAAGACTGAGTATTTAGGAGAGGAATTTGGAAACTTTATACGATTTTTTTGCCAAACCCACGAACCCCAGACGTTATACCGGGGTAAAAATTGAGTTGGCATCGCCTGAGCAGATTCGAAAATGGTCTTTTGGAGAAATAAAAAAACCTGAGACAATTAATTACCGTACTTTCAAACCCGAGCGAGACGGTCTTTTTTGCGCTAAAATTTTTGGTCCCACTAAAGATTATGAATGTAACTGCGGCAAGTATAAAAGGATGAAACACAGGGGGGTTGTATGTGAAAAGTGCGGTGTGGAAGTAATCCAGTCTAAAGTCAGAAGAGACAGGATGGGGCATATAAAACTTGCAACACCCGTGACACATATATGGTTTTTAAAGGGTCTGCCCAGTAAAATAGGCAATCTTCTCGACATGACTCTTAAGAGCCTGGAAAAAGTGATATACTTTGATTCTTATATGGTTATTGATCCTAAAGATACAAGCCTTAAGCGTTGTCAGGTTTTAAGCGAAGCTGAGTACAGGGATGCATTGGAGACATACGGCGCAGATTTTGAAGCAGGTATTGGGGCTGAAGCTGTTAAAACATTACTTGAAGGGATTGACCTTGAAGCTGTTTATGCGGAATTGAGGGAGGATATAAAGGCAACAAAATCTGTTTCAAAACGGCAAAAACTCTCAAAACGTTTGAAGATAGTAGATGCATTCAGAACTTCCAACGTAGACCCTGTATGGATGGTAATGGATGTAATTCCTGTGCTTCCTCCGGATTTGCGCCCACTGGTTCCCCTGGAGGGCGGCAGGTTCGCAACATCTGATCTTAACGATCTGTACAGGAGAGTAATTAACCGTAATAATCGCCTGAAACGTCTTATAGATCTAAGAGCGCCTGACATAATTGTCCGTAATGAAAAAAGAATGCTTCAGGAAGCAGTTGACGTTCTTTTTGATAATGGACGGCATGGAAGAGTTATTACAGGCTCAAACAAACGACCTTTGAAATCACTCAGTGATACTTTAAAGGGAAAACAGGGGCGTTTTCGCCAGAATCTTTTAGGTAAACGTGTTGATTATTCCGGTCGTACTGTTATTACAATAGGTCCGAACTTAAGACTTCATCAATGCGGTCTGCCAAAAAAAATGGCTCTGGAGCTTTTTAAACCATCTGTTTATTATCGTTTGGAAAAAAAAGGTCTTGTTTCAACTGTTAAGAGTGCCAAAAAGATGGTTGAACGTGAAACGCCTGAGGTGTGGGATACTCTGGATGAGGTGGTAAAAGAATATCCTGTACTTTTAAACAGAGCCCCGACTCTCCATCGTCTCGGTATTCAAGCCTTTGAACCTATTTTGATTGAAGGAAAGGCAATTCAGCTTCATCCTCTTGTGTGTACTGCTTTTAATGCTGATTTTGACGGGGATCAAATGGCTGTTCATATTCCCCTTTCCGTTGAAGCGCAGATAGAGGCTCGTGTATTAATGCTTTCGAGCAATAATATTTTATCCCCTGCAAACGGCAGCCCTATTATTGTCCCCAGTCAGGACATTGTTCTCGGAATTTATTATATGACCAGGGGTAAAGATAATGTAAGGGGAGGTGGCAAAAGATTTGCCGATACCGCCGAGGTTAGATCAGCATATAATGCTGATGCAGTTGAACTTCATGCAAGAATTACCGTGCGCATGGAGGGAGACATGGTTGAGACCACTGTGGGACGTGTACTTTTGTGGGAAATAATGCCTAAGGACAGCATTCTTAAGATGAGTCATATTGTGCTGGCCAAAGAAGATGAAGCAGAAGAAGTAATTGATAAAATAAATTCCGGTGAAGAATTTGTCGATTTGGTTGCCGGATATTCCATTGATCCTGATAAACAAAATAATGGGAATCTTGGGCTCCTTGGAAAAGAAGAGTTCAAGAGAATTTTTAATGTTGAAGATGCGAAAGCTGACACAATCTTTTCTCTTGAAGAAGGAGATGTCAGCAGTATAATATTTGACGGTCATGGATATCATCTGTTGAAAATTATTGAAAAAAGGCCGGAGATTCCTTTTGAGCTTGTTAACAAGGTTATGGACAAGCAGTCTCTTCGTGATCTTGTGGATTTTACTTATAGAAACCTGGGTTCCAAGTCCACCGTAATTCTTTCGGACAGGTTAAAGGATATAGGATATGAATATTCAACCAAAGGTGGCCTTTCCATTTCAATAGATGCCATGATAATTCCTTCTTCCAAGTGGAATATTCTCAGTGTTGCTGAAAATCAGGTTGATGAGATAGAAAGGCAATATTCTGAAGGGCTTATTACCCAGGGAGAAAAGTATAATAAAGTAGTTGATATATGGGCAAAAGCAACTGATGATGTTGCCAATGAGATGATGGAATCCATGAAAATGGTGCCTGAAGAAGATGAGGCAGGGAATATTCTTTGTGATGAAAAGGGAGCGGCTTTACTAAAAAAGAGTTTTAACCCCATATATATGATGGCCGATTCAGGAGCAAGGGGGAGCAAGGATCAGATGAGGCAGCTTGCAGGTATGAGAGGGCTCATGGCCAAACCTTCAGGTGAAATCATTGAGACCCCCATAACTGCTAATTTCAGGGAAGGGCTTTCAGTTCTGCAATATTTTATTTCTACACATGGCGCCAGAAAAGGGCTTGCAGATACTGCTTTGAAGACAGCAAATTCAGGATATCTCACCAGAAGATTAGCGGATGTTGCTCAGGACTGTACAGTATCCGAAAAAGACTGCGGAACCATGATGGGGGTAGAGGTCGAACCTTTAATGGAAGGAGGAGAGGTTATCCAGCGTCTTGGTGAGCGTGTACTTGGGCGTGTTCTTATCGAAGATGTGCATGACCCTTATACAGACGAAATTCTTGTTGAAAATGGAAAAGAACTTGATGAGGAAATGGTAAAGATAATTGAAGATGCCGGCATTACAAGTCTAAAAATAAGATCGGTTTTAACGTGCAAGGCCAAAACCGGTGTATGCGCCAGATGTTATGGAAGAGATCTTTCCCATGGAAAGACTGTTGAAATGGGTCAGGCTGTTGGTATTCTTGCCGCTCAGTCAATAGGTGAGCCTGGCACTCAGCTCACAATGCGGACCTTTCATATCGGCGGAACAGCAAGTCGAAGGGTTGAGCAGGCTGATATCAGGGCAAGGGTTGAAGGGAAGATTAAATTTATTGACCTTAATATTGTAAAGAATGCTGAAGATCAAATTATTGTAATGAATAGAAGAGGCGGAGAATTTGCCATTATCAGTGATACGGGACGAGAGCGGGAAAGGTTTCCTGTGATTTACGGCGCTCACCTGACTGTGAACGACGGTCAGGATGTTAAAGCAGGTGATCTGCTTGCAGCCTGGGATCCTTTTACAACTCCCATAATTACGGAAGTTAGTGGAACGGTTAAATTTGGTGATATTTTTCCAGGCAAAACCCTTCAGGAAAAAGTTGACCCTGTAACCGGAAAATCCAGCCGTACAATTATTGAACCAAAGAGCACTGACATACGCCCAAGGATTTCAATAAAGGCTGAAGACGGAAAGACTGCAGCTCTGAAATCAGGAAAGGCCAGATATTTTCTGCCCCTGAATGCTATTTTGCTTGTTGATGAGCAGGATCTTGTTAAAGCGGGTGATGTTATAGCAAAGCTGCCAAGGGCAACTACTAAGACAAAGGATATTACAGGCGGTCTTCCAAGGGTGGCTGAGCTTTTTGAAGTTAGAAAACCCAAAGAGATTGCTGTCTTGAGTGAGATTAACGGGTATGTTTCAATTGACAAAGCCACAAAAAAGGGGAAGCAGAAAATTATAGTAACCCCTGTTGATGTTGGTGATAAAAAAGAATATCTTATTCCCCGGGGCAAACATATCAGCGTTTATGAAGGAGATTATATAAAAGCCGGTGAGGCTCTTGTGAATGGATCAGCAGTGCCCCAGGATATATTGAACATTAAAGGCGATATCGCTCTGGCACGTTATCTTGTGGATGAAGTTCAGGAAGTATATCGTCTGCAGGGTGTCCGTATAAACGATAAACATATAGAGGTTATAGTCAGCCAGATGATGAAGCGTGTTAAAATTGATGATGTGGGAGATACCGATCTGATTGTTGAGGAACATATAGACAGGAGCAGATTTGAAGAAATAAACAGGCGTGTTATGGAAAAAGGTGGAAAACCTGCGACCGGTAATTCGTTGATTTTAGGTATAACAAAGGCTTCCCTCAGCACGGAAAGCTTTATTTCTGCGGCTTCATTTCAGGAAACTACAAAAATTCTTACCGATGCCAGTATAGCAGGAAAGGAAGATTACCTTAAAGGTCTTAAGGAAAACGTAATTATGGGAAGAATTATTCCTGCAGGGACAGGATATTCGGAGCATATGAATGTAACGGTTGAACGTGCATAATCTCATTATTCGAGATTTTACAGGAATATTTTTGATAAAAATGTTTTTACCTTAGTATTTTTAATATTAAAAGCTTGACAGAATTGATTTATAATTATACAAAGTTCTTTTTGTAGTTGACGTTGTTAAACAAATACCATTTTGGTTTAAAAAATATAAGATTTGGAAGAATATTTATTTCGATTTAGAGGGAAGATATGCCGACCATAAATCAGTTAGTAAGAAAAGGTAGAAAACGTGTCATTAAAAAGACAAATACACCGGCTCTTAGGGGGGCACCTCAAAAAAGGGGAGTATGTACACGTGTATATACCTCAACGCCTAAAAAACCTAATTCAGCCTTGCGTAAAGTAGCAAGAATAAGATTGACTACAGGTGTTGAAGTAACTGCTTATATTCCTGGAATAGGGCACAATCTGCAGGAGCATTCAGTGGTATTGGTTCGCGGAGGTCGTGTTAAGGATTTGCCAGGTGTCAGATATCATATAGTCAGGGGTATACTTGATACCCTGGGGGTAGAAGACAGAAGAAAAGGCAGGTCAAAGTACGGAACAAAGAGACCAAAATAAAAGATTGTTTTTAATTTTTAACACTATGGGAATTGAATAAAAATGCCGAGAAGAAGAGAAGTCCCGATAAGGAAGGACACTCCTGATGCAAAATATAATAATAAGCTTGTTGCAAAATTTATTAAAATCATTATGAGGGACGGTAAAAAAAGCTTGGCAGAGAGAATTTTTTATGACGCCTTTGATATTATTGAAAGCAGAACAAAGGAAGAACCTTTGAAAATTTTTGACAAGGCTGTTGAAAATGTACGACCGCTTATAGAGGTTAAGTCCCGGCGTGTTGGCGGGTCAACCTATCAGATCCCGACGGAGATTCGACCTTCAAGACGGCTTGCTCTTGGAATTAGATGGATAATAAACTATTCGGCAAAAAGACCTGAAAAGACCATGGCTGAAAAACTTGCAGGAGAGTTCATTGATGCTGCAAATAACAGGGGCACTTCGGTCAAGAAAAGGGAAGATACCCATAAGATGGCTGAAGCTAACAAGGCTTTTGCTCATTATCGCTGGTAGTTAATTTTTGTTTATCAAAATATTTTTTGGTATCCTTTTTTATTAAAATATTTGCAGGTTGCATTAAAGGGAGGACTAAGTAAAATGGCAAAGGAAAAGTATAAGCGGACCAAACCCCATGTGAATGTGGGTACGATAGGTCATATAGATCATGGCAAGACGACCCTTACTG
>CAYZXU010000104.1:0-8183 GCA_964482535.1 uncultured Desulfobacteraceae bacterium | reverse complement strand
TAAGCTTAAAAGGGAATCCCGTGAAAATCGGGAGTGGTCCCGCCGCTGTTATCGGGGACGAATCCGGCAATATCCACTGCCTGTTTTTGGGTGGGAAGGTGTCGGCAGTAGAATGATCCGAAAGCCAGAAGACCTGCCTTGTAAAAAAATATTTCTGCGGTTTATCACAGCAGTATGGGATATTAATAGAAATTAAGGGCCAAGAAGCAGGGTGCAGCTCTTCAAACCATATGCGTTTGAAGGGCTTTTTTTATTGGCTTACACACACAGGAGGTGTTTCATTAAAGGCTTTGTCATAGCAGGGATATCAAGCGGGTGCGGTAAAACCACAGTTACTTTAGGGATGCTGGCTTCTTTGACGAGGCTGGGGTTTAAAACAGCCCCATTTAAGGTTGGACCGGATTTTATCGATCCTGGCCATCATACAGGGATAACTGGCAAGCATAGCAGAAACCTTGACGGCTGGATGCTTTCCGAGGCATTTAATCTTGAAACTTTCAGGAAAAACAGCAAAAATGCTGACATTGCGGTTGTGGAAGGCGTAATGGGCCTTTTTGACGGATATGACGGTAAAACCGAGGCCGGTTCCACGGCTCAAATGGCCAAAATTATAAATCTTCCCGTTATTCTCACGGTAAATGCCCAGAGCATGGCAAGAAGCGCAGCAGCTCTTGTCCAGGGTTTTGAAAGATTCGATAAAGACCTTAAATTTGCCGGGGTTATTTTTAATAATCTGGGAAGCGCAAGACATCTTGAATATTTAAAAGAAGCCCTTGAGGATAATGTGAGCATGCCATGCCTTGGAGGAATTTTACGCAACACGGACATCTCTATTCCTGAAAGGCATCTTGGTCTTTTTACTCAATTCGATCATCCCCTGGCAAAAAAAGATTCGGACAGGCTTGCAGATATTATTGAAAAGAGTATTAATATTGATAAACTTATAAACAGTCTTGATGATATTGATTTCAAAATAACTTCTTCTACAGACATAGACAGGAAAAAAACAGATTCTACTTCTAATTGTACTGCCCAGACTGCTTTTGAGATAAAAGATAAAAGCAATGTGCGTATTGGTGTGGCAATGGATAATGCTTTCTGCTTTTACTACCAGGACAATTTTGATATACTTTCTGCAAAGGGAGCGGAACTGGTGTTCTTTTCCCCTGTTAATGATAAAAACCTTCCTGACAATATAGACGGGCTATATTTTGGAGGAGGATATCCTGAACTGTTTGCAAAACAGCTTTCTGAAAATAAAAATATGTGTTCCGATATACTGGAAGCCAGTTTAAACAGCATGCCTGTTTATGGTGAATGCGGAGGTTTCATGTATCTTTGCAGGGAGATTGCAGACACAAAGGGTAACTTTTATCCAATGACAGGCTGTTTCCCTTTTGCCACAGAGATGTTTTCACGGTTAAAGGCGCTGGGTTACAGACAGATAACACTTAAAAAAGATACTTTAATTGGCAGGCAGGGCTGCAGTGTTAAGGGGCACGAGTATCACTACTCCGGGATAGTTAAAGACGGAAAAGAAAAGAGTATTGAAACCGTTTATGAAGTTTTCCCCAGAATTAAAAGGGGAGTAGAACAGATGCAGATATCAGAGGGTTATTCCATGCGCAATACACTCGGCAGTTATATTCACCTTCATTTTGGCAGCAGACCTGAATGTGCGGAAAATTTTGTAAAAAAATGCAGAGAGTATCAAAAAAAAAGGATTAAATAAATGAAGCCTTTGGAGATTGAAGATTTAAGCTTTAAAATAATAGACAGGGAAGCAGGAGATCACGGATTTTCTATGGAAAAATGGAGCATTGTCCGTAGAATGATTCATACTTCTGCGGATTTTGAGTATAAAACCACAGTTCGATTTCATCCTGATGCTCTTGAGGTCGGTTTAAAAGCCATAAAAACCGGGAAAAAAATTATAACCGATACAAACATGGCTAAAGCCGGTATTAATAAAAAGGGGCTGGAAAAATTTGGCGTAGAAGTTTTATGCTTGATTAACGACCAGGAAATAATAGAAAAAGCAAAAAAAACAGGAAGCACCAGGGCAAAAGTAGCTGTGGATGCCTCTTTAGTTGAAATGGAAAATGGAATTTATGTTGTGGGAAATGCTCCAACGGCTCTGCTTCGCCTTGTGGAGCTGATACGCCAGGGCAGGGCAAAACCGGCTCTGATTGTCGGTCTGCCCGTGGGGTTTGTAAATGCTGCTGAATCAAAGGCAGAGCTTGTGGAAATGGACTTCCCTTATATATCGAATACAGGTAGAAAAGGCGGCTCGAATGTTGCTGCGAGTGTAGTAAATGCAATAGTTAAACTTCTATAGGGTTCACTAAAAAATAAAGAAAGAGAACAGACTATAATGAATGCAAAAATAGGAACGTTATACGGAATCGGAGTGGGTCCCGGAGACCCTGAGCTTATATCTTTAAAAGCAGTAAAAGTGTTAAATAGCGTGGATGTCCTTTTTGCGGCATCTTCCACGAAAAATACGCACAGTCAGGCAGTTGATATCGCAAAACCCCATATACCTGAAAATGCTGCTGTAACAATGCTCGCCTTCCCCATGGTTAAAGATTTTAACAAGGCGCAAAAAAAATGGGAGGAAAATGCCCTGGCAATTATAAATGAATTAAACCAGGGAAAAGATGCGGCATTTATAACCCTGGGAGACTCCATGACTTATTCTACCTATGGCTATATTTTGAAACATGTGAAGAGACTTGAGCCTGACATAAATATAATAAGTATCCCAGGCATAACCGCATACCAGGCCGCTGCCGCTCGGACAAATACTCCTTTGGTGGAAGGTGAAGAAGCGCTTTTGATTCTTTCAGGGGTTCATGGAGGGGAACGATTAAGAAATCTTGCAGAAAAACCTGAAAATGTGGTTTTTATGAAAGCTTATAAAAATACTAAAGATATATGTCTCGCGCTGGATGAGGCGGGTCTCATTGAAAACAGCATAGCGATAAACAGATGCGGTCTTGCCGATGAAAAAATTATAGAGGATGTTAAATCACTGGAAAATATGCCTCCGGATTACTGGACTCTGATTCTGGCAAAACAAAAAACGAAAAATGGCGCATAGAAAAAAACTTAAAACAGGATTTACCACGGGCACTGCAGCCGCAGCCGCAGCAAAGGGCGCCCTTGCACTTATTGTGGAAGGAGAATCTCCGTTAAAGGTCAGGATAAGACTATTAACCGGAGATTATCTCGATATCCCTTTATCTTCATGTAAATCTGAAGGGAAAAACAGGGCAGTATGCACTGTGATAAAAGATGCCGGAGATGACCCTGATATAACCCACAGGGCAAAAATAGGAGCTTTGGTTTTTTTTGATGAAAAATCCGAATCAGGAGAGATTATCATAAGGGGCGGCGAGGGCGTGGGAACGATTACAAAACCGGGGCTTGAGGTTTCGCAGGGAAATCCGGCAATTAATTCCGGGCCTGAAAAAATGATAACCGAAGCGGTTAGTGATCTATTATCAAGGCATAATAAAAAAAACCGTGTTGTTGTTGAAATATTTGTGCCGGAAGGAAAAAAACTTGCCGTAAAAACATTGAATAAGAGGCTTGGAATAATCGGGGGCATATCTATTCTGGGGACAACAGGGATTGTCAAACCCGTGTCCCACGAAGCTTATATCGCAACAATAAGATCCTCCCTGTCTGTGGCTCTTGCCATGGGAGTAAAAAAAGTTGTAATGACTACCGGAAGAAGAAGTGAAAGGTTTGCCATGGAAGCACTCCCAGAGCTGCCTGAAGAAGCTTTTATTCAAATAGGGGATTTTTTTAAAATGTCGGTGGAAGCTGCATCCAAAATGGATTTTACTTCTATTATACTTGCGGTTTTTTTTGGAAAAGCAGTAAAACAGGCCCAGGGGGTTCCGCACACACACGCTTCAAAATCAGAACTGACAATGCACAAACTCTCCGCATGGGCATATGAAATAACTAAAAACAAAAAACTTTCAGAAGATATCCTGTCAGCAAACACAGCGCGTCATGCTTTTGAGTTTATTGTTGATGATTATCCTGAAGTCATATCCCATGTTGGCAGGCTTATGATAAAATCCGCCAAAAAATTTACAGAATCACCCATGGATATTCAAAGTATGATTTTTGACTATAGAGGGGGTATCCTTTTTGATTCCATAAAGAAAGGAGCTTGAAATTAACATGCAGCCTGTCTCCATAATAGGTCTTGGCCTTTCCATAGAAGATCTTACTGAAACCCACAAAAAAATTATAGATCGAGCAGATATAATTGTGGGGGGCAAACGTCATCTTGATTTTTTCCCGGATAGCAAAGCCGAAAAAAGGATAATCACAGGTGAAATTAAAAAGATTATCGATTATGTAAAAAAAGAAATGGGTTCAAACTCAATAGTTGTTTTTGCATCCGGCGACCCTCTTTTTTTTGGCATAGGGTCTTTAATGATTAAATCCCTTGGGGCTGAAAATGTAAAGGTCTACCCCAATATAACCTCTATTGCCGCTGCTTTTTCCCGCATTAAGGAGCCCTGGCAGGATGCCTGTGTATTGAGCATGCACGGCAGGTTTAACAAAAAAGACTTTTTTTCTGCTGTTTTAAATAAAGACAAGATTGCCATATTAACAGATCCTGAAAATAATCCTGCCAAAATAGCAGGCCTTCTTATTTCTAACAGGAACACGGATTTTGAAATTTGTGTTCTGGAAAAACTCGGCTCAGTTGATGAAAAGATAGAGTGGTATACATTAAACAAAGCCGCTGAAAGCGTATTTAATGACCCGAATATTGTTATATTAAAGCGTTTGCCCACCCGCTGTCATAAAAGCAGCTCTAAAATTGGGGCTGATATTTTTACAGGCATGCCTGAAGAATATTTTGACCATGAAAATGGTCTTATAACAAAGGCCGAAGTCAGGGCTGTCAGCCTTTCAAAACTTCGTCTTTTATCCGACTGTGTATTCTGGGATTTAGGCGCAGGCAGCGGCTCTGTATCAATAGAAGCATCTGCCTTCATAAAAACAGGCAAGATAATTGCAGTTGAACAAAATAAAAGCAGAATAAAACAGATAGAAAATAATATGAAACAGTTCAGGGTGCCAAATATGGAGATAGTCAGATCAAGGCTTCCCGAAGGACTTGAAAATTTGCCTGTGCCTGACAGAATATTTATCGGCGGAGGCGGAGAAAATCTTGAAAGTATAATATTATCATCCTGTAAATATCTTAATAAACAGGGGATAGTTGTGGTGAATACAGTTTTGATGCAAAATATAGCCCGTGCCTTATCTGCTTTTAAAAATCTTGGATTTAAAACAGATATTGTTCAGATCCAGATAAGCAGAGGAAGCAGGATGCCATGGGGAGAAAGGCTTGAGGCGCAAAACCCGGTCTGGATTATTTCAGGCCTGAAAGAAAAGAGGAGTTTTTAATGACAGATATAGATAACCCGGTAATTTTTGCAGGAGCCGGACCAGGAGATCCTGAACTGATAACGGTTAAAGGGCAGCTTGCTCTCAAACGGGCAGACCTTGTTATTTATGCCGGATCCCTTGTGCCCGAAGCTTTGCTGAAGTGGGCTGATCCCAAAGCAAAAACTTTAAACAGCGCTTCAATGAATCTGGAAGAAATAATTGCCGAGATTGAAAACGCATATAATAAGAAACAAAAAGTTGTGCGCCTCCACACAGGCGACCCAAGCCTTTATGGGGCAATTTTTGAACAGATGGCCGAACTTCAGAAAAGATCCATACCTTTTAGTGTGATTCCAGGTGTAACTGCAGCCTTTGCCGCAGCCGCAGCCATGAAACTTGAATATACACTGCCCGATGTATCCCAGACACTTATATTAACACGCATGGCAGGAAGAACTCCTGTGCCCGAGGCTGAAGCCCTGGAAGCTCTTGCCGCTCATAAAACGTCAATGGCCATATATCTTAGCATATCCGTGATTGATGATGTGGCAAAAGTACTTGCAAAAACCTATGGCCCTGAAGCTGTTTGTGCCGTGGCATTTTGTGTGAGTCAGCCTGAAGAAAAAATACTGTTTACCGATGTCAAAAATCTTGTGGAAACAGTAAAAAAAGCAAATATTACAAAACAGGCTTTAATCATAACAGGCAAAGTCCTTGAGATAGGTCATGATACTTTGAAGCATAAATCAAAGCTGTATGATAAAAATTTCTCCCACGGTTACAGGAAATAATGTCAGGTTTGGAAAAAAAAAAGAAAATTGCCATATGGGCTGTTACTGAAAAAGGAGTACATTTGGCAGTAAAACTTGCTGAAAATCTCAAAGAAACAGAGCTGTATTTTTCTTCAAATTCGTGTAAATCTTTTTCTTTTGCACATTTATTCGACAGATTATCTGTTGCCGTAAAAGAGGAGTTTAATAATTACACCGGTCATATCTTTATAATGTCAACCGGTATAGTTATAAGGATTATCGCTCCTCTTATTAAAAGCAAGTTGCGCGATCCTGCCGTGGTAGTCATGGATGAACTGGGATATCATGCCATAAGCCTGTTGTCAGGACATATTGGCGGCGCTAATGAGCTTGCCGAAACAGTTGCACGGATAACCGGAGCAGAGCCGGTTATTACCACGGCAACCGATATAAATCGGGTTCCTGCCATAGACCTTATTGCAAAAAAGCTCAAACTTTATATTGAAAATCCTGGAGCAATAAAAAATATAAACATGGCCTTTCTTTCCGGTAAAAAAATTATTTTCCATGATCCTTTAAAACTCATGACAGGGATAATACCGGAATCGTATATCTCTTCCAAAAACCTGGATTTTTTTGCGGATAAAAATGGCAGCCATGAAACCCCATCTGTCTTTATAGATGATGTTAAAAAAGATCTTCCGGATTTTGTTCTTGTGTTAAGACCTCCAACCCTTGTTGCAGGCATGGGGTGCAACAGAGATACATCCATGAAAGAGATGAAGGATGTTCTTTTTAAAACCCTTGAAAAATTTTCTTTGGCAAGACAAAGTTTAAAGTATATTGCCAGTATAGATATTAAAAATGATGAAATTGGTTTGATAGAACTTGCCAAAGAACTTGATCTTCCCATCAGATTTTTCACCAGAGAAGAATTAAACCAGGTGGAAGATATTAAAACACCTTCCGACATGGTAAAAAAACATATAGGAGTAAAAAGCGTATGCGAAGCAGCAGCAATTCTGGCGTCAAGCCACGGGAAACTGATTGTTCCCAAACAGATCATGGGAAATGTGACAACAGCAATAGCCGGAATATCCTCTATATAGTCGGAATCGGTCCTGGAAGTTCTGAGCATATGTCGCGCAGGGCATATGAGGTGCTCGAACAGGTAGATAATATTGCAGGATACACAACATATATTGAGCTCATTCAACCGATTATAAAAAACAAAAATATTATAAGCACTTCAATGCAAAAAGAGGTTCAAAGAGTAGAGGCTGCAATAGATATTGCGTGCAAGGGAGAGTCATGCGCAATAGTCTCAAGCGGTGATCCAGGAGTATATGCCATGGCCGGCCTGGTTTTTGAAATGTGCAAAAAGAAAAACATTAATCTTCTTCGTCCTGGAGTTGCGGCAGATTCAGAGGCAAAAAAACCTGTGCTTATAATAGAAGTTATCCCTGGAATACCTGCCCTGTGTTCAGGCGCGTCGCTTCTTGGGGCGCCCCTTACCCATGATTTTGCGGTAATAAGTTTAAGCGATCTTCTGACCCCGTGGGAACTTATTGAAAAGCGCCTTGAGGCTGCGGCACAAGCCGGTTTTGTAATCGTTTTGTATAATCCTAAAAGTAAAAAAAGAGACTGGCAGCTTAAAAAAGCCCAGGAAATCGTATTGAAATACAGAGACGGAAAAACCCCCACAGGCATAGTAACAAGCGCCATGAGAAAAGAACAGGAAGTAAAAATTACTACCCTTGAAGACCTTCACTTATCAGATGTGAATATGCAGACAACTGTATTTATCGGCAGCAGCGCTTCTGAAGCCTATCTTGATTTTATGATCACACCGAGAGGATATTCAAAAAAATATACCCTTGATTGATATGCGTTAAAGGAAATGCAAGCCCTAAACACGAAGACCTTTGAAAAATATACCGTTAATTTTTATAAAAACTTCCTTTTGTTCCCAAGTGAAAATTTTTCATACAATATACTGGACGA
>CAYZXU010000103.1:0-8246 GCA_964482535.1 uncultured Desulfobacteraceae bacterium | reverse complement strand
GCCTCCGGAGCCGGAGATCCCGGGTTCAAATCCCGGCGGGCCCGCCACATAAATACCCTGTACATAAACTTTACCTTTCTAATGGAAAATTGTAATCAAGAGACTAGGTTGGTTTCACTTTACTGAGGATTACCCTGATTGATAATTTCTCTACACAGGGTTTTAGGTAGTGCGTGGTGGAGGCGTAGATTATCTCGTTATGGACAATAGTATTGATAACATAGTCTTCCGGGTTCTTATTAAGTAAGTCTAGTGTTTCCTCGGTTCGGGAGGTCTTGTGTAGGATATGGTAAGGCATGTTAGTGCCTAGGAAGATCAGGGTCAAGACCACCAAGGCTCCTCCAGATACTTCCCTAACTTCTCCTCACTAGACTCACCGAGTACACCGATGAGGTCTTTCAGCCTTTCTCGGACTCTCCTCTATTCTCACTTTAACCTCCTCCGTAGCTCAACAGCTTCTTTAACTAAAAGATTGATCTAGTCAAACCCAATTTTATACATTTTGAGTGTTTCTCAACATCGCAAGTAAGGACTCAATATAGTATTATATTGTATTCTAAACATATTTATCATTAAGCTCATTCAACACCTTGAGCTATGGCAAGCGTTTCATGGGGTACGCGATTGATACTGATGAGCGGGTAGTAGAATTGATTGCTATGGATAAGATCTATAATAATATTGTCCGTGTTTTGAAGAGAAATTTAAGAACTGGAGAGAGGAAGAACATGAGACATCAAAGTTAATAATAAAAGCAATAAGCAAGTGTAGATGATTGACACGGTTTATCTAGTCGTTTATTTCAAGCCCTCTGACCCATTACGAGGAATTGCTGTAAGCATAGCATAAGAACCTTAACATCACCAGTAATTACCTCATATCATACACTTCTGGTCGCTTCTGATGCATCACGAATACCTAAGAAACCTAGCCCTAGCTGCAAGTACTGAAGCACACCTCCAGGGATATAAACACTATATTATTTAGTCACATGATCTCTAGAAGAGCATAGAATAGCCTACAAGTACATTCTACCGTACAGTAAACCGTCATGACTAAATATTATTCCTGTCGGCCCCAAGTTCTTTCCCAGCTTTTAATCCTTCCCTATACCCATACTCGAGACTTAATAGTTGGAGCAGTGTTGTGTCAATGCCTAACTTTGCTTGGCTCTTAAGCAAACCAAACGATAATAGGTTCTTAATAGTGCTCCATTGGACACTTATTGTTACACGAGACTTACCCTCATTTAGAGCTTCAACCCCAATCTCGTACTTTAGCCTCACACCATACGCATTAATCTCATATACTGCTCCATCACCTGTCATGTGAACCCTATACCACTTCTTATACTCTGGGCGTTTTTCAAAGAACTCACGACCAACCTCAACCAAAGCCTTCAAAACGACATCTTGTGGAACCTCAACAACTACATCTACACTCATAACACCCATAACCACACCCACAATAAAACTAGCCAAAAAACAAAATAAAAACCCTCCATCCACCATTCACACATAAACAATTCCTCTTTAGCCTCTAGTATAATGCCTATAAGGAAATGAGATGAATACTCAATAATATATTGATCAACACCATGTTTACTAGAATAAACCATTAAAATTCCTCTTCAACGCAACTATGTCTCGTGTGTGGTGGCAAAGAGCTATTATTTAACAGCCACTTCGATTGGTATCTCTAGCTGTGAACTATTGGCGAATTCAGCGATCAATATGTATTTCGCCAGTTTAAGCTGATCGTTAGCAGTACTTAGCAATATATTCTTTATGTCTTGACTGGGATCCTAGTTGCAGAGACAGGAACACTTGTGCTTTTATCTATTATCTATTATTTTTAATCTAAATGCTACCATATTATTTCTATCACTTCTTAGAGTAAACACCCATGCCTTTACAATACCTCATCATGATTCGTCAGGCACGCCTTCCACTTGTCGATAAGTAAAGCACGTTTTCTTGCGGAGTTCTTTGCAAGGACCCGATTGGTTGTACTAACAGGGTTAGTACCTATAAACATGTGTTCAAAGAATTGTATAATATATTCATAAACCCATTATATACCAAAGAAAACACTCCCAATATTTTCAAAACGCATTACTTCTAATTTACAAGCCCAAGAAATAACAATTTTTGAAACTACGAAGTAAATCTGATTTCCTATCAAACAACATGGCTTCATATAGATTGTGACCTGAGGAAGACAAATTCAAGTATTTACAATAATTGGGATTGGTGATGCACGGTTGCAGCATTTTATGCCTTCAATATCTCTACATGTTCTAGTCTTTACATTTCCGGCGTGTTGGTGTCCATAGAGAACTAATTTTATTTTATCACGGTATTTCTTGATTAATTGACCAAATTTTTCGGAACCCATATATGTTGAGAAGTAGTCCCACTGAAGATCTCCTCTATACTCTACTAGTTTGCGGAAGGGTACGTGGTGTAAAACGGCAACGATTTTGTCTACTTTATTGTATATTTGCCTGATGTGTTTCTCAAGCTGATCTACAAGTATATTTGTAAACTCCTCGTCGCTAAAAGGAAGCTTGGCATAGTATTTATCGGCCCACATATGGATACCTAGAGACTTTCTCTCGTAATCATGTATGGTTGGCCCTGCCCAGCTAGGTGTAAATGAATAATTGTACCAACCTATAGAGCCTACAAAGCCTACGCCATTAACTATATATGGTTTATTCATTAAAGCTACAAAACTTGTCAAGCTATCAATAAAATCTTTAAACTTCCGGAGCTTCACTAGAGAATCCATGTTTTTCATTTCTTCCATAGTCAAATAGATATCATGGTTTCCAGGAACGATTAATATAGGTTTACGACCCACACCCCTGCTCTTAATAATGCTTAGAGCTTCAAGAACATGGTCTAGGATACCACTAGACGTTATATTACCTACAATAATAACAACAACATCTACATCCTCACAGTAACTTCTAATAACATTCTCTGCTAGTTTCTCCAGATCGAGTCTAACACGCGTAGATCCCCAGTAATGTATATCCCCTCAACAACAGATCTTTACCACACATAATCACCGATATAAACAACATCTCTCGCTCTCAACTACATTTTTAATTCCCTAGAACTTATTTATAGGAAATAAGTATCATTGTATAGGATAGGAAGACCTTGTGGAGAGAACTACTTTTGGATAATAGAATAAATTGCAAATTTGCTGTAAGGTCTACTAACATTATAAGGAACTAAGAAATTGTATTAAGATACTCTATATGATAATACATAATTATTCGTTCGGAGTAAGTATTCTTTTGGTGGTGCAAAAGATTTGTCTAAGCATATTATTGTATTAGATGAGTCAATTATTATTGGTACATTTAGTGAAAAAGAAATTAATAAGTTATATCCAGTGTTCGTGAATGAAGTTCTTCGAAAACTTAAAGATATTATTGCCGAGAAAGATATCAATCCTCAAATAACGATCTATATTCGTGATGGCAGAATCTTTAAGTATTATATTGGCTTAGAAACTGGATTCCTCCTCACTAATGAAGAATCGAATAAGATCATAAATAGTTTACTAGAAATATTTGGTGAGGTTGGATTTAAAATAGATCATGTGCGTTATGAAAAGAGTGAACTTGGTAGGAAGTATTTAAGTACTATCCCTATTAATAACTTGATAACACTCAATCTTAAGGAGAATAGAGAGCTTAATGAAAGTATTGAAAAACTAGACAACACTTTACATTTAATTAACGATCTTTTAAAGTATACTTTATACGGTGAGATCTCATTAGTATACGACCTTATTAACAGAGAATATTATATATGGATCAATTTAGGATTAAAACCAGATCTAGAACCATTAAGAAAATTACTTGATCTAATACTACGATATAGGAACCAAGGTCTGAGAATAGATATAAGATTTCCCGAGATAGAAAAGCCCATATCAGATCTTGAAATATTGATGTTTATGCTATATTATTCTAACTATGTCTTCGAGAGACTTATGCATAGTAATGCTTTACCAGTAACTAAGAGGAACAAATATGTTATTGAGTACTTGAATTTTATAAGAGATCTAATCAGTTACAATAGGATCTTTCCCCGTATCAGCGAGGTTTTGAGTAAAAGTGAAGGATTAGATCCAAGTAGTTATGTAGAGTTATTGCGTAAGATTTCCCTAATAACTGATGTGTTAAGCCCAGAGCAATATGAATACTTGGTTAAAGGTCTTAATGCAGGATTGCCCAGGATCCTACGTAAGATCGCGAAGGAACCTAGTATTGATATTATAAAGCTCCTAAACGAATTAGTTTCGACAGTAAATATCATCTATTACTCTTCAAGTAAATATAGAATCGAGCACTTTAGTGAAGAGTATGAAGCTTATCAAAAAACTACATCAACACTTACAAAATTGTATGGTGAAATAATTAGCGCATTATATAATGTCATAATGAAGGTTGAGCCTAAAGACCTAATAGAATACATCAATAGACAGCGTGATATACATCACGTTGTTTCAACACTAATCGCCCATAAAATGCTTTCTGACTGTGAAAAGTTCGTGACCATAGAGCCAGCTAAATTAGTCAAAGCCCTGGAAAAACTATTGTTTGATACATACTATTACAAGATTGAGCTCAAAGCACCAGAAGTGCTAACTAAGTTGAAAATTAGTGATAAATTATTGGTTAAAGAGTATGGTAACGTCTTCAATGGAATTGATGTCTATACCCATGATAAGAAGTATTTAAATCTACTGCTAAAATACTATGCCGACGAATTACCCACGGAATTCAGAGAGAAAGCTCTCAATGTGATCTACAATGATACTAGGAATGAATTGATCAAGGCTTTGAATGAAAACAACTATGATGAAATGATCGAGATCCTAAAGAATTCACCAAAAATAATCTCAGATAAAGCAATTAAAGAAATAGTATGGCCAAGGCTTAACAATCACATAAACAAGCTACTTAGCAAAAACGCTGATAAAGCTCTCGAATTCACGACGAATATGCTCAACAAATTAAAATGGACCGGACGCGATGAACCCTTATACACCCTTAAAACCAAACTACAAGGCAAGAAATTATCTATAATCAGAAGATATAAAGCAAAACCAGACTAGAACGAATAAAAAATAAGACAAATATCTGTAACTAAAATGGGGAAAACCAACGTTTATTAAAGCTATAGTTAAAAAGCTTAAACGTAAAATTTTATTTAATCACTACAAGATTTTTCTGAGTTACTTCAACATATATATGAGTGGGCGAACCAATATGGGTGTCGATATTCTACTACAAGATAAGAGATCTGTTAAAAGCTTATGGAATAAGTAACGTATCAGACGCACTAGAAATACAGAGAAGGCCTTACTGTTGTAAACATCCAGCAACGCTAGCCGCTATATTTCTTGGAGGCTATAGTTGCGAAGCCCTCCTAGAAGACGTCTTAGGATGCGCAATGCTCGATTCAATAATCAAGTGTCTAAAGTACGAGATACTTCAAGAAGAGAAATGCAGACCTGGTAGTAAAGTCTTCGATTACACGAGATCAATATACGACGAACTAAAGAAGGAATGGAGCAAAGAATACATGGAGCAGAAATACAATGAGTTAATAAAAGTATAACATAGCGTAAAAAGACTTATTGAACATAAATTATCAAACAGAAGAGAAAAGAAGAAACATGAAGATAATACTCTTGAAGACTGAGGAATTTTAGAATAACTCTAAGTTGATGTTATATTGGTACATTGTTATATTTTAAAAATTTAGTATGTAGGAATAATTTTAATGAAGTGAGCCTCTCAATAAAATTTTGATTTAGATAGTGGTGTAATATAATGAAAATAGTGCTGGGGACGGATGATCTTAACATTCGTATTTGGGAATATATTGACTTGTCCGATATAATGGTGAATAATTTATCATTAAAATCGGAGAAAAAGCTTAAATTACTTAAAAGACTAAGAGAAGAGCATGATCTAACCATTTGGATCGATTCCGAGGATATCAAATATTAGTTAATGGATTAAAGATCAGCATTGATGACATTATCGAAAGATATTCATCTATTCCCGCTGATATTTATATATCGCTAGACATACCTACTTTTTTGCCAACAAAAAAGCAACACCAGATCGTAGAGGAGAATATTAGGAATTTTCTTATATTATCTGAGAAATTTAAGGACAGAAAAATTATTCCTATTATACATATGTATAGAAGCGATCTACTCCAATATGCTTTCGAAAAATACAGAGAGGTCGGAATAGATTTAATCGCATATGGTGGAATAGTTCCACCAATGCTTAAAGCAACACGTCTTAGATTGATCAGCTTACTTTGAGCCCTTATACTTAATAAACTCGATCCTAAGACAAAGATCCATGTTTTAGGCATAGGATCGTATATAATGATCAGAATCCTAGAAAAAATGAATATATGGAGTGTAGATACCAGTACATGGAGAGTAAAAGCAGCATTCGGCCACGTGATAATACCGGGGCTAGGAGAAAGATATGTAGGCAACAGAAAACTCAGATTCAGAACACCACGAGCACGAAAAGAAGAAATAGAGCTATTATATAAAGAATTAGAAAAAACTAAATTCCCTCTCCTAGATCAATTTGAAGAACTCCTAAATTCATTCATTGGAAGAGCTATAATAAATGCATGGGTAATCCTAAAAACAAATAATGGGATAAACAAGCGTAGCAACTTTATCAAACTATATGAAAAATTAAACCACTACAATGCCCATAAGCTATTCCTGTCTCACTGTAGAGCCGCTCCAGTGTTCTCCATAACCCTGTTAAAGCGTCTAGATGTCTTGGTGTCGCAATAGCTATTATTGCGTCAGCTCTCTCTATCTCTGTTCTCACGGCTATGAGAACTTGCTCCTCTGGAACTTTTACCTCTATACCTACTGTAACTGTTTTAAAACCCCATTCTCTTATCATCTCTACTATTGGATCACCTACTACCTTATCTTCTACACGTAGACCTCTAGATACGAAGACTCTGTAGAATGAGCGTGGATAGATGTTTAGGAAATACTTCTTTTCATACTCTACAACGCCTGCATCAACCCATCCGCCATTAATGTATTCGTAAACGCGATGTCTTATCGCAAAAACCTTCCTACCAATAACATTCCTGGGTAAAACTATCCTTGCAGTACCTAAGAACCTATTACTTCTTGGAGGTATTTGGCCAGCTATAGTCTTAATTTCGTATTTATCGAAGTCAAATTCTAGCTCAAATTCGTTGAAATATAAATGAGTGTTACCGGTGTTTTCGGCCTAAAAGCTCACTGTAGCTGTCTCTCCCGGCGAGTAAGTTCCCTTATCAAACGCCCACCTTAAAATTCAGTTACCCATAATCTCCGCCTAACAAGACTTATTCTAATTAAGATTAATATTACTTTATAAGATACCTTGCATTCTCGCAGTCATGTAGTACGTGTAGAGTATGTTTAGCATCATTCTACTCATTTATACCGAGAGCTGCGACAATTATGCTTCTCAAAATTTTTCAGAAAGTATATCAAGCCTTAAGTGGTTGTCCCATATACTAAATAATAGATGTGAGAATTCATCAGGGTGAAAGAAATGGTTAATGACAAGTTGTTAAAGTATCATCTTGAAAAGAAGGCAGACTACAGTCTGCAACTCACAGCAATACTTGAAGCAACATACTATGAGACCAGTGATATGGGATTCCTTAACGAGGCACTGAGAAGAAAGCAATTCGCATTCCTTTAGTGATACATTGCACCAGACGGTCCTAGTGTCCGTACAGATACCGAGTATCCGAGGTGGATACTAAGTGTCTATGTCTATTGTTCAACGTCATCCCTATTTTTCTCTGCTCGGTGCTTGGGAGAAGACCCAGCTTCTAAGCCTGCTCGACGAGCTTGATAAGAAATGTGATTTAGTGCTTGCTAAAACAAGCGACCTAAGCGATATAACGTTAATCAGTCTCCGCTTCCAGTGCCAGCTCGGATATAAACCTCCTCAATTCCTTAGCCTTGTCGAGATTGACCACGAAATATACTACACACGACTCCAATATTTCGCCGACACCGGATTTACCGTCGTCCGGCTAGTTATGTACGAGCCGAAGAAGCTCTCACGAATTAAAAACCTCGATAGAGCAGTACCAGTCCTCCTCGAAATTTATCTCCTTCCCCAATAGCTGTCCCATATACTAGATAATAGGTAT
>CAYZXU010000102.1:0-8304 GCA_964482535.1 uncultured Desulfobacteraceae bacterium | reverse complement strand
CAGTTTACAACATATCTTTTGCAAATTTAATTTCATCATTTACAGTTTTAACAATACCGTTTAATCTTGCGTCAAGAACAAGATTTAAAATTTTACTGAAAACAGGACCCGGCTCAAACCCCATCTCTTTTAAATCCTTTCCCCTTATAATTGTCTTTGCGTTCCTTAACTGGGTAAAATAAAAAGACATTGCCCGTTTGACTTCCCTGTTTTTCGTTACTGCCATCATATAAAGTATAAGCTCGGTTCTGAATCCTTTAAGATTATGGTATATTATGCTGTTTTTAAGGGGCATATTTCGTTCAAACCAGCAAAGAGTTCCATCAGCCTTAAAACGATTTTCACAAAAATTTTTTACAAATTTTGAAGGAATTTTCAGATTGCTGCAGATGGTGTCAGAAATCTGTTTATCACAACCACTTGTAAAAACCATGAAAAAAACAGCCCATCTGTGATAAGCCTCCTCAATAAAAAGCAGATCATACCAGGATAAAACCTTTCTAACTGAATTTAATAACGAAATCATCAGGCTGTCCAGTTTAATGGAAGGATGAATTATTTTTAAGAGGTTATAGTCATTAAGCCTTATAATTGAATTTACGGGATTTTCTTCCATAAAAATCTGGCGCAGCTCTGAAAAGACCCGTTTGCCGCTGAGGCGTTTAAAAAAATCCATTTTTACTGCATTTTCAATCAGGCCGGATGTAAGTTTTCCTATTGTAAAGCCAAAACGCTGCTCAAATCTTATTGCCCTGAATACACGGGTGGGATCTTCAACAAAACTTAAATTATGAAGAACACGAACCGCCTTGTCTTTGATATCTTTTTGAGCTGAAAAAAAATCGATCAGCCTTCCAAACCTCCCGGGATTTAATATTATTGCCAGGGTATTAATGGTAAAATCCCTGCGATAAAGGTCCAGCTTTATTGAACTCATTTCCACCACAGGCATTGCTGCCGGAAATTTGTAATATTCCATTCTTGCTGATGCCACGTCTATTTTAAAACCATTGGAATATAAAATCACCGCTGTGCCGAATTTTTCATGGCAGTGCACTCTGGCCTTATTAATTTTTGCAAATTTTCTGGCAAATGCTATCCCATCCCCTTCAATCACTATATCCATATCTTCATTGCTTCTGTACATGAACAGATCACGCACAAAACCGCCGATCACATAAGCGTTGCAGCCTGTCTCATCTGCAACCTTTCCTATACTTCTCAATATATCGAGAAGTGTGCCGGAAAGACGTTCTGTCATAAAATTATTAATATTTTTCATTCTAACATTAAAAGGCATATCTTCGGCGTCATACCCTCTGCCAGATATTTCGCCGGACTTTTGGACAAGTACATTTAGAAGATCCGTGCGTGTAATTACACCTGCAATTAAACCCTTATCAATAACCGGCAGAATGCGCTGTTTGTTTTCAATTATTTTTTTCTGAATTTCAATTATATCCGCATCAGGCTTCACCACAGACCATTCAGTGGTCATATATTCACGCACAGGAAGTTTTTCCAGACCGTGATAAACAGCTTTTTCTATTACCTGACGCGAAATATAACCGGCAATTTTTTTTTCTTCTTTTATGTTGTCTTCAACAACCAAAAGAGCATTTACATTATACCGGGTAAGAAGACTCCCTGCATCTTTGCACAAAATTTCAGGACTTGTCGTTATTGGAGGCGAAGACATGATATCCTTTGCCAGCCTTCCTGGTCTTATTATGTGACTGTACAGAATCTCCAACAATTTTTGTTCGGTCTGGGCAAGAGTTTTCTCCTTAATCGTTGCAGATGCAGCATAAGAATGCCCGCCTCCGCCAAAACATGAAAGGATCTCTCCTGCATTGACATCAGGCATTCTGCTTCTGGCAATAATAAAAATTTTATTCTCCATTCTTGCCAAAACAAAAATAGTATTAATATTCTCCATCTTAACCATTTTACTCACAAGCAATGAAATATCAGGGACATATTCTCCGGTTGTAATGGATGAAATTACTACTTCAACCCCCTTTATATCATGGCGGGTTGCCGACTGAATCATCTCGTTTAAAAGGCTTACCTGTTGAGGATTAATCTCCCGGTCGATAAGGCTCGATATGATATTCAAGTTAGCGCCCTTTGAAACAAAAAACGCAGCCGCCAAAAAATCTTGTTCAGTTGTTGATGAAAAAGTAAAAGAGCCTGTATCCTCATAAATACCGAGACACATAACTGTGGCTTCGTCAGGGGATATATCTATCTGTCTGTCTTTAATGATTTCTGATATTATGGTTACAGCGGAGCCTGTCAGCCTTATAACTTCATAGTCTCCTCTTATGTCATCCGCCTTTTTGGGGTGATGGTCATAAATATGAATTTCAACATCATCCCTGCCTATCAGCTCAGAAAGCCTGCCGATGCGATCCGCGCGCTTTGTGTCAACCAGCACTAACCTTTTGATTTTTGACATGTCCAGTGTGTTAATATCAGCCATATTAAACATATAAGCCATTGAGTGAACAAAAAAGCCTTTTAGGCTCTTTTCCTCTGAACCAGGAAAAATCACACAGGAATCCTCATAGAGTTTATGAGCGGCAAGCATGGAGGCTATTGCATCATAATCAGCATTAATATGGGTTGTTATTACCGTAATATCCTTTTTGTCAAAAATCTTTTTCTTAGTCACTGTTAAATCCCAAAAGATCAGGGTCGTGTGAATACAGGATCCTGTCCCCCAGCATCTTTATTTCATCTAACCCCATAGGACCAAAAGAAGGATTATGATGAATATTCTGATGCCCAAGCCACGTTTTGATTGTCGGCAGCACCTCTTTATCCCAATAAAAACGGCTCCCATGTAATTTTTTAAAATAATCCCAGTCTTTCTCCAGACCACCTTCCCACAAGCTGTCGTAATCAAAAGGGGCATCTCCTGCAAGTATAATACTCCCTTTCCTGGTTTTAACTTCAATTACCTGATGCCCTGGAGTATGTCCCCCTGTATGGATCAGGCGAATCCCGGGCTTTAGGTTGCAGTTTCCGTTTACAAGGCGAATCCGGGGCAAAACCGGCATCCAGTGTGAAGGGCAATAGCAGGGTTCTTCATTGGGTCGCAGATTAATCATACTTTTAAATTCATCCGCCTGTACATAGAAACAGGCATTTGGAAACATATTCATACCGCCTGTATGATCCCAGTGCATATGTGTTTGAATAACAGTTGAAATATCCTCTGGTCTGAAACCATGTTTTTTAATTGCTTCACAGATTTCATCTTTTCTGTTTTTTTTACAACTAAATTCGGTGCCTGGAATATAATCAGCATCAAAGCCGGTATCAACAAGCAGAGGTTCACCCCTCTCATCAATAACAAGAAATATAAAATCATGAATATTATCAAGCTGATAATTGTGTGACCTTCCTGTAAACTTTAATGTGAAGATACCGTTAAAAACCGGAATAACCTTATAAAACAATCTATATCCCTCTTAAATATACAAACAAATTTGAATTTTTAATATTAATTCTTGATTTTCCACCAAAATATTACATAATCAGCAATAATTCGGCAAGCCTTTAATTATATAACAGCAACCTGTTTTTTTAAGATAACATCAAACTTCATAAACAAAATGAACAGCACAAAACATCTCATAATAGCTATAACCTTTGCAACTGTCATTATGATTACAGGATCTGCAGGGTTTATGTTTTTCGAAGGATGGAATATCCTCGACTCTTTATATATGACTGTTATAACATTAACTACTGTGGGGTATGGTGAAGTCCACGAAATAAGCAACGCCGGGCGAATATATACGATATGCCTGATCTCTATCGGCGTGGGGTCTTATTTATATATTGCTGCTGCCGTTGTACAGTTCATCGTTGAAGGACAGATCAAAAATATATTGGGGAAAAGAAAATTGGACAAAAAAACCAGTAAAATAAAAAATCATTATATTATATGTGGTTATGGGCGCATAGGAAATATTCTTTGCAGACAATTAAAAATAAAATATCCGGATATAGTGGTTATTGAAAAAAACAGTCATCTTGCTTCCGAGGCAATCGAAGCAGGACTGCTTTTTATTGAAGGAGATGCCACAGATGAAAAGGTGCTGGAAAAAGCCGGAATTAAACGCGCTAAAAGTCTTATAGCAGTTCTCGGCAGTGATACCGAAAATGTCTTTCTTGTGCTGACCGCAAGACAGCTTTCAAAAAATATTTTTATTATGGCCCGAGCAGGAGAAGAAAAAACAAAATCAAAGCTGCGCGCAGCAGGAGCAGATCTTGTGGAGTCTCCCTATGACATAGGAGGCAGGCGAATGGCCCAAAGGCTTCTTCGTCCCACAGTAACTGATTTCATAGATCTTGCACTGACCCATAAACGTACAGATATACAGATGGAAGAGATGCCTGTGGGCTCTTCTTCAAGACTTGTTAATCTTTCGTTAAAAGATTCAAATATCAGACAGGACTATCATCTTATAATTATTGCCATAAAAAGACCTGACAACACCATGCTTTTTAATCCCTCTTTTGAAACACTTGTTAAAGCGGGAGAAACTTTAATAGCTGTGGGTGAAGTAAACGACCTTGACAAACTCGAGAAAGCCTTAAATCCAACCCGCTCATAAAAAAGTAAAACCCATGGTGCCATCAAATCTTATAAATAATCCTTTTCTCAGTTATTATAATATCCACATGCCTGTCATGTGGTTCAACCGGGACCTGCTGTACTAACTGACATTCACATGCAAGTGAAACTTTTCTTGCTGTTATTGGAATTTTAGGTATAAGCCTGTCGTAATATCCCCCCCCGGTCCCAAGCCTTCCTCCTTTTTCATCAAAAGCAATGCCTGGAATTATTGCTATATCTAAAGATTCAAGAGGGACAACCTTACATCTTGCCGGATTCGGTTCAAGCACACCCCCTGGTCCTTTTCTCATACTGCCATCAAGATCATCGACCTTCACCAGTGTAAACCTCTTATTATCTTTATTAAATAAGGGAAAAACAACCAGTTTATCATACTCATAGCATTTTCTTATGATGTTCCCTGTAGCCACTTCAGCGCCGCAATTTAAATAGAGTAAAACAATATTTGCTTCCATAAAATTTGCGAACTCAAAAAGTCTTTCATCTATTTTTTGATATATGTTTAATAAATTTTCATGGGAAACAGATTCAACTCTCGTTGTTATATCAGCTCGCATTTCGTTTTTTCTACTCTTAACATCCTCCATGTATTTTCCCCCAAAATCTATATTTATAGCACCGGATAAAAAAATTCTTTACAAAAACACATTTTTTAAATTTAATAAACAGATTGCAACAGTAATAAAATAATGCCAGAATATATATTTATACATATTACCTAAAAATAGAAATAAAGTCAACCCACAATAATCATTGACTAAATTTATTCTCTGTGCCATGATTTTTAAAAAATAATCCACAAATTTTTAACTTCTTTCTTTTCTGCAAATAAATCTTTATAAAAACATAGGAACTATAATGCTTGAAATAAAATTTGTAAGCCAGAATTTATCCATAATAAGCCGTGCATTATTAAACAGAGGGGAAAAAAATATAGACCTTGAAGCATTTAAAGACTGTGACGATAAAAGGAAAACAATCCTGCTTGAGATTGAAAGTTTAAGGCACGAAAGAAATCTGGCTTCACAAGAGATTGCAGCCATGAAAAAAGAGGATAAAAGCAGAGATGAGCTTGTAATAAAAATGCGCAAAGTTTCCCATACTGTAAAAGAGCTTGAACAAAATCTTTCTGAGCAGGAAAAAACAATAAACGAAATTCTTTTAAAAATACCTAATATGCCACACCATTCAGTGCCTGTGGGAAAAAACAGTGAAGAAAACACCCTTGTAAAAAAAGTGGGGACGCCAGGAAAGTTTCAATTTAAGCCTAAGCCCCATTGGGAGCTTGGAGAAAAACTCAATATTTTTGACTTTGAAAGAGCTTCCAAAATAACAGGAGCCCGTTTCCCCTTATACTTTGGAGCAGGAGCAAGACTTGAAAGGGCTTTAGTTAATTTCATGCTGGATATTCATACAACTGAAAATAAATATATGGAAGTACTACCTCCTTTTATTGTAAATCGTACAAGTTTAACTTCCACAGGGCAGCTTCCAAAATTTGAAGAAGACCTCTTTAAACTCAAGGGCTGGGATTATTACCTGACTCCAACCGCTGAAGTGCCTGTTACCAACATACATCAGAATGAAATTCTTGATGAAGATATGCTTCCTGTCTTTTATACAGCCTATACACCATGCTTTAGAAGTGAAGCAGGGTCCTACGGAAAAGACACGAGAGGATTAATAAGACAGCATCAGTTTAACAAGGTGGAGCTTGTAAAATTCACAAAGCCTGACACATCATATGATGAACTTGAAAAACTTTTAGGTAATGCAGAATCTATACTCCAGCGCCTTTCTCTTCCCTATCAGGTTATAAATCTCTGCACAGGAGATATAGGCTTTTCCGCAGCAAAAACTTATGATATTGAAGTATGGATGCCTGCCCAGGGAGTTTACAGAGAAATCTCTTCATGCAGTAATTTTGAAAACTTCCAGGCCAGGCGCGGAAATATAAGATTTAAAAGAAAAGGGAAAAAAGGGACAGAGCTTGTGCATACTCTAAATGGTTCCGGGCTTGCAGTGGGTCGTACCGTGGCCGCAATTATGGAAAACTTTCAACAGGCTGACGGATCAGTTGTTCTGCCTGATGCCTTAAAACCTTATATGGGGGGTATTGAAATACTAACGCCATGAAATTAGAAAATTTCCCAAAAGAAATCAGACCGTTTATTATCCCTGATCATAAAGGAAAGCTCATATACAGGTGTCTGGGCTGCCGGAATAGTTTCGGTATTAAAAAATTACTGTACACATGTCCCAATTGCGGTCAGGTGCTGCTTATTTACGATGAAAATTTTCAAGCGTTAAAAAAAGTATCTGGTGAAACCTGGCGCAAAATTTTCGATTACCGCAAGATGTTAAAAATACCGGCTCTTAAGGGCATATATCTTTATCATGAATTTATCGGCCCTGTAATAGACCTTGATTCCGTGGTTTATTTAGGTGAAGGTCATACACCCTTGATTGAAGCCAATTCATACCTTCAAAAAATTACAGGCACAAAATTCTTTTTTAAAAACGATGGTCAAAACCCAAGCGCATCTTTTAAAGACAGAGGCATGGCAAGCGCTTTGAGCTACATTAACTTCCTTATTAATAGTGGACATATATCATCTGATGTGCTTGCAATATGCGCATCCACAGGAGACACCTCCGCTTCTGCAGCTCTTTACGCCTCATATCTTCAGCCTCACATTAAATCAGTGGTTCTTCTTCCCCATAAAAAAGTAACACCCCAGCAGCTTTCCCAGCCATTAGGCAACGGGGCTCAGGTGTTTGAAATTCCAGGTGTATTTGACGACTGCATGAAAGTTGTTGAAGATTTATCTGAAAAGTATAACGTTGCTTTATTAAACTCAAAGAATGCATGGCGCATACTGGGTCAGGAGTCATTCTCATATGAAATAGCACAGGATTTTGAATATGATATGAAAAACAAGGTTGTAATAGTACCCATAGGAAATGCCGGTAATATTACAGCTATAATGAACGGATTTATTAAATTTTTTGAAACAGGGATAATTGAAGCCCTGCCTAAAATCATAGGGGTGCAGTCAAAACATGCCGACCCTGTGTACCAATATTATCTGGAAAAAAATAAAGAAAAAAGGAAATTTAAACCTGTAACTGTACAACCGAGTGTTGCCCAGGCTGCAATGATCGGAAATCCTGTTTCCATGCCAAGAGTTATTCATATAGCCGAAACCTACAACAGCCTTGCCAATGGCAACAAAGTTTTTTTTGTGGAGGTTGATGAACAGTCAATAATGGACTGGGAGCTGATTGCAAACAGAAACGGTCATATTGCATGTACACAGGGTGGAGAATCCCTTGCAGGTCTTGTTCAGGCAAGGGATCAGGGAATAATTGAAAGCAAAGATGTTGTCATCCTCGATTCAACCGCACATGCACTTAAATTTTCAGGCTTCCAGGATATGTATTTTCAAAACAGTTTTACCCCGGATTATGAAATATCTCCTGATGAAGCCTTGATCAACTCTCCTATTCTTATCAATCCCCAGGATTTAAAAAATATTCCTGCTCCAGGCAAACCCTTGAAGGGGAAAGAATTTAATATTTTTGTAAAACGCGTGTCAGAAGAGATTGCAGACATATTATCTTTAAAAAATAAAACCAGCTAAAAGGAT
>CAYZXU010000101.1:0-8337 GCA_964482535.1 uncultured Desulfobacteraceae bacterium | reverse complement strand
AGTGAATTTATTAATATTCCCTTTTACAACCTTTTTCTGATTATAAAGAGCAATGCCCAAAAATTTGGCCAGCTCCTGCAGAGAGTATTCATCCTCTTTTGAATATTGCCCCTCTTTTTTCCTGTTCATAACCTGAATTACACCAAGCATAAATGTTTTAAAAATAATTGGAGCCGCCAAAACCTGCTGGGTGGTAAAACCTGTCTTAATATCCCAGGTTTTATCAAACTTAAGCTGGGGATCAATTGCTTCAAGCTCCTGATCGTCATAAACATCCTTGATATTGATCATTTTCTGTTTTTGAGAGCAATAGCCTGCTATACTGTCTGAGGATACGGAAATCCGTATTTCAGATAGCTCATCTCCGGTTTTTACCCTGGACACAAGCTCTCTTTTAACACCGTCAAAAACAAAGACAGTAAGCCTTTCGGAATCAAGCAGACCTGTAATAGCATCTTTCAGATCAACAAGAATTTCATCCATGTTGGCAGCCGAATAAATCTTGTTGCAAATCTTTTGCAGATCAGTTTTGTGCTCAACTTCCGCTTTAAGATACTGCACACCCGCTCCGGTCTCTCTGGTCTCTTTGGTATCTTCTTTGAGCGTTAATTTATTATATTCCTGCATTTAAAAAGTTCCTGTTGAGTTATAAAAAATAATTACTCATCTTTATTCTCGCCATTAATTTCTTTAATATTTTTATATATCTTCTGCAAACCTCCGCCGATCAGTATAATCGCAATTATATAAAAACATACCTGCACAAAAAATCTTACGGGAACAAAATAAGATATCTTTTCTATTTCCACCATTTTTTGTGGAATCATATAAATCATCCCGCATCCTGCAGCAGTAAGCGCAACACCCCATAATAATTGGATACTATATTTATTAGCTGGCATTTAATATCGTCTCTGAAGTTAAAGGGTTAGTTTTTAAAGCTTCCCTTAAAATCAGCCTTTCTCTTTTCCATAAAAGCAGATGTTCCTTCTTTAGCATCGACACTTGACAGGCAAAGGGCAAATGCATCTATTTCAAAGTTTCTGCCTGTTGCAAGATCTACATCCATACCTGCATTTATTGCCTGTTTTGCGGAGCGAAGTGAAACTCTGCCCTTGGATGCAATTATTTTGCATGTTTTCATAACGTCATCCATAAGCTTCTCTTTTTCGCAAACCTTATTTACAAGACCCAAAGCCTTTGCCTCACTCGCTGTAATACTTTTACCTGTAAAAATCATCTCTTTTGCCATATTTTTACCCACCTGCCTTGGAAGCCTCTGGGTTCCCCCAAAACCAGGGATAAGCCCAAGGTTTATCTCCGGCAAACCAAAAACAGCATTTTCAGATGCATATATAAAATCACATGCCAGAGCTATTTCATTGCCGCCTCCAAGGGCAAAACCATTAACTGCCGCTATTACTGGTATCGGCAATTCCTGGAGTTTGTTTATAGCAGATTGCCCTTTTTCTGCAAATAATTTTGCTTCAAGGGAATTAAAGGTTGCAAGTTCCGAAATATCAGCCCCTGCAACAAAAGACTTTTTACCCGCTCCTGTAAGCACAAGGACCCTTATATCCTCATCTTCAGCTATTCTATCAAGGGCATCTGATAATTCTTTTAACAAATCACTGTTTAAAGCATTTAATGCCTTGGGTCTGTTAAAGGTAATCTTTGCTATTTTCTCTTCAACTTCAAAAATAATATTCTCATAACTCATTTTTCAACTCCCCTTTAATAAAATCTATAAATTACAATTAACATGACAAACACTTACCCTTTGATAACTCCCAAAGGACTCTCTTTTAAAAATACAGTCGGGTTTGTCTCTAAAATATATCTTCTGATCCCTTCAACAATGGCATCACACAATTTATCCTGATATGCAGAGCTGGTTAATCTTTTGCATTCCCGTGAGTTACTTATAAAAGAGGTTTCTATTAATATCGCAGGCATCTGGGCTCCAAGCAAAACATAAAACGGCGCCTGTTTTACCCCTTTATTCTTTATCAATTTATACTTTTTGCCCAAATTTTTACATACTGTTTCCTGCACCTCCAATGCAAGACGACTCGATTCACTGATCTTTGCATTCTGCATTAAATCGCTTAATATGGTCTGCAAGTCACTGATATTTTTCGTCGACGTTGCATTTTCCCTTGCTGCAACGAGTATTGCATCATCATCAGTTGCCAGGTTTAAAAAATATGTCTCAATACCGTATGCTTTTTTATTTCTCGCTGCATTAGTATGAATTGAAATAAAAAGATCTGCATTTTTTGTGTTTGCTATTGCAGTTCTTTCTTCAAGAGTAAGATGTCTGTCAGTATCCCTGGTCATTATTACTTTACATTTTATATTTTTACGAATCTTTTCAGCAAGTTTTTTTGCGATTGAAAGCACAATCTTTTTTTCATGTACCCCCTTTAAATAACCTGGAGCGCCATAATCACGCCCCCCATGACCCGCATCAATGGCTATACACCTTACACCCAAAGCAAATTGTTTTGCCAGAGCGCTGTCGGTCATGCGGCTGCCGTTCTTATTACCCTGTGTTATTTTTGAGGCAGAAAAATTTTTTCCCTCTCCCCACACATCTATAACTATCCTGAAAGGATTTTTTAAAGAAAAAATCTTGTAGTTTTTAAAAGATTTAATATCCATAACCACACGAACTGAATCAGTTTTATACTGACCTGCTCTCACATAACTAAGCAGATTATCGTTTATCGGCACCTTCTTCTCAAAATTTTTACAGAGTCTGCTTTTTATTAAATCCACACACAAACGCTGGGGTTTGTTAAGTGAGGGATCTTTTTTAAAAAGCCTGTGAACAAAAGGAGCAGGTTTGTCAGCATCAATAACAATACGGGTATAATTAGGATTGGACCAGAATCGAAGCCCTTTAACGGTTGAATGCACTCCACCGGATACCACCGGTTGTTTTTTATAAAGGACAGCCTTTCTGGACTTCTTTTTGGGTTGTTTCTTTTTAGCAGCAACCGAATATGACTTCTCATATAAGGAAAGTTTCCTGGCAGCCCTGGGTTTGTATCTGCTTTTAGGAAAACGTTTTATAATCTTTTTAAAAAGATTCAGGGCTTTGGTTTTGTCAGACTTTTTACTGGACCACTTATAAAGTTTAAGGTAGAGTTCACCTGCCCTGTATAAACCGGCTGCCGCCCAGGGTCCTGAAGGGTCATGCCTGTACACATTCTGGAATTTATTTATACACTTCAGCCAGTTGTCTCTATATCTCTGACGTTGCTGACTTTTAGCAAGCTTTTCATAACAGGCACTGGCGTTGTAGTACTTATTCTTTGCGCTCAAAGCATATACAACATCAGGAATCAAAAATCCTGCTATGAATAAAAGGATAAGAAACTTTCTGCTTATAATAAAATCAGGCAGTTCCAAAACTGCATTTTTTAACTTTTTCATGCATCTCACTTAAACAGTTCAAGGCTTCAAGGGGTGTCATGCTTGAAATATCAATCTCTTGTAATTCTTTAACCACAGGGTGCGCATAGTGGTTGAAAAGATCAAGCTGTTCATGCTTCCTGTCTGTTTCATCCTCATCCGAAGCTAAAACAGGCAAACTCCTTAAGCCCTGTTTGCTGTTTTCAATTGTGTCAAGTATTTTTTTAGATCGTTTTATAACATCACGGGGTATGCCTGCCAATCTTGCAACTTCTATTCCATAGCTCCTGTTTGTACCGCCTTTAACCAGTTTTCTTAAAAAAATAATCTCTTCTTTCCATTTTTTAACACTGATATTAAAAATTTTTACCCTCTGCTTAATATTTTCAAGTTCCGTTAATTCATGATAATGTGTGGCAAAAAGAGTTTTTACACCGCATCCTTTTAAGTCATGGAGATATTCCGCAACAGCCCAGGCTATTGAAAGACCGTCAAATGTGCTGGTACCCCTTCCTATTTCATCCATTATAACCAGGCTCTTTCCTGTGGAACTGTTTAATATTCTGGCAGTCTCCTGCATCTCGACCATAAATGTGCTATGACCGGAAGAAAGATTATCCAGAGCCCCAACCCTTGTAAAGATCCTGTCCGTTATACTTATTGAAGATTTTTGGGCAGGAACAAATGAACCCATCTGCGCCATAATAACAATGAGAGCCACTTGACGCAGAACCGTGGATTTGCCTGCCATATTAGGTCCGGTAATTATTAATACCTGATCCGTCTCATTATCCATTCTGACGGTATTTGGCACAAAGCGTTCACCTGTTATCATCTTCTCCACGACAGGGTGACGTCCATCTTCAATTATAATATGACCATCAGTATTAATTTCAGGGCGGCAGTAATTATTCTCTTCTGCTATATGGGCAAGATTAAGAAGGCAGTCAATCCTGGATAAAAATTTTGCAGCCTTTTGAATAGATTGATTATGTTCTGCCACCTCTTTTCTGATGCTGTTAAATATCTCATATTCTAAAGCAAATCTTTTATCTTCAGCGCCAAGAACTCTCATCTCAAAAGTTTTAAGCTCATCTGAAATATATCTTTCAGCATTAACAAGAGTCTGCTTTCTTATATAATGTTCAGGCGCCTGATCTGCACGGCTCTTTGGAATCTCTATATAATATCCGAAAACCTTGTTAAACCTTACCTTAAGGGTGGTTATCCCTGTTGCCTCTTTCTCACTTGCCTCAAGTTTTGCAAGCCAGCTCTTTGCATCCCGGCTTATGTTTATCAGTTCATCAAGCTCGCTGTTGTAGCCCTGCTTTATAATCCCCCCCTCATTAATGGTTAAGGGAGCATCCTGCCTTATTGAGCTTTCAATAAGTTGTGCCAGGTCGTCAAGCCTGCCGGCATTTTCAGTACATCCATAACTGCCGGAATCGAACCCTAAAAGCAACGAATATATTTCAGGAAGAGTTTGCAGGGAACGTTTTAACGCTGTAAGATCTCTGGCGTTAGAATGTCCCATTGAAATCTTGCTTCCCAGGCGCTCCAGGTCGTAAACGGATTTTAATATATCTCTGACCCTGGATGACAGATAAATCTTTTCTTTTGCCTCTTCAACAGCATCAAGCCTGGTCTCTATTTCATCTGCATCCAAAAGCGGATATCTGAGCCATTTTTTTAAAAGCCTGCCCCCCATGGCAGTAACTGTACTGTCTATCACTCCCATAAGAGTCCCGGCAGTGCCCGCGGTTAAAATATTTTTTGCAAGTTCAAGATTGCGGACGCTCGTTTCGTCAACAACCATGTGATTGTCTAATGCATATGTTTCAATCCCGGAAAGATGCCGGACTTTCTGTTTCTGGGTTTCCCCTACATAATAAAGCAAAGCTCCTGCAGCGCTGATTCCTGACCTTAAATTTTCACATCCGAACCCGGCAAGGGTTAGGGTTTTAAACTGATTAACAAGCCTTTCATGGGCATTGCGGTAATCAAAAGCATTATTGTCAACAAGGCTTAAATATTTTTCCGGAAGTTCATTAACAATCTGCTTTGTAAACGGATCATTTTCCAATGAATCCGAAATCAACAGTTCACTGGGGGAAATACGTTTAATCTCGTCAATAATGGATTGCAAATCATCAGATTCTGATAAACAAAAAGTTCCTGTTGAAATATCTAAGTAAGAAATGCCTGTCTTATCTTTATCCCTTGCCACAGCAAGTATAAAATTATTTGTTTTTTCATCCAGCAGTTCATCTTCGAGAATCATGCCAGGGGTAACAACTCGAACGACTTCTCTTTTAACAAGCCCTTTTTTATTATCAGAATTTCCCTGACTTTCACCTTGGCCTTCAACCGGGCATTCAAGCTGATCACATATTGCAACCTTATGCCCGCTGTTAATTAAACGCGCAATATAACCCTGGGCAGAACGAAAGGGTATCCCGCACATGGGTATGGGAGATTTATCTTTCTTGTTTCTCGAAGTTAAAGTTATTTCAAGTAATTTAGACGCTATTTGGGCATCTTCAAAAAACATCTCATAAAAATCTCCCATACGATAAAAAAGTATCGCATCCGAATAATCTTTTTTAATCGAAAGATACTGTTTTATCATGGGTGTTATTTTAGGCGGCAGCATGGGCAATTAAACAGGCAGTAAGTCTGCCTCCTTATTTTTTTTTGTTTCATGTTTTTCAGGATAATTTGCCTTAAGCGCATTAATCTCGTTTCTAAGTTCATTGGTTTCCTGGGTCTGTGAAGCCAAAGCCATATTTATATTTTTTACTTTTTTTCTGGATTTAAAGAGTTCTGCCATATTTAAAATATATGAAACAATGAACCCTATTAAAGCAAAGAAAATATAAAGAACAACATTCGGCAGTTCAGGTGTTTTATACTCATCTATTAAAAAGAGATCCAATGTAAAACTTGCTTTGGCTTTGAGAACTTCCAGATTCTGGATGATACATAATATAACAAAACCGATAATAACAACCGCTAAAACAAATTTAATGTTCTTCATATAATTTCTCCTTAAATTTCAACGTCTAAAGATAAAATAAATCCATCCTAAAATTTATATATTTATGAAAAAAATGGAAAATGATGTGAGCCTGTAAAAATTTCAAATAGTTTATATAAATTATAAAATTACTCTTTTTATGCTGAAAGTTCAACCTTTTTTTAATTTTAACAAGAGGCCTTTGAAAAATGTTCAATTTTGTACAAATTCATGGCCGGCGCAAATTTTAACCACAGGAATACATTAAGTATTTCGAGGATTAAAATTTGAGACTAACGCCGAAGTTGGTCGAAAGGGGACGTTTTTCAAAGGTCTCAAAGGAACCACCTCCAAATCCCCCCACATTCCCATATTTTCACCGGCCACTATAAAAATACCGGAAACACCATCAATGGTTTTCCCATACTCTATGGCATTTCTTATATCTGCCCCGGATTTTACCCTGTTACATATTGAAGTTGCCGCAGCATCAGCAAGAGCGCAGGAATCGGCTATTACTGACACTGCATCTGCCATACCCATGCTCAGTGAATGCCCCACCGTACCCGATGATGTGCATATGGAAACCGGCTTGCCTGCTGAATTAACCTTTAAACCCATGCGCATGCTTAAAGGTGATGCCCCTGCAAAAATCCCTATTGTTACACTGGAATCAGTTTTAAAAAACAGATCCCCCCCGTTTTCCACTATCACTTCATCAGTCTCAGCCAGCAGATCCAAACCCACGTACTGCGCAATCACACCGGCCACAGCAGCCATTGGTCCTACCCCTGCCTTTTTACCAGCCTCGGTCATTTCATTTATTATAGCAGGAGCAGAGTCAATAACATCTAAAGGGACAAGAGCTGTGGCAAACTCTGGATGTAATTCAATATGAGATTCAATATGCCCCCTGTGCTTTAATATTGATTCCCTGGCAATCTTTTCCATGGGTCTGTCAGCATGTATCAACAGGTCTGTTTCCTTAACAGTCACACTAAAAGATGCTAATCCACTGCCTGTAACACAATTTCTGTATGTACGATTTTGATACATGCTTTAATGCCTAAAGAAAATACGCAACGGGTCTCATCTTTTCAGGGCTTTGTCTTAAAAAATAATTATCCGTCATTCCTGCAATAAAATCCCTTACGATCTCCTCATCTTTATGTTTTTCCATATACCGGTCTGACATATCTTTTAAAAAGCCTGTGTATATCACTGAGCCAAAATTTCTTTTTTTCAGATCATTTAAAAATTGTTCAAAAAGATATTCAAAGATCCTCTTTATCGCCCCAAGATGCTTCTTTATCCCGGGATTCATATATATACGTTCCATATTAAACTGCTTCAAGGCGCTTAAAGCCTCTGAAATTTCCCTGCTAAATGATATATATTTTTGTTTATGACTGTTAATAATAAGGTCGGTTACAAGGGCAAAGACTATCTTTCCGTTTGTATCTCCCAAAATGTCTGCAATCTCTTCCGGAATATCAGTCCGTTTGATTAAGCCAAGCCTTATGGCATCCTCTATATCCCGGCCGACATAGCTCACCGTATCCGCCATCCTGACCAGACATCCTTCAAGAGTCATGGGCACAAGCTGCGTGCCCTGCATATTCTTTTTGTCCTCAATCTCTTTTTTAAGACTGTTAAAACTTTTATCCTTTTCAGGTTGAAGCATCCTGTTATGTATTTCTCCATCATGGCACAGAATGCCGTCAAGAGTCTGAAGGCACAGATTCCATCCTTTCCCGTTTCGCTCGACCCTGTCCAGAAATTGAACACTCTGCACAGAGTGACGGAACAAGCCTATTCCTCCGGCTTCACAAAGTTCAGACAAAAATCTCTCGCCATCATGGCCAAAGGGAGTATGACCTATATCATGCCCCAAAGCAATG
>CAYZXU010000100.1:0-8349 GCA_964482535.1 uncultured Desulfobacteraceae bacterium | reverse complement strand
AAAAATTGCCTATAATCCAATGTTGCCTAACCTATTCTTTAACTGCGGGGTTCGTCCCGTATCACCAGCCGGCCATGGGTTTACCGTGATGCTGGAGCGGGGCAAATTGATTGACTAAACTCAGAAATCGCGCGTGTGAGCCGGTCTGAGTGCATACGTTTGTTCGGCATCTTTTTGTCGTTTTTGTTCTTGACAAGATATCATTGATGCTAGTCACTAAACGAGTCTCTAATTCCTATAACACATCCTTAATATGTTGACAATAGGTGTGTATTGAAATATTAGTTAAGGTTATTGCTAGTCACCAAGTGAGTTATTATGTTTGTGAGGAGACAGTTATATGCCATTAACTATCAGAGGGTATTTAGAGAGAAGCCCAGCGACATCAAGAGAAATCCAAGCTGCTACAGGCTTGAGTCAAAGTGCAGTCGCACGTCAGATCAGGGGAATGGGCGGCAGTGTGATCAGATTGCGGAGTGGACGATCACCGAGATATGCAGCAACCCGCAATGCCTTTGGAGGCAACGACAAACTACCTTTAAGTATAGTTGATGCACATGGGAATACCGTTTTAGCTGCATTTATTCGCCCGTTAGTTCATGGAGGATTTTTTGTAGAGCCAGCCACAGGGATGCCTCCATTACTATTAGGGGAAAATTGGGATGGATTGTATGATGATTTGCCATATTTTTTGTTTGATTTGTGCCCACAGGGGTTTCTTGGTCGACAAATAGCAGAGGAGATGGCCTCTCATTCTGATGATTTCCCTTCTGACCCTAGGCGTTGGAACACAAACCATATTGGACGTTATTTGGTGTCCAATGGCGACGATTTGCCAGGGAACCTTAAATTTGGCGAACAAGCTATGCTTCGTGTTCGACGCAAACCTACTGCCATTCCAGACGAAGGGTATCCTGCACTTGCAGATAGCGTAATGGATGGGGTACTTCCTGGGTCATCTGCTGGCGGAGAACAACCGAAATTCACAGCATTTAGTGCTGAAAGTTCGTCTCATGTGATTGTGAAGTTCTCCCCCAAAGGGAAAAGTGACCTTGCAAACCGATGGCGCGATATATTGCTGACTGAGTATCACGCTATCGAAGCTATTCATGGTAGGGATTTTCCTGCTGCCGAAACAAGATTGATTCAATTAGACGGACGACTTTTTTTAGAATCCCAACGATTCGATAGGTCAGGAGAATACGGTCGAATGTCTATGGTTTCACTCATGTCTATTGATGCTGAATATTCTGGAATCGGAAGTGGATGGCCACAAACTCTAGATGCGTTGTATAGGAAAAAATTAATTAGCTGGCAACATGTTTATGATGCTGAATTCTTGTGGTGCTTCGGTCGCTTGATAAATAACACAGACATGCATTTGGGCAACTTGAGTTTTGCGATAGAAGGAAGTGTGTTTCGCTTGCTGCCCCTGTATGATATGTGTTCCATGGGTTTTGCACCTAAAAGCGGAGGCGAGGCCCCTGCTTATAGGTTTGTGCCAACTAAACCTAAAGTAGTTAATCTCACAGACAGTACAATAGATTCAATTAAAAGAATGGCACATGATTTTTGGGAAAGAGTTGCTAATGATAAAAGAATTTCAGACTCTTTTAAAGAGTTTTTGGGGCAAGGAAATCCTATCGAATTGATGTGAAAATATTTTGGTAGTTACTATGCTTTTACAAGCCGAACAGTGTTAATAAACAGAAAACTTTAGCTCACCTTTTAATCAGACCAAAATGGAATTGAAACGATAACTGGTCAAGCACTATTCCTTTTGCAAAATACCCTTTTAATCAGACTAAAATGGAATTGAAACAAGCTCCTGAAACATAGTTTGTACTTCTAATTCACCTTTTAATCAGACCAAAATGGAATTTAAACGGATACGGGTAAAACGATGCCTGTCTTTACACAGATAGCCGCAACTCAAACAGCAACAGGGATCAATCAGTAGCTTTTCACCCTGGTGTACAGCTCTTCAGCCTTAAATGAACTTCTGACTAATGGCGCAGAGGCAACCCCTGCAAATCCCATTCCTATGCCTATCTGTTCATACTCGGAAAATTCCTGGGGAGTAATAAATGCGACCACAGGGTGGTGTTTTGGGGAAGGTCTCAGATATTGACCAATTGTGACCAGGTCACAGCCTGCCTTTCTCAGATCACTCAAAACATTAATAACTTCCTCCCTGGTTTCTCCTAAACCCAGCATCAAACCTGACTTTGTAATTATTGTGGAGTCCATACGTTTTACATCAGATAAAAGTTCTAAAGAGCGTTTATAGTAAGCAAGCGGCCTTACCTCCTGATACAGGCGGGGAACCGTTTCTACATTATGGTTAATCACCTGGGGTCCTGATTTTACCACAGACCGCAAAGCGCCGGCAGAACCGCAAAAATCAGGGATAAGTACTTCAACTATAATACTGTCCCTTTGCTCACGAAGTATTCTAATCACCCTGGCAAACTGCGAAGAGCCGCCATCAATAAGGTCATCTCTTGTGACGGAAGTTATTACAACGTAGTGCAGATCAAGTTTTTTGACTGCCTCAAAAAGGGATTCCGGCTCTTTTTTGTCAACAGGGAGTGGGGTCCCCTTTTTCACAGCACAAAAGCTGCATCGCCTGGTGCATACATCTCCCAGAATTAGAAATGTAGCTGTTTTCCTGGAAAAACATTCTCCTATATTAGGGCACCGGGCGCTTTCGCAAATTGTATGTAAATTTAAGTCCTGCATCAGATTTTTCATTATGAGCATGGTTTCCGGAGGCGGAAGCTTATGCTTTAACCAGTCTGGGAATCTTTTTTTCATAAATATTTTTCAATTTCCTTAGGTGAGCCAAGGGTTATAACCGTATCAAAGACATCGGAAAAATGCGTCATTACACGTCCGGCTACGGCTTTTATTGAAACTGTATGCCCAAGAAGCTTTGTCATGGATGTGGCTCGACGATCCAAAAAACCACAAAAATTTATCAAAGAGAAATGCCTCAGATTGACATCAACATTGAGTGCAAATCCGTGCATGGTAACCCACCTCCGCACGCTTATACCGATAGCGGCTATTTCCTCCTTGTTGACCCAGACACCTGCATGGCTGTCATCTCGATGGGCATCAATGCCAAAGTCCTTTAGTGTCCGCAGTACAACCTCTTCAAGATTGTGAACATACTGATGAATATCTTTACCCCTTTTTTTCAGGCATATAACAGGGTAGACCACAAGTTGACCCGGACCGTGATAGGTCACGTCACCTCCCCTTTCCACTGAGAAAAGACCTATCTGTTTCTGCCTTAGCTGATTGATGGAAACAAGGAAATTATCCAATCTGCCGGATTTACCCATGGTAAAGGTTGGTGGATGCTCCAGAAGGAGTAATACGTCTGAAATCTTGCCTTCCGATCTTTTTTGATGAAGATTTCTCTGTAAGTTGCAGGCATTACTGTATTCAACCAACCCAGGTCTATAACCAGTGCATATCAACATGAAAAATTAGCCTTTCGTGGAAGGAACTTAGGACGAAAGAAAAACTATCAACAACAAATTATATTAATAATGACACAGGGCGTTTTCCCTTTCAAGTATAAACCTCAGAGCAAAACAGTAGAAAAAATATTCAAAAGCAGGCAGACATTGCCCGGAAAAGGCTTGGTTTTTTTTTAATATTTTCCTTTACAATTTTTAAAAAACATAATATTTTAGTCTTAAAATAACTGTAGAATTGCAAGGATTATCAAAAGGCTGTTCAGTATGATTTGATTCTTGCAGGTATCAACTACTTAAAGTAAGCAGAATTTTTAAGTAATGTTTGGTCTAAGTGGTGAAGTTTTTGTAGTTATTCGCTAAGTTTCATAGAGGTAGACAACCATCAAAGAACCTTTGTTTGCAAAGGCAGTGAGGAGGTGGACCTCAGTATGAATGAGCAAGAGAGAACAGTCTGGAAACCGATTAAAAAATTTCCCCAAGCCTGTGATGTCCAGCCGAATTTCACGGACTATTCTAAAACCTGCACCGATTTTTCATGGGAAGCATTGCGTCTTGAATTAGACGGACTGCCGAATCAAAAAGGTCTGAACATTGCCCATGAGGCAGTGGACAGGCATGCCAACGGGTCACTTGGTGACCGCGTGGCAATACGCTGGATCGGCAAAGATGGCGCTCGCCTCAATTTTACCTATAATGATTTAAAACAGCAAACCAACCGTTTTGCCAATGTGCTTAAGCAGCTATCTGTGGGCAAGGAAGACAGGGTTTTTGTCCTGACAGGACGTATTCCCGACCTTTATATCTCAGCACTTGGTACCCTGAAAAATGCCAGTGTTTTGTGTCCGTTATTCTCCGCCTTCGGTCCTGAGCCGATTTTTCAGCGTTTAAGCAGGGGCAATGCCAGGGTGCTGGTAACCACAGATGAACTATATGCCAAGAAAATTAAAAACCTGCGAAACCGTCTCCCACAATTAGAACATGTGCTTCTCGTTGACAGGGATGAAGATATTGAAGATGGACTCTGGTCACTGCCAAAGCGGATGGAGGAGGCCTCGGATCTGTTTACAATCCCTCCGACTGATCCTGAGGATATGGCTATCCTGCATTTTACAAGCGGGACTACCGGGATGCCGAAAGGAGCGGTTCATGTACACAGCGCTGTTCTCACTCACTACATGACAGGTAAATACGTTCTCGACTTTCATCCTGACGATATTTTCTGGTGTACCGCCGATCCCGGCTGGGTGACCGGGACATCATACGGTATTATCGCACCCCTGACTCACGGCGTAACCAGTATCATAGACGAGGCTGATTTTGATGCAGACCGCTGGTACCATATCCTGGAAAAGGAAAAGGTGACTGTCTGGTACACGGCTCCCACGGCAATACGCAGGCTGATGCGAATGGATATCAAACCTTGTCGAAAGTATGATTTAAGTCATCTCAGGCTTATCCACAGTGTTGGTGAACCGCTCAACCCGGAAGCCATAGTCTGGGCGCAGCAGGCACTCGAACTGCCTATTCACGATAACTGGTGGCAAACCGAGACAGGCGGCATCATGATTGCCAACTATGCTTCCATGGAGATCCGGCCGGGGTCAATGGGTCGGCCCTTACCCGGGATTGAGGCGGCAATTATTCACCGAATGGATAATGAAAAAATAGAGGTGGTTGAAGAAAGCAATGTCGACGGCGATCTGGCTCTGAAACCCGGCTGGCCTTCCATGTTTCGCGGATACATCCATGACGAAGAACGCTACCGAAAATGCTTTGCGGGCGACTGGTACATTACCGGCGATCTGGCAAGGCGCGATTCCGACGGTTATTTCTGGTTTGTCGGACGTGCCGATGACATCATCAAGACATCAGGACACATGGTGGGTCCCTTTGAGGTGGAAAGCGCACTAATAGAACATCCATCAGTAGCCGAAGCAGGTGTGATCGGCAAGCCCCAGCCATTGATCGGGGAACTTGTCAAGGCCTTTGTTTCCCTTAAACCAGGCGTGGAACCGAGCGATAAATTGCGTCTTGAACTAATAGGCTTTGCACGCAAGAAGCTGGGGGCAGCCGTAGCTCCCAAGGAGATAGAGTTCCAGGACAATCTGCCCAAGAATAAGGCCGGCAAAATCATGAGACGGGTGCTTAAGGCCCGTGAACTGGGATTGCCCGAAGGCGATATATCAACTTTGGAGACAAATGAATGAACGAGGAATCAACGATAAAAAAGGCAGAGCAGGAGATTAGCCGCGAGCATGCCATGCACTTGCTGGGCAGGATGCTGTTGATCAGGCGGTTTGAAGAAAAATCGGCTGAACTTTACAGCGCCATGAAGATACGGGGTTTCCTTCACCTGTATATCGGCGAGGAGGCTGTCGCTGTAGGGGTTATGGAGGCACTTAGCCCGGAAGATGCAGTGGTCTCGACTTACCGCGAGCATGGTCATGCTTTGGCGCGGGGGGTTTCAGCCGGCTCAATTATGGCGGAGATGTACGGTAAACAGGAGGGATGCAGCCGAGGTCGTGGAGGCTCGATGCATCTTTTTGATGACAAAACCCGTTTTTATGGAGGAAACGCCATAGTGGGAGGCGGTTTGCCCTTAACCGTGGGACTGGCCCTGGCCGATAAAATGCAGGGGAAAAATCAGGTGACCTGCTGCTTTTTCGGCGAAGGCGCTGTTGCCGAAGGAGAATTTCACGAGTCGCTGAACCTGGCCGCCCTCTGGAAGTTGCCCGTTTTATTTGTCTGTGAGAATAATCTTTATGCCATGGGAACAGCGCTTAAGCTGTCTGAATCAGTAACAAATCTGGCAAAAAAAGCCGGCGGATATAATATTACTGCGGAAGCCGTGGATGGAATGGATATTCTGGCAGTGGAAGCAGCAGCCGTGAAAGCAGCGGCCGAGGTGCGCGCCGGCAACGGCCCGTACTTCATTGAGTGCAAGACTTATCGTTTTCGGGCACATTCAATGTTTGATCCCGAATTATACCGGGGCAAGGCCGAGGTTGAAGAGTGGAAGAAACGCGGGCCTGTAGTTAACTTTATCCAGCTTTTAAAAGATCGGGAAATATTGAATGATGCGGATATTTATGAACTGGAGAAAAAAGCTGAAGAGGAAATTTTTAAAGCAGTTGCCTTTGCGGAAGCAGGCACTCTTGAACCGGTAGAGGAATTAACACGTTTTGTATACTCAAAGCGGAGTATATCATGAATGGGAAAACAGAGACTATGCGGCAGCTTACCTATAGAGAAGCGGTGCGTGAGGCAATCCGTGAAGCAATGCAAAAGGATGACCGTATCTTTTTAATGGGTGAAGATGTGGGTCGGTATGGCGGGTGCTTTGCAGTGAGCAAAGGATTGTTGGAGGAGTTCGGCCCTGAACGGATACGGGATACACCCCTGTCGGAAGCAGGCTTTGTCGGAGCGGGTATAGGCGCAGCCCTTGGGGGAATGCGGCCTATTGTAGAGATCATGACGGTTAACTTCAGTCTTCTCGCTGCGGATCAGATCCTTAACACTGCGGCCACTTTTCTCCATATGTCGGGTGGTCTCTTCAATGTCCCGATAGTTATCCGAATGGCGACCGGAGGAGGCAAGCAACTGGCGGCACAGCACTCCCACAGTCTGGAAGGATGGTATGCGCATATACCCGGAATCAAGGTGTTGACCCCGGGGACTGTTGAGGATGCCAGGGGTATGCTGTGGACAGCCCTTGAAGACCCCGATCCGGTGCTTATTTTTGAGAACAACACCTTGTATAATATGAAAGGTGAGGTGCCGGTTAATGCCGGCCCTGTGGAGATTGAACGAGCGCGGGTACGACGCTCAGGTGCAGATATAACTATCATTACCTATGGCGCCTGTCTCTTCAAGAGTCTCGATGCAGCGAAAATTCTCGCACAAGAAGGTATCGAAGCAGAAGTGATTGATCTGCGCACCTTGCGTCCTTTGGACAGCGAGACCTTCCTGAACTCGGTGGCGAAAACCCACCGCGCATTGATCGTGGACGAAGGCTGGCGCAGTGGGGGGATTTCCGCTGAGGTGAGCGCCCGTATCATGGAAAAGGCATTCTACGAATTGGACTCCCCCGTGGAGCGAATCTGCGGCGCAGAGGTGCCCATGCCATATGCCAAACACCTGGAAGAGGCGGCAATGCCGCAGGTTGAGACTATTGTGAAAACCGTTAAAAGGATGGTGCATTCAAATGATTGAATTCTGTATGCCCAGTTTGGGCGCGGACATGGAAAAGGGTGTTTTGGTTGAATGGAAAGTGAAGCCTGGTGACCGCGTCAAGCGGGGCGATATCATCGCAGATGTGGAAACCGAAAAGGGTGTCATTGAGATCGAAGTTTTCGTGGATGGTGTGGTCGAACAACTATTAGTGAAACAGGGAGAAGCTGTTCCCGTGGGAGCAGTTATGGCAATTATTCGTTGCGAAAAAGAAGATGCTCCCCCCACAGGAACCGAACCGCATGTTGAAAAAATTGGCGAAAAAAAAGACTCCCTGGATCAGCCACCGGAGCCCGGTCTTACATATAAGGCATGCAGTATTGCAAAACATCGGGAAACCCACCCCCTGGAACAGCCTTCAGAGGCCAAACCTTTGGTGAGTGATGGAAAAAACCGCCTGAAAATTTCACCCTCAGCCCGCAAGCTGGCTGCAGAACTGACCATTGATCTGACAACAGTGCATGGCACAGGTCCGGAAGGCGCCATCAACCGCGCGGATATAGAAGAGGCAGCCCAAACTAAAAAAGAGGCTAAAGAAAAGGCTAAAAAAACTCCTGCCCCGCCAACCGGGTTCCAGGACAAGATGCGGCAGGCAATAGCTGCAGCCATGGCCCGGTCCAACAAGGAT
>CAYZXU010000099.1:0-8351 GCA_964482535.1 uncultured Desulfobacteraceae bacterium | reverse complement strand
AATAATGATGCACTCGTAAAAAGTCGTCATTCCCGCGAAGGCGGGAATCCAGTAATCCTGGGTTAATGACATGGGATTCCAGTATATAATACCCATTGAATTATAAGTTCTTCATTCCATTTAACCTGCTGTATGATTTAAGTTGCGCCGTGTAAAGCCCTTATTGCCTCTCCAGGAACCCTTCACCACATTATTTTCCACAAAAAATTTAATATCTCAAACTAAATGAGCGATTAAAATCTCTGTTGTTGCAAAATTTATATTGACAAAATTAAATTCAGTATTTATAGCTTATATAAAAATATAAACAATTTATAAAAATTGTTTATATTTAAATAAATATATATCATTCAGCAATCCTTAAAGCATTTTAAAAAACACTCAATTTCATGGGAACCTCCTGAGACTTATTACCCTCTTTCTGCGATTCTTATAATTACAATTGGCAAAGGCCTTTTAAAAAATATTCAATGAAATTCAAATTTCAATTAATATAAAAATTTATAAAAGGAGGGTGAATAATTTAAAAAAATTATAAGAAGCATTAAAACAAACATAAATAAATTTTTATAAAAAAATGGAGGAGAAAATTATGTTACAGGCGAATTTCAATGTGGACCCAAACGAGGTTGGAGTAAAAATTGGGGTTTCCGGACAGGCTACAGAAAAAGGTTGGAAGGTAGTAACTCCTGACACATGGTATTTCAGAACCAAACAGATGTCTGACAAGATACAGACTGTAGAAGGATACAGTGATAAAAATTTTTATATGGATTGCACGAAAGCTAAAATAGTATGTGATGTTCACAAGGAAAACCCATCCGCGAGTCCTGGTGATCTGCATGCAGAGATACTTAAACGTTATCTTGAAACTCAAAATCTCGTTATAAGACCCAGAGAACTTCTTGTAGGAAACTGGGCAAATGACGAACATGGAATACCCTTTGATCCCAGAGGTGATCTCTGGTACCCGTTTAAGGAATTTTCAGCTGCAGGGAAAGCTTTTGTCTGGGAAAATGGTGAAAAAAAACCTGTTTCAAAGGAACTCTATAATGAGGTGCAAGAATTCTGCGAAAGGTGGAATATCGTTTATGCCATGAAGCCTTATATGAGCGAAAAACTTTATACTATGTATTTTGGAGGAATTCAAAGGTATTGGGAAGTGCCTGGCACCACAGGTTATAGAGCCAATCCGGACCATGAATGGTACATGAAAAAGGGTTTCAGGAATCTTATTAATACTATGGGGCAGACTATTAAACGCCTTGAAGAAGAGTGGGAAACTTCAAGCGGAACAAATGCTGTTGATTTGGCCCATCGGATCAATGATTGCAAATGTTCCATCAAAGCTACCGAGGCAGTTATCTCATGGATAAAGAGACACGCTCAGGAATGCAAAAATCTGGCAGCAAGTGAAACTAATGCAAAAGAAAAAGAAAGGCTGGAAAATCTTGCTGATATATGTGAATGGGTTTCAGAAAATCCCCCCAGAACTTTCCATGAGATGATGCAGATGCACTGGCTGAGTTTTATGGCTCATTACCTTATTGAGCACGCGTCCCACACAATTACCTTCCGTCCTGATCAGGTGTGGTGGGAATGGTATGAAAAAGATGTAGTGAAAGATAAAACACTTAGCAGGGAAAAAGCAGCAGACATAGTTGCTTTTTATTTTATCAAGTATCATGAAATCGGGTTGTTGGCAGATCTTGAAAATTTTCGAAAGACCGGAATGGGTACAAGAGACTATTCAGTGCTCACCGTAGGAGGTCAGAAGGCCGACGGCAGTGATGCAACAAACGCTTTAACCATGCTGATACTTGACGTTATAGATGGGTACAGATTCCATTTTCCTGATGTAAAGTTCAGGTGGCATTCCAGAACAAGCAGAAAGGATCTAAAGCGCGTTATTGAGGTAATGAGGACAGGAATGGGTTCGCCATCTTTAAGGAATGACAATACTGCAATATCCGGAATGATGTCGCAATACGGCAACATGAGTTTAGAAGAGGCAAGAAGCTGGGCAGTTGTAGGTTGTAATACACCTGGCATAACAATCAATTCCAGAGGTGCAACCAGAAGGTCGGCAAGAGGCATGAATGTTCTCAAGACCATAGAATTTGTAATGTTTAACGGAAGAGATCCTGAACCTGGATGGGAGATTGTTTTTACCAAAGCAACAGGCGAACTTTCTGATCTTAATACATGGGATGATTTTTATAAGGCATGGCTTGGCCAGTACACATGGCTTGCAAGAACAGGACGCAACCTTGGGAATATAGTAGATGATTTTTATAATCTGGTAGTCAAAAGACCTTTTTTAAGCATGCTTTATCAGCGGTGCGTAGAAGAAGGATGCGATTTAATGTCCCTTGATGCGCCCTGGCTCAGTTTTTTAAATGTTCCTGGCTGGGTTGACACTATGGACTCCCTGACAGCAGTCAAGTACTGGGTATATGATGAAAAAAAATATACTCTCAAGCAGTTAAAAGATGCAATAATTGCGGAGTGGGAAGGTTATGAAGATATGCGTCAGGACTTTCTTGATGCTCCCAAGTTTGGGAATAATGATGATTTTGCTGATAAGATTTTTGCAAAAGCCGTGAAAGATGTCAGTGTTATAGGAAAGACAGAGGTGTTTGATCTGCGAAATGAACCTGCAGGTTTTGTAAGTGCTGTTCCTGTTACATGGATGTATCATCTTGCTGGTTATAACAGTGCAATGCCCAATGGGAGAAAAAGAGGTGAAGCGCTGTGTGACGGCGGAATAAATCCACATGCTGAACATGATAAAAAGGGTGTATGGGACAGGATTGGTTCATCTTTAAAGGTCGATCAGAGTCAGTTCAAATCCTGGGTTTATAACCAGAAATGGGATTATAATACAGTAAAAGGTGACGCAGGTCTTGAAAAACTTCTGGATTTTTCTATCGCAGGCATGGAAGGGGGGATGGATCAGCTGCAGTACAACCTGGTATCAAAGGATGTTTTGCTTGATGCAAAGAAAGTTCCGGAAAAATATCCGCTTCTTGCAGTCAGAATTTCCGGTTTCAGCGCTAATTTTACAGCATTGCCTGAGTTTGTTCAGGACGCAGTAATAGAACGTGTGCAGCACGAACTGTAGATCTTTGGAAAAGAGGCATATAGTGGTGGTCATACGTGGAGGGAAGACAAAACAGTAGTATGTTTAACGTATGACTCCACTATAACACAGCATATAAAAACGCAGAAGGAGGCTTTTAAGACGCGATTAAAAATATAGCTGATACTAAAAAACGCCCTTTTTAGATACAGGGCGGACTAAAAAATGGTTTTTGACATTAGAACCATATTTTTAATCTTAAAATAAAATTTGGAGGAAATATGATGAAAAAAATCGTTGCATCAGTTTTTGTCCTGAGTTTATTATTAGTATTAGGAGTACAAGTCGTAACAGCAGATAACCCTGACTGGAAAGAGGATCAGGATGCTCTGTTCAGGGAACTTGATGTTGAACCGGGTGAAATAATAACAAGAGACCAGATTGACAAAGCAAAAAAAGTTTTACCTGGTGAAAGGATGGGTATATGGTTTGAAAGGGGAGATATAATGCCCCTTCAGATTGAGGCTTATCAGTATGATTCAGACCATGATGATTACTGGAAAAAAGAAACAGAGTCCAACTTGGGCAGGTATGCAATTGATTCTGAATCAGGTGAAATCATAGAAAAAGAAAGCGGGGAATTTCCTGTGTTTGTCAATGGCCAGCCTTTTCCTGAATCTGAAATAACCCTGGATGACCCAACATCAGGCTCAAAGGTAATGTACAACAAGTTTCTTTGTAAATCCAGGACTGAGACATTCAGGTATGATCATCATGTTTTATGGATCTCTTTTAATGGCGGCCTTGAAAGAACAGTTGGATGCTACTGGGCAACCTACTTTTACTGGGGCAGAAAAGGCGGCCCTGTAAATAATCCTGAAAAACTTGTGGAAAGGGATTTGACCATAGCTGTTTCACCTTTTGATATGGCAGGCACAGCCCAACTTACATTGAGAAAACTTGGTACAAAATGCGACCAGGTGTATGCATATGTTCCAGCGATAAGAAGGGTAAAAAGGCTTTCAGGATCTAACAGGTCAGATCCATATATGGGTTCAGAGGCTGTTGTTGACGATGGATTCGGTTTTATCGGTCTTGAATCTTCCATGGAATGGACATACAAGGGCAGAAAGACTGCGCTCTGCGAGATGATGCCCTATGCCCTGGAGCATACAACCGTTATGGATCACAATAGTGACGGTTCCTGGTCATGCAGTCCGCCAAGTTTAATATTAGGATTTGAGAAACCGGAAGCTGGATGTGCAAAATGGGCGACTACAAACTGCGTATGGGTTCCAAGGGTATATCATGTGGTTGAAGCTATGCCCAAAGATCCTTATTACAGCTGCGGAAAGATGGAGTTCTGGATTGATGCACAATCTTATCTTATAACCTGTAAATGGGTTTATGACAAGGCAGGCGATTACTGGAAGGGGCTTCAGCTTCATCCCATACATCTTACATGGGGGGACAACCATGGAATTCAGACAGTTGTCGCTCATACAATATGCGATGAGAAGATCGGTCATGCCACTGTTGTTAAAGGCGGGTGTGGAAAAGTTAATGGTTCCGCTTTTATGAAAACAACTTTTAATATGAGAAAAATTACTCCAAGAATGCTGACTGTTGAAAACATGAAGATGTTAACAAAGTAGCTTGATTTCAACCCGTATTTCTCATAAACAAACATCAAATAGAAGAGTAAAATAATAAAGCATCAAACAAAAGGGGGCATTTTCAAAATGTCCCCTTTATAAATAGATTCCATTTTTTACTGATTGCCAAACCCGTTCTGCCCACCGCAGTCAGGACACTGCCATGTTATACCGTTGCATGACATTCCCCAGACGTTTTCATACATACACTCCTGGCATATGGCAAACCCGCATCTGCATGTCCAGCAAAAAGGCTTTTTTCCTCCGCAGCAATGGCAGAGTCTATCTCTGATATTACGCCTTTTACTTCTATACCGGGACGTTCCGCTTAGATAACTATCCGCAGAAGTTTTCATGCTCAATCTTTATACATCTATTCATAACAACATCAATCCCTGCTTTGGTTAAAAATTCAGCCGCTTTTTCATTTTCCACTGTTAACTGCATCCAGAAAACCTTTGGTTTTAACCTGATGGTTTTTTCCACATGCGGCATTAATTTGGCCGAGTTAATAAAAACATCGACAATATCCACAGGAACATCTATTTCATCAAGAGATTCGTACACCTTTTCTCCAAGGATCTCCTTTTGCCCGGGACGCACAGGTATAATCTTATAGCCCTGTTTTTGAAGATACCTTGCAACCATGTTGGAATCCCTTTCAGGCTTGGGACTGAGACCCAAAACAGCTATTGTTTTTGCGCTGTCCAGGATATCTTTGATCTTGCTGCTTTCTGATATTATATTAGCTTCTTTCAATTCTATCTTCTCCTTTTATATACTTATCTGTCAAAGCCTTGTTGTTTTTAATTATTTTTGATACATAAAAATTAATGGCACAAATTTTTGTTTAAAATTATTTATGTAAATTTCTATAGGATATCTTATCCCTATTCTCAACATAAAAATCGAAGATTACTACTTATGAATAAAAAAAATATATATATGATCGACGGAAGCGCATATATCTACCGCGCATATCATGCAATACGAGGGCTGACAAACTCCATGGGTCTTCCCACCAATGCTGTTTTAGGTTTTACAAAAATGATGATGAAACTTTTAAATGACCATGCCCCGGAATATCTCGCAATATTTTTTGACCACAAAGGCAAGACTTTCAGGCATGAAATTTATGACGATTATAAGGCAAACCGGCCTCCCATGCCTGAAGATCTGTCTGCCCAGATTCCCTATATAAAAAAAATAGCCTACGCTTTTAACATAAAATCAATTGAGATGGAGGGGTTTGAAGCCGATGATTTAATAGGAACATGTTCCACTATTGCTCAAAAATCAGGGTTTAAAGTGGTTATGGTTACAGGCGACAAGGATTTCATGCAGCTTGTAACAGAAAACGCAGTTATGTGGGATCCCATGAAGGACAAAACGATTGACAAAGATTCCATAAAGAAAGACTTCGAACTTTTACCTGGTCAGATGATTGACATGATGGGCCTTGCAGGAGATAAAGCGGATAATGTGCCCGGGGTGCCTGGCATAGGCCCAAAGACAGCGATATCCCTGATTAAAAAATTCAATAATATTAAAGAAATATATGATAATCTTGATATAATCACAAAGAAAAAACAGCATGAAAATCTTGTGAAATACAGGGAGCAGGCTTTCTTGAGCAAAAAGCTTGTAACAATAGTCACCGATATTCCCCTGTCATTTAAACCGGATGACTTTGCATTTAAAGAGCCTGACAACAACAAACTCGGCGAACTGTTCAAAGAGCTTGAGTTCAGGCAGCTTCAGCAGGCATTCCCCCAAAAAACCGATCTTTCAAACAAACATTATTCATCTGTTTTAAACATTAAAGAACTTCAAAACCTTGTGAAAAAACTTGAAAAATCCGATTTTTTTGCAATTGATACTGAAACAACCTCTAAAAACCCCATGAAGGCAGACCTGGTAGGTCTGTCATTTTCTTTAGAACCTGACCATGCTTTTTATATTCCATGCGCGCATAATTATCCTGAAGCTCCCGAACAGCTTGAACTTGACTCGGTTTTAAACTATCTTAAACCGGTTCTTGAAAATAAAAACATAAAAAAAATCGGGCAGAACATAAAATATGACTGGCTGGTTCTTTATCGCCACGGGGTAGATCTTAAGGGCGTATGGTTTGACACAATGGTTGCCTCGTATCTTATAAATCCGACAAAACGGGCACATAACCTTGACCAGATAGCGCTGGATTTTATTGGACACAAAACAATTTCATACGATGAGGTTACGGAGAAAAAAAACATATGTTTTTCCCGGGTGAATCTTGAAAAAGCAGTTCCCTATGCCTGCGAGGATGCAGACATTACATTTATTGCCCATAATATACTTAACGGCAAGCTCAAAGAAACAAGGCTGTTTGAGCTTTTTGAAAAAATTGAAATGCCCCTTGTGCATGTTTTAATGAAGATGGAACTAAAGGGCATATGTGTTGACAAAGAAAAACTCAAATCACTTTCATTGACATTTAAACACCGGATAGAAAAATTTGAAAAGAATATTTATTCAATTGCAGGGGAAATATTTAATATTAATTCCAGCCAGCAGCTTGGTAAAATTTTATTTGAAAAGCTGGGGCTTCCTGTTCAGAAAAAAACCCGGAAAAAGAAAGCTTATTCCACCGACGTCACTGTACTAACAAGTCTTGCCGACAAGCATGAACTTCCAAACCTTGTTTTACAGTACAGGACATTGGCAAAATTAAAATCAACATATACGGATGCACTTTATGACCTTGTAAATCCTGAAACAGGCCGCATACATACTTCATACAACCAGACCGTGACTGCCACAGGCAGACTCAGCAGCTCCAACCCTAATCTGCAGAATATCCCCATACGAAGTGAAGAAGGCAAACAGATAAGAAGTGCATTTATCCCAAAAAAAGGGTGGCATCTCATGTCTGCAGATTACTCCCAGGTAGAACTCAGAATTCTGGCTCATTACTCTGACGATTCAATACTGATAAAAGCATTTAATGAAGATGAAGATATTCATACACGCACTGCAAAAGAAGTATTTCAGACCTTCCCTTCATTGATAACTTCGGAACTCAGGCAACAGGCAAAAACCATAAATTTCGGAATAATTTACGGCATGAGCCCCTTTGGGCTTTCCAAAGCAACAGGCACAACTTTAAAAATGGCAAAAACCTATATAAACAACTACTTTGCAAGATATAAAGGAGTAAAAAAGTTTATAGACCACACCATAGAAGAAGCAAGGATGACAAAGAAAACCAGCACCATGTTTGGAAGAATAAGACTGCTGCCTGATATTAACAGCTCCAATAAAAATATACGCGAATTTGCGGAGCGCACCGCCGTCAATACTCCTCTTCAGGGAACAGCCGCTGACCTTATAAAAATAGCCATGATTAATATGGATTCGGCGCTGTCTGAAAAAAATCTTAAATCAGCAATGCTTCTTTCAGTTCATGATGAACTGATTTTTGAGGTGCCGGATGAAGAGACAGACACTATGCAAAATCTTGTTAAAGGTATCATGGAAGGGGTTTGCAGCTTGAAAATTCCTTTAAAGGTGAATATCGTGTGGGGAAAAAATTGGGCAGAGGCTCATTAGCATCATGATCAGCGTCAGTT
>CAYZXU010000098.1:0-8445 GCA_964482535.1 uncultured Desulfobacteraceae bacterium | reverse complement strand
TGCAAAAATTTAATGGAGGTAATTATGGAAAAGAGAGTCGGCGTGCTATTATCAGGGTGCGGTGTTTTTGATGGAACGGAAATACATGAAGCTGTAATAACACTTCTTATGCTTGACAGGGCTGGAGCAACGGCTGTCTGCATGGCTCCGGATATTGACCAGCATCATGTGGTCAATCATCTAACCCAGGAAGAAACAGGTGAAAAGCGCAATGTACTTGTTGAATCTGCCAGGATTGCCAGGGGAGACATCAAGGCTGTAAAGGATATCAAAGCCTCTGATCTGGATGCTCTGATTATGCCGGGTGGTTTCGGCGCTGTAAAAAACTTAAGCGATTTTGCATTTAAAGGCGCTGATGCAACTGTTAATGCTGAAGTTAAAAGAATTTTAAACGAAATGGTTTCAATGAATAAACCCGTGGGAGCTTTATGTATTGCCCCTGCAACACTAACAAAGGCCCTTGCCGACAAACAACACCCTGAGATTACAATCGGCAATGACATGGGCACATCTGCAGCTCTCGAAGCAATGGGAGGCCGCCACTTTGAATGCACTGTTGAGATGGCGCATGTTGACAAGGTTAACAAAATAGTAACAACACCTGCCTATATGCTTGGACCGGGGATAAAGGATATTGCAAAAGGTATTGAAAAACTGGTGGACGAGGTTCTGTCTCTAATATAAAAAAGGCTCAGGGGAGAAGCTGCATTGCCAGGTCTTAAACTTGTAACAGGCAACCGCCTTGAAATTCTTTCTGAGCACCTTGTGAGAATCTTGGCCAACCCCTTGCCCTCACCTTTTTCACCTGAGATTATTCTGGTGCAAAGCAAGGGGATGGAACGCTGGCTATCCATGGAGATAGCGAGGCAGACCGGTGTATGCGCTAACTTCCGTTTTCCATTCCCCAATTCATTTCTGTATGAAATTTTAAAAAAAATAATTCCTGATCTGCCCGAAGAACCCTTTATGACCGGTTTTGAACCGGATGTTTTAGCGTTTAAGATAATGAAGGTTTTACCCCTTTGTTTAAATGTGCCAGGCTTTGAAGGCATCGGTTTATATCTTAAAGATGATGTAAAACAGCTTAAGCTCTTTCAACTTTCAGATAAAATTGCAAATATTTTTGACCAGTATCTTGTTTTCAGGCCGGAGATGATTTTTAGATGGGAATCAGGGGAAGAAGACCTTTGGCAGGCAAAGCTTTGGAGAGAACTTACAGCAGATCCTGATGTCATCCACAGGGCAAAACTCCAGAGAATTCTTCTTGAAAAAATTAAAAAAAAGAATATAGATAAAGAAAAACTTCCCCAAAGGCTTTCTGTCTTCGGCATATCTTATCTCCCTTTATTCCACCTTAATTTTTATGCGCATCTATCTGAAATTATAGATGTTAATATGTTTCTTTTAAATCCGTGCAGGGAATACTGGGCTGACATTGTTTCTGACAAAGAAATCAAGTTCATAAGGGGCGGATATGCTGAAAAAGAGTATTATGATGATATGCACCTTGATAAGGGGAACAGCCTGCTTTCCTCAATGGGGGTTGAGGGAAAGGATTTTTTTTCATTGATTTCAGAGTTAAACTGTGAAGTTGAAGAATGTTTTGCTGAACCGGAGATTTCTGCCGGAACCTGTAGTATGCTTTCTTTAATCCAGTCTGATATCCTGAATTTAAAGGATCCGGATTCAAATGATTCAAAAAACGCAGAATCCGGTTTATGCGGTTGTAATGGGCATGAAGCCCAGCCTTCCATTCAGATACATTCATGCCACAGCCCCATGAGAGAGATTGAGGTTCTCTATGACAACCTGCTTTATATGTTTGAAAAAAACCAGGATCTGCTGCCAAAAGACATAGTTGTTATGGCGCCGGATATAGAGACTTATGCCCCCTTTATAAATGCGGTATTTAATGGAAGCATTGATACAAAGAACAAGATTCCCTTTTTTATTTCAGACAGGTCTTTGAAAAATTCCAGTCATATTATCGAAGATTTTTTTTCTCTTCTTGATCTAAAGAACAGCCGTCTTGGCGCTACCCGAATTATGGCTCTTATGGAATCGTCGGGGATAAAAGAAAAGTTTGGATTTATAATAAAAGATATTAAAACAGCCCGTCGCTGGATAAAACAGACAAATATAAGGTGGGGAAAAGATTCATCCAGCAGGGTGGAATTGGGGCTTCCTGATTTTAGTGAAAACACCTGGAAGTCAGGAATTGACAGCCTGCTTTTAGGTTATGCAATGGGCAATGCCGATAGTGCAGATATTAACCGAGATGGCTTTGGCGACAGAATGTTTGCAAAAATTTTGCCATATAACAATTTTGATTCAGGTGATCTTAACTGTTTTGGAAAGATTTTAGGGTTTTTAGACAAGATATTTTATTGGGCTGATATATTAAATAGTAAAATGAATTTAAGTTCTTGGAGTATTAAACTTAAATTATTACTTGAAGATTTTTTCCCGATTAATAATGAAACCGAACCTGAAATTCAGGTTTTAAAAAAGAGTTTTGACAGCCTGATTAAAATCCAGGAGAGCTCAGGATTTGAAAAAAAAATAGAACTTGATGTTATAAGATCATTTTTTGACAATATTTTTGAAAAGAGCAAAGAGAGTTCCGGATTTATAACAGGCGGCGTTACATTCTGTTCAGCCCTGCCCATGAGAAGTGTTCCTTTTGAAATAGTCTGTCTTCTCGGCATGAATGACGATGCTTTTCCCAGGAAGTTTAAAACTGCAGGTTTTGATATTATTGCAAAACACCCAAGGCCTGGAGACAGGTCGGGAAGAAATGATGACAAGTATCTTTTTTTAGAGACGATTATTTCCGCGAGAAAAAAGCTATATATAAGTTATGTGGGCCAAAGCATTCAGGACAACACTGGCATTCCTCCGTCTATTCTTGTGAGTGAACTTGTTGATTATATTGCAAGAAAATTTAAAAATAAAAGGGAAAATGATCATATTATAATAAAACAGAGGCTTCAGCCGTTCAGCACAAGATATTTTGAAGGGGATAGATATCTTTTCAGCTATAGCGAAGAAGATTTTGCCGCATGCACCGGTATTTCTGAGAGAAAAAAAGAGCGGTTGTTAATATCAGGTGAAATTTCAAAGCCTTCAGAAGAATGGAAAAATATCGATATTGAATCATTATGTTTATTTTATGCAAATCCTGCAAAATTTTTTATGCAAAAACGTCTAAGCCTTTTTATAGACAAAAATCCGGAGTCTTCAGATGACTATTCAGATGGCTATTCAGATGATAGGGAAAATTTTAACCTGGGCGGTCTCGACTCTTACCTGACAGGAAATGAGCTTGTTGACTATTATTTTTCAGGCAGTAATGTCAAAGATTTTTTGCCTGTGCAAAGGGCAAAGGGTATGCTCCCCCACGGCAATGCAGGTGAGTATATTTTTAATGAAATAAAGGCTGATGCTGATATTTTTTGTAAAAAGACAGGTAGATTCACAAGGGACCCGAAGATTGACCCTGTTGATGTTTCACTGTTAATTGAGGGGTTCAGGTTAACTGGAACTATTGGTGATGTTTATGAAAATGGCCGGATTCACATACGTTATGCAAAAAAAAGGGCAAAAGATCTTTTGCGAAACTGGATTTTTCACCTTGCTCTTTGCCGGATTTTTAAAAAAAAATCTCAAACAAGCTGTTTAATATGTAAAGATTCTGCATGGGAGTTTGACTATGTTAAAGAGAGTAAGGTTATCCTGTTGAATCTGCTTAAATTATACGAAAAAGGTTTGTCAAAGCCATTACATTTTTTTCCTGAATCATCCCATGAGTTTGCTGATGCAAAGATAAGAAAAGAAAAATCAGAGAAATTTGCAGCAAACAAGGCTTATAATAGATGGATAGACAGGTTTAAGGGAGAATCTGATGATCAATACTACAGGTTATGCTTCGGGAAAATGGACAATATAGATGATTTTGTTAATGCAGAGTTTAAAGATAATGCCGCTATGGTTTATGCCCCTTTATTTAATAACTTTAAACAGATACACGAATTGTAATTTTATATGAACTGGATAAACTATATTACTTTTTTTATTATTGGGGCTGTTTTTGGATCAATATTAATCCGTTTTTTTTTAAAAAGCAAAAATGATATTGAACTTGCTGTAATAAAAGAAAAACTTGACGCAAAAGAAAAAAATCTGCTTGAGCTTAAAATATATAAAGATAAAATCAAAGATGAAAAAAATATAGAAATCAGCAGGCTTCAGGATTTGATTGCAAAATATATGGCTGATATTGCCAGACTTGAAACCATTAACATGGAAGAAAAAACAGTGTATCAGGAAAAAATTGCACTGATAAATGATGCAAGAAAACAGTTAAAAGAAGAGTTTGAGAATCTTGGAAACAGGATTTTTGAAGAAAAAAGTTTAAAATTTACAGAAGCCAATAGAGTAAACATAAATAGTGTCATACACCCATTGCGGGAACAGCTTGGTGATTTTAAGAAAAAAATTGAGTATGTTTATGACCGAGAATCCAGGGACAGAGTATCTTTATTCAATGAAATAAGCAACTTAAAAGATATTAATAAGCGGATAGGAAAAGATGCAATTAATCTTACCAATGCATTAAAAGGAGAGAGTAAAACTAAAGGCATATGGGGCGAAATTGTTTTAGAGCGTGTACTTGAAGAATCAGGGCTGCACAAGGGCCGTGAGTACGATATTCAGGTTAGCCTGCATGATAAAAAAGGGAAACGATACCTGCCCGATGTGATTATCAGACTGCCTGAAGGCAAGGATATTGTTGTGGATTCAAAAGTCTCTCTTAATGCCTATGAAAGTTTTTATTCGGCTTCATGCCCCAATGAGCGTATGCAAAAATTAAAAAATCATATTCAAGCCATGCGTGAACATATAAAAGATCTGGGGGCTAAAAGATATCAGGATCTTAAAGATATTCATACTCTTGATTTTGTACTAATGTTTGTTCCCATTGAGGCTGCATTTTTTGCCGCCATGGATAATGATGAAAAGCTGTTTGAAGATGCATTTAAGAAAAATATAATTATTGTTACGCCTTCCACCCTTTTGCTGACATTACGGATTATTGAAAATATATGGCAGTATGAATATCAGGGCAGAAATTCTCGGGAAATTGCAAAAAAAGCCGGTGATCTATACGACAAATTTGCAGGTTTTGTTGAATCTTTGGAAGATATAGGAAAAACCCTTGATAAGGCAAAGGAATCCTATAATAAAGCTTATGGACGTCTTGTATCAGGCCGTGGAAATCTTATAAAGCGCACTGAGGATTTAAAGAATCTGGGTGTAAAAACCAGAAAAAAGCTTGACAGGGAGCTCGTTGAAATGGGAGATGAGAATCATAAAATATATTATCCCAAATAACCACCGTGCAGGGATAAAACAAAACGAAAGGAGATGGTCAATGATGAAAAAAGCAAGTATTTTTATTTGTTTAATCAGCAGCATGTTGCTTATTGGATGTGCAGCACCGTATACACCTGGAATTATTTTTTCAGACATAAATATTCCAGCGTGTTCTCCCGATGATGCAACAGGGTTGCAACCAGGCGTAAAAACCGGAACATCTGAAATGGTTAACTACCTTGGCTTGATTGCTACTGGAGATGCCAGCATTAAGGCTGCAGCAAAAAATGCCGGTATCAAAAAAGTAAAAACAGTAGATGTTCACTATACTACCATTTTGGGTGTTGTAAACACCACCACCACTACCGTTACTGGAGAATAAGACAACATATTTTTTGCCCTGCACATAGAGCTAAAAAGAGCTATTATGATCATAATAGCTCTTTTTTTCTCTTATTATAAAAAATATGATTTAAAATCGACATTTTTTCAAATTGTTAATTTGTTTTTGAGCAAACCCCTTTAAAAATTGAACCCGATCATAAAATCAAAATGATTTCCTCCCACATCAGACTTTATATCAAAAATGCTTAATTTTGCTTTTGACCATTTCCATTCAAAAGCAATATGAACGTGCTTAGACAACATAAAATAGGAACCAGCACCAGCCCAGTACCCAACTCCTGCATTAAATTCATTATCGTGTGGCATATCAACATACATGCTGATGGTATGAATACCTCCGCCAACGAATGGCCTTACAGAACCGAAATATTTAAAAATTTTTTTTATTCCAAGATACGTTTCTGAACAGTAAAAATTTATTTTTGTATTTTCTATCAAACCATAGGAATTTTCGGGAATCCTGGAACCGGCATATGAAAGCAAATATTCAAAGACAATGCTGACAGGCCAGTTTTTTTTCTTTACATCACAGATTATTCCGATTTCCATCCTTTCATCAACATCAAAGATTTTTGAGAAATCATCATCAGTCCGCAGGAAACCAACTGCAAAATTAATATTACCTGTTGCTTCTTCACAAATTCCCAAGCCGGGAATCCACAGGATAAGTGAAATTAATATCATCCATTTTTTCATAATCAAAAATTATTACATCTTGCTATCAAAGCATTTAAAAATATTTTTTCAGGTATTGTTTTTTCTTTTATTCTTTGACAAATTTATAGATGTAATTGTAATAGGTCAATAAAAAATTTCTAAAAAGCCTTGACATCTCATAAACTATTATTTAAATAAATAGAAATACTTATAACATTAGAGAGTAACTTAAATGGTGCATATATTTTCAGGCAGTTTTTTCAGGTATTATTTTTATTATTTTACCGGTAGTCTGCCTGGGGTGCGCTTAAATCATTAAAAAAAAATAACAGCGCAAAAAGCCGTGGGCAGACAAAGTCCACGGCTTTTTTTGTTTTTAAGAGCTTTGGAGCTAAAAGGTCTTGGGGCTTTCTGCCAAAAAAGTCAGGAGGAGAAAAAAATGACAATTTTAGGTAAAAACATTCGACTTGAACGAATTATTAACCGCAACACAAGAAGAACCATCATTGTGCCAATGGATCACGGTATATCTGTGGGACCTATTGACGGTATAATTGATATTAAAAGCGCCATTGCAAATGTATCCCGGGCAGGGGCAAACGCCATAGTAGAGCACAAAGGGCTTGTTGGAGAAGGCCATAGAAAAGAGGGAGGTGACATAGGGCTGATTATACATCTGTCGGCATCCACAAGTCTTTCACCATTCCCGAATTCCAAAAGCCTTGTCTGTTCTGTTGAAGAGGCTATTAAGCTGGGCGCTGATGCGGTATCCATACATTTGAACATAGGCGACACCCTTGAAAGGGAGATGCTCAGTGACTTCGGAAGGGTCAGCTATGAAGCCCGTACATGGGGCATGCCTTTGCTTGCCATGGTATATCCAAGGGGTGAGAAAATAAAAGATGAATATGATCCAGGACTTATAAAACAGGCAGCGCGTGTGGGCTATGAAATGGGAGCGGATATTGTAAAGGTATCATACACAGGCAGCGTTGAGACCTTTCGTGAAGTTGTTGAGGGGGTTTCCATACCCGTGGTAATTGCCGGTGGTGCAAAAATGAATTCAGATAAAGAGATACTTGAAATGGTAAAGGGGTCCATTGACGCAGGCGGCTCAGGTGTTTCCATAGGCCGTAATGTTTTTCAGCACAGGGATCCAAGTAGTATGGTTAAAGCCATATCTGTGATTGTAAATGATAATGGCAGTGTTGAGGATGCGTTGAAAATTTTATCTTGATTACTACGGTTTTTTAAAAAAAAGGAATAAATACCATGAGAAAGATATGGATAAAAGTCGATCCGTGGAATAAGGATATTGTAACCACTGCACTTGAAGGCGGCGCAAACGGTATTATGGTGCCTGACGGTTACTCAGAAAAAGTTAAAGAACTTGGCAAAATAGAGACCATTTCCAAAGACGGCGATTTAAAACCTGGTGAGGATGTTGTTTTTTTTAAAATCAAGAGCGGAGAAGATGAAGAAGAGATAGTCAAACTCAGCAAGGATAAAAAGGTCGTTTTACAGTGCAGCGACTGGACAATTATCCCTCTGGAAAATCTTATAGCAAAAGGCGCTGATGTTATTGCATATGTTGAGAATTTTGAAGAGGCTGAAACTGCATTCACCATACTCGAAAAGGGTGTCAGGCAGATTATGGTGCATACAGAGGACCCTCTCGAAGTAAAAAAAATTCTTTCAAAACTTAATTCAAATGAAGAAAAGACTTTGCTTGATGTAGCTGAAATTGAAAATATAATTCCCGTTGGTATGGGAGACAGGGTATGTGTGGACACATGCACCTCAATGAATCTGGGAGAAGGCATGCTTGTGGGAAACAGTAGCAGCGCTCTTTTTCTTGTTCATGCTGAAAGTGTTTCCAACCCATATGTTGCTCCAAGACCTTTCAGGGTTAATGCAGGACCTGTCCATGCATATACAAGGGTTCCTGGAGGGAAAACCAGATATCTTTCCGAACTTGCATCAGGTGATCAGGTGCTTATTGTTGAT
>CAYZXU010000097.1:0-8533 GCA_964482535.1 uncultured Desulfobacteraceae bacterium | reverse complement strand
GGATATAAATAAAGACTGCCTTAATGCATTTGCCTTTGATTATGATTCCGGAGGATTCTGGGAGTTTCTGGTGCCTTCAGGCCAGGGCGAATATGTTCTCCTTAAAATTTGCGTCAAAATGCTTCCCAAAGAGAATGCTGTTAGAATGCTTTTTTATCGATGTCCTGCAGGAGATAAAAAAGAAAATTTAAATGACGAAAAAGAGGTCAAGCTGATTTTAAGACCTGATATTGAAGACAGAAGTTTTCATGAGACCACAAAGGCGTATCTTGGTCTTGAAAATATTTTTTCGGCTTCAGTAAAACCGAATTCAAAGGGGTTTATATTCTCTGCCCATCAGGACAGGCAGATTAATATCCGGGTAGCGAGAGGTTCATTTGTTTTAGAACCTGAATGGGAGTATATGGTGCACAGACCTCTCGATGCCCAGCGCGCTCTTGACCCTGATTCCGATCTGTTCAGCCCCGGTTATTTTTACACAATGCTGAAAGGTGGAGAGTTTGAAGAGTTAACAGCACAGGTTGCAGACTCTGCTCATATTGCAGCTTTTAAGCAAAAAACTGCTTCGCCATCCCTGCAGGATGTGGAAAAAATTTTTTCCTCAGGTTTTCATGAAAAAACAGATATGAAAATAGATGAAGCTCTTCTAAAAGCTATGGACATGTTTGTTGTTGACAGGGGCAAGTTAAAAAGCATTATTGCCGGATATCCGTGGTTTCTCGACTGGGGCAGGGACTCATTGATTTTTCTTAGGGGAATGATTGCCGCTGGAAGGTATGAAGATTCAAAATCTGTATTAAAACTGTTTGGGCAGTATGAAGAGAATGGGACGCTTCCCAACATGATTCACGGAGATAATGCTGAAAATCGTAATACTTCTGATGCCCCCCTCTGGTTTTTTACAGCCTGTTCAGAGCTGGTTGAAGCTGAAAATAATGAGAGCTTCCTTGATTCAGAATGCGGTGGAAGAACAATACGCAAGATCCTCCTTTCCATTGGCCGGTGCATAATTTCAGAAACTGCAAACCGCGTTAAAATGGACACTGAATCCGGTTTAATCTTCAGTCCCGCTCATTTCACCTGGATGGATACAAATCATCCTGCATGTACTCCAAGACAGGGTTATCCCATTGAAATTCAGGCATTATGGTATGCTGCCCTCTCTTTTTTGTGCAAAATCGATCCTTCGAAAGATAAAAAAGACTGGAAAGAACTTAAGGAAAGGGTAAAAAGCTCAATCCTTGATTTCTTTATTATAAAGGGTGAAAAGCACCTGGCAGACTGTCTTTATGCCAAAGCAGGAGAACCTGCAAGCGCTGCCGAACCTGATGACGCCTTGAGGCCAAACCAGCTTTTTGCTGTTACCCTTGGCGCAGTTTCAGATCAGGGGGTTTGCCGCGGCATTGTGGATTCATGCAGGCAGCTTATAGTTCCAGGCGCCATAAGAAGCCTTGCAGATCGTCCGGTTCGATTCCCCCTTGAAATTATCGACCATGGCAAAAGACTCAACGATCCTTATCTCCCTTATCAGGGAAAATATAAGGGGGATGAAGATACAAAGCGAAAACCGGCTTATCACAACGGCACAGCCTGGACATGGGTTTTTCCGTCTTTTTGTGAGGCATGGTTTAAAGTTTATGGTAAAGAAGGGCGTAAAACCGCTCTTGCATGGCTCTTAAGCAGCACTACTCTTATGGACAAAAAGTGCGTCGGCCAGATTCCTGAAATTTTAGATGGAGACGCTCCCCACAAACAGCGCGGCTGTGATGCCCAGGCATGGGGAGTCAGCGAGTTTTTTAGGGTGTTAAGACTGCTAATAACAAATTAAACTTTAAAAAAATAAGGAGTATTAACCATGAGCTTAAAAAAAAAATACTTAAAGACCAAGCCTGTTTGCAAAGTTACTTTTAAATTTCCTGAAGATTCCGCTGATTCGGCAAAATCGGTTAATCTTGTGGGAGAGTTTAATAACTGGGACAAAAAAGCCGATTCCATGAAGGGTCTTAAAACCGGTGCATTTACCCTGACGATGGATCTGGACCTGGACAGAGAGTACGAGTTTCGTTATTTGGTTGATGGAACAAGATGGGAAAATGAAATGGAAGCAGACAAACATGTTCCTACCATATTTGGGGATTCTAATAATTCAGTTGTTATAGTCTAAAAAAGGACAGGATAAAAATTTATGAGCCGATTACATACCTTTCAGGTTTTGCCTGATGTCCCTGAGCCCCTTTCTTTCCTTGAAACTCTGTCAAGAAACCTCTGGTGGAGCTGGCAGGTTGACGCGACCGAACTTTTCAGACGCATAGAACCAAATTTATGGGATAAATCACGGCGCAACCCCATTGTTTTTTTAACTATGATTTCACAGAAACGTTTTGAGGAACTTACAAAGAGCAAAGGATTCCTCGCTGATATGAAAAATGTTGAAAGGCGTTTCAACGATCTTGTGTGTTCACCTGTTGACCATTCACTATACCCTTATGGAAATCAGGGGGCAATTGCGTATTTTTCAATGGAATTTGGAATTCATGAGAGCCTTCCATTTTTTGCAGGGGGTCTGGGAATACTTGCCGGTGATCATCTCAAGGCTGCCTCTGACATGGCGGTACCCTTAACCGGCGTGGGTATTTTTTACCGTTATGGCTATTTTAAACAGCTTCTCAATCAGGACGGCATACAGCAGGAGGAGTATCCTGAGGTAAATATCTATAATATTCCGGTGGAAAGAGCCAGAGATGCTTCAGGAAAAGAATTCCATATTTCAGTTTTCCAATCGGATCAAAATATTCAGGCTGCAGTATGGAAGGTTAAAGTAGGTAGGGTGCCTCTTTATCTGCTTGACACAAATATTCCAGAAAATCCTCCTGAAATCAGAAATATTACTTCAAGACTATATCCAGCCAACTCAAATCTCAGGATTGCCCAGGAGATACTTCTTGGGATAGGTGGAATACGCGCTTTGGCTGCCATGAAGATTTATCCAACTGTATGTCATATGAACGAGGGGCATGCTGCATTTGCCACTCTTGAAAGACTGGCTATCACCATGAAGGCTTTTAATGTAGATATTGAGACAGCCCTGGAAATTGTGCCTCGCTCAACTGTTTTTACAACTCATACTCCGGTTGCTGCCGGATACGATGAATTTCCCCCTGATCAGGTAAAACCGTATCTTTACCCAATGGAAAAACGGCTTGGTTGTAATGCAGATGAAATTTTGTCCTGGGGGCAGTCCCTTGCAGGAGGCAAGGAAGGGCCGTTGTCAATGTTTGTTCTTGGCCTGAGGATGTCGCAGTTTTGTAACGGGGTCAGTAAACTTCACGGAGAGGTAGCCAGGCATATGTGGTCAAATGTATGGCCAAATCGGCCTGAAAAAGAGATTCCCATATCCCATATTACCAACGGAGTGCATATCCCCACCTGGGCTTCCTATGAAATATCAGTGCTTTTTGAAAGACATATGGGACCTGAGTGGAACCTGCATCCCTGGAATCCTGATGTAATAAATCGCATCAACGATATTTTTGACGAAGAGCTGTGGCGTGCCCATGAAATGTGCCGCTCCCGTCTTATCAACACATGCAGAAAAATGATGTGCTTACAGTATGGCAGAAGAAATGCGCCAAAGAAAATAATGAGTGAGATTGAATCCGTGCTGGATCAGGGCATCCTGACGATAGCTTTTGCGCGTCGTTTTACAAGTTATAAAAGGGCTGATCTGCTGTTAACCGAACCTGAACGTCTTGAAGCCATAATTTCTTCCAAGACACGGCCTGTGCAGTTTATCTTTGCGGGAAAGGCTCATCCCAGGGATAATGAAGGAAAAGAGCTTATAAAACGGATTGTGGATTTTGCAAAAACACCAGGTCTGCGCCACCGGATAATTTTTCTGGAAAACTATGATATTAATATGGCAAAATATCTTGTGAGCGGAGCAGATGTGTGGCTCAATACGCCAAGACGTCCCTATGAGGCATGCGGAACTTCAGGTATGAAGGCTGCAGTGAACGGAGTTTTGAATGTGAGCATCCTGGATGGCTGGTGGTGCGAGGCTTATAACGAAGAAACGGGGTGGAAGATCGGCAACGGAGAAACTTATGCCGATTATGCTGAACAGGATATTGTGGAGAGTCAGGCTCTTTATAATATTTTGGAAAATGAGGTTATCCCTTGTTTTTATGAAAGAAAACGAGGAGGCATGCCCCTGCGATGGATAAAAATGATGAAAGAATCGATCAAGATGGCAATATTGAGTTATTGCAGCCACAGAATGGTTAGTGATTATGAAAAACGGTATTATCTCCCCATAGCAAGGAGCCTGCCCAAGCTTATAGAAAATGATGGGAAGGAGGCAAAAGAGTTTGCAAAACAGCACAAAAGGTTTGGCGAACTATGGGAAGATATAAGAATAGAGCCCCCTGAAAGGGATCAGGAGGGTCCGTTTCGGGTTGGAGATTCTTTTATTGTCAGTACGCTGGTTAATCTGGGCGAACTTCAATCTGAAGAGGTCGAAGTTCAGCTTTTTTACGGCAAGATAGAAACTGGCGACGCTCTTGTTTCAGACAATACAAAAATGATGAGCATGGAAAAAGCATGCGGAAACGGGAAATATAAATACTCCTGTGCTATAAATTGTGATGATGCAGGAAGATACGGTTTTACGGCAAGGGTTATTCCTGCAGGAGACAACTTGATAAAAAACACCCCTGGATTGATAACATGGCCCCAGGAAATTAAAAAGGAAAGCGGGAAATGACAGGGAGTTTGAGCAAACCACGAGTTCTTATAGTTACTCCTGAAGTTACATATCTTCCTGAGGGTATGGGGAATATGGCCAATTCCCTGAAGGCAAAGGCAGGAGGTCTGGCAGACGTGTCAGCAGCGCTGATCAGCGCTCTTTACAAACTTGGAGCGGACGTTCATGTGGCTATTCCTTATTACAGGGAGATGTTTGGCTCAAAATATAATCCTGTTCTGCTCAAAGAACAAAAAAGTATAAAAGAAAAAATTCCTGAGGAAAGAATACATCTCGCTGAAGACAGGGCATTTTATTATATGAACTGTGTCTATTCATGCTACGGGTGGGAAAACATAAATATAGCCCTGGCTTTTCAGAGGGAAGTTATCAACCACATTGTGCCCCGTGTCAAGCCTGATCTTATACATTGCAACGACTGGATGACAAGCATTATCCCTGCCATGTCGAGGCAGCTTGGCATACCGTGCCTTTTTACAATTCATAATATTCATACAGTAAAGCTTATGCTTTCTCAAATAGAAGACAGGGGTATAGATGCTGCATATTTCTGGCAGCATCTATACTATGATAATATGGCGATTTCCTATGAGGAAACCAGAGAAAATAATCCTGTGGAGCTTCTCACAAGCGCCGTTTTTGCGGCTCATTTTGTTAATACTGTGAGTCTCACTTTTTTAAAAGAGCTGGTTGAAGAAAAGCATAATTTTGTGGGACAGCACCTGACAAGGGAACTGTCTAATAAATATTATGCAGGCTGCGCATACGGAATTCTTAACGCTCCGGACCCTTCATATAATCCTGCCCATGACAATTCCCTGGCGCAATGCTACACTCCTGAAGACTATTTTGAAGGAAAGCAGGAAAACAAGCTTGCCTTGCAAAAACAACTGGGGCTTATCCAGGACATTAATGCACCCCTGTTTTTCTGGCCATCCCGTCTCGATACGATTCAAAAAGGCTGCCAGCTTTTAGCCGAGATACTCTATGAAACTGTTTCAACATACTGGAATCAGAATTTAGAGATAGTATTTGTGGCAAATGGTGATTTTCAGGAATATTTTAAAAATATAGTAAATATGCATAATCTTCACGAGCGTGTGGCTGTCTGTGATTTTAACGATAATCTTTCAAGACTGGCTTATGGCGCTTCGGATTTTATCCTGATGCCCTCTTTATTTGAACCATGCGGTCTTCCCCAGATGATTGCCCCGATTTACGGGACGCTTCCGGTTGCACATGATACAGGAGGAATTCATGATACGATTGTCCATATTGATGTGCGCCGGAATAAGGGGAACGGTTTTCTTTTTGAAACATTCGATTCAGGCGGTCTTATGTGGGCAATTACACAGGCAATGGATTTTTACAACCTGCCCAAGCAGATAAAAAATAAAATAATAAAAGAAATAATGATAAATTCAGCAACCGATTTTAATTATGACAACACTGCCCGCCAGTATATAGATCTTTACGAAAAGATGCTGGCCAGACCTTTAATTACATAATAAAATAAATCGTAACCGTTCACTATTACCATAAATCTTATGCATAACAAAAAAACTGATAATTTAAACAGCTTTCCTGATAACGATCCATATCTTAAACCCTTTGAAAAAATAATAAAAAAACGACTGGCTCATTTCCATGATACGGAAAGAATGCTTACAAAAGGAGAGATGAGCCTAACTGATTTTGCGGCAGGTCATGAATACTTTGGTCTTCATTTTTTCGGCGACCACTGGGTTTTTCGTGAATGGGCCCCCAACGCCACGGCAATTTATATTATTGGTGAAATGACGCAATGGAAGGAAGAGGAAAGATTTGCTCTAAAAAAAACAGGAACACATGGAGAATGGGAGATACGCCTTCCCTGGAAAACATTAAAGCACGGTTCTATTTACAGGCTCAGAATACACTGGGACGGCTGCGGTGAGGAAGGCTGGGGAGACAGAATACCTGCCTATGCAAGGCGTGTTGTTCAGGACCCTGAAACAAAGATATTTAATGCACAGGTATGGATGCCCGATTCCCCTTATAAATGGAAATTTTCTGATTCTTTACCTGCACCGAACCCTCTCTATATCTATGAAGCCCATGTCGGGATGGCTCAGGAGGAGGAAAAAATCGGTTCTTACAGGGAATTTGCCAGACTTGTTATTCCCAGGATTGTTTCAGCAGGATATAATACCCTTCAATTAATGGCCATCCCCGAGCACCCTTATTACGGCTCATTCGGCTATCAGGTCTCCAGCTTTTTTGCAGCATCCTCCCGTTTCGGAACACCCGATGATTTAAAGGAGCTGATAGACACGGCACACAAAGCAGGCCTTTTTGTGATAATGGATCTTGTGCACTCCCATGCGGTTTCCAATGAAGTTGAGGGTCTCAGCCGTTTTGACGGAACTCTTTATCAATATTTTCATGAAGATCACCGCGGTCTTCATGAAGCATGGAGTTCCAGGTGTTTTGACTATAAAAAATATCAGGTTCTTCACTTTCTCCTTTCCAACTGCCGTTTCTGGATTGATGAGTACCATATTGACGGTTTCCGTTTTGACGGAGTTACAAGCATGCTCTACCTGCATCACGGCATTGGCACGGCTTTTACTTCTTATGACAACTATTTTGATGACTCGGTTGACGAGGACGCCATTACATATCTCGCGCTGGCAAACAGTTTAATCCACAGTGTAAAACCGGAGGCAATTACAATAGCTGAAGATATAAGCGGTATGCCTGGGCTCTGCGTGCCCCTTGAAAATGGAGGGACAGGTTTTGACTACAGATTTGCCATGGGCATCTCAGATTTCTGGATAAAACTTACAAAAGATATAATTGATGAAGAGTGGCCGATGGGGTATTTGTGGCATGAGTTAAACAACAGAAGGGACGATGAAAAAACCATAAGTTATTCAGAGTCCCATGATCAGGCCCTTGTGGGGGACAAAACCCTGATGTTCAGGCTCATAGGAGAAGAAATGTACGACCATATGAGTATCGACGATGATAACATCATTGTTGACAGGGGGATTGCTCTGCATAAAATGATCAGATTTATTACTCTTTCTACTTCAGGAAATGGCTATCTTAACTTTATGGGGAATGAATTCGGGCATCCTGAATGGATAGATTTTCCAAGGGAAGGTAATATGTGGTCATGCAGATACGCAAGGCGCCAGTGGCATCTTGTTGATGACAAGAATTTAAAATATCATTTTTTATCCGAATTTGACCATGACATGATAGCGTTTATAGATTCATGGCAGGTACTGAAGTCACAGTGGCCCCAGCTTTTATATTTAAACGAAAATGATAAGGTTGTCGCATTTAAAAGACAGGAGCTTGTCTTTGTTTTTAATTTTCATCCAGTATCTTCATACGTCGATTATCGCTTTGAAATTATGCCTGGTGAATATATAATGGTTTTTAACAGTGATGAAAAAAAGTATGGAGGGTACGGCAGGCTATCAGATGGACAGAAACACCCTTCTATCCCATATATAAATTCAGGTCTTAAAAAACACCAGATAAGCCTCTATCTTCCCACACGCACGGCTTTGGTTTTTGCGCCTGCTTATTTAAAATCTGCCAAACTACTTGCAATTCCAGATCGTAATGAATTTCGATAAATATAACAGGACAACTGCATAAGAGATCCATCCTTTTGAATCAGGGTGCTTTTATAGCACCCATGAGACACATGACCTTTTTCCCAGTTTTGTCAGAACGCAATCAATGATCATAAAAACGCCATTTTATATTAGTAAT
>CAYZXU010000096.1:0-8577 GCA_964482535.1 uncultured Desulfobacteraceae bacterium | reverse complement strand
GGGATACATTTTCACACCAGGCATTTTATGACATTTTCACACCGCCGCTAACATTCTATCCCTATATATGATTTATTCACTAAAAAAATCCAAAAGAATGAGCTCTTGGGAGGACGTACAAAGCACATTTTTTGTTTGAGGCATGTGTTATGGTATGCCTTTTTTTTGAGTGTTTGTTTTTTTGGTGGCTATTTTTTTTTAGTGACTAAACAAAAAAAGCGGGGCAGGAGCGGGATAAAACCGTAAAACTAAAAAATGCTTATATTCTGAAACGCTGTAACCTATTGTTTTTATTGGTGCCCCCGGCAAGAATCGAACTTGCGGCACATGGATTAGGAATCCAATGCTCTATCCACTGAGCTACGGGGGCTGGCTATGAACGGGACGAAATAATTTCTTTTCTTTTTTAGTGATTTAGATTTAATTTGTCAAGAATGCATTTATCACAAGACAATAAAAAACATTTATAATGCATAGTATATTGAATATGATAAAGAAGCCTTTGCAAAATGTTCAATCTGAATATACGGATTTTCAATATTGTTTCAAAGTACCCCCTGATAATCAATTTTTTGAAAAATACAAAAGCCATATTGATAATAAGACAAAAGAAAAAGAGTCGGATGACAAAAAGTATGTACTATGCAGTCAATGTTTACAGCATATTACAAGTATTGCTGAAAAAATAACGATACATGGAAATCATTATCATACCTTTGCTAATCCCCAGGGGATAATTTTCAGTTTAGGCTGTTTCAGGTCTGCTCCGGGCTGCGGATATACAGGCTCCTCCACATATGAATGGAGCTGGTTTAGCGGTTACAGATGGAGAATCGCTCTTTGCAGCAAGTGCCTTACGCATTTGGGCTGGCTTTTTGAATCCCATAATGGTGAAAGATTCAACGGTCTTATTCTCGATCGTATTTTGCAGCCTGAATAATAAAGTCTTCCGTTTTATTCAACGTATAATTTTTGCCCGGGATATATTTTGTTTCTTGGTCTAAGATTATTTATACGCAAAAAACGTTCGAGGGACATATTATGCAGCTTTGCAATAGTAAAGGGGCTGTCTCCTCTTTTTACCTTGTAAAACGCCAAATCTTTTTGCGCAGAATATCGTTTCTTTACCCCTGGAATCTTCAAAACCTGGCCTATTTTCAGGCGGGTATTTGACAGCCTGTTGAGTGCCATTATTTTTTTAGTTGTGCTGCCATAACGTCTGGCTATAATCCATAAAGAATCTCCACTTTTTACCACATGTCTTGATGCAGTGGTGTACTTTGGCTTAACGTAAGTTGGCGCTGCAGCTATTATTGTCCCCTTTTGTGGTATTTTAAGTATTTTTCCGGCAACAATAAAATTCTTTTTATATATTCTGTTTGCTCTGGCAATTCTTTTCATGCTAACTCTATAACGCTTTGAGATAGTGGAAAGGGTTTCTCCTGATTTAACCCTGTGTTTAACATATGCCCTTTTAGGAGGATATGAAACCGAAATCTGAGCAATTTTTGCAAGAAGTATTTCACTCTTGCCTAACGGAATCTTAAGAGTATAACTTTCTCCAGGCACTATCTTGTATCGAAGCTCAGAATTAAGGGCTTCAAGCTTTTTTAGAGAAATACCCGTCACTTTGGCGATACTCTTTAAGTGCATCTGTTTTGAGACTGTTACAGTATCATATTCCAGCGGTTCACAAATCTTTACAGTATCAAGCCCGTACTCTTTAAGGTTATTGATGATGTGAAGTGTTGCAAGAAATTTTGGGACATATCTCGCTGTCTCCCGTGGAAGACGTTCATAAAGATCCCAGAAATCATCAAGATAGTTTACATTTTGGCTCCTTATTACCCTGAGAACTCTTCCTTCGCCACAGTTATACGCTGCCAGAACCGTTGACCAGTCCCCAAAAATTTTATGAAGCTCAGATAGATATGCTATGGCTGCCTGTGTTGATTTATAAGGGTCTAACCGTTCATCAATAAATATATTCCTTTTCAGACCAAATTTATATCCTGTTGACGGAATAAACTGCCATAGGCCCAATGCCCTTGCTTTAGAAAGAGCATTTACTTTAAACCCGCTTTCTATAAGGGGCAGCCAGGACAATTCAGGTGGAAGGCCTGCTTTTGTTAAGGCATCGACTATATACCGGCGATATTTTCCGGAACGCACATAGGATCTGGCAAAAAAACCTTTATCAAAATTTTTAGTAAATCTATCTATCTCTGCCTTAACATGTTTATTCATTACAATGGGAATTGCATTATGATTGCCGTTTACAACTATATTGCGTGAAGCATAAATCTCCAGTATTCTCTTAGAAATAAGGAACCTGATATCCTCTTTTTGCTGAATAAGTTTCGACGTGTCATTAGCATCTGCTGATAATATCAGGGAATATGCCTGATCCAGAGCGTCGATTGCATTTTCCAGCTCTCCTTTCTGCCAGAAGTCCTGTGATACCTGGCAAAAATCCAGAGCTTCATCCAAAATAGACTGATTTTTTTTAAAAGATGAAATTATTTCATTATTTAATAGAGTTTTTTCATCTGTTGTATAAGGTTCTTTTTTAAAACAGCCATTTTCAGAATTAATTATATTACCAGACTTGTTAGAACCAGACTTGTTAGAACCAGAGATGTTAGAACCAGCGATGTTAGAACCGGACATATCGGATTGCTTCGAAATTTCAGTCTTTAATTCTGAATTTTCCGATAAATTATTTTCCTGTAAAATATTATCAGGTTGTGGGACAGAATTGATTTTTTTCTGGTGCATGCAGCCATAAAAAGGAAGCATGATTAAGAAAAGAGTCAAAATTATAAAACGTATATAAAACAAAATGGTTTCCTTTTTTTAAAAATCTTTATTTAATTCATCATGCAAAATATATGCAAACTCTATTCCACAAAAGAATTAAAAGCAAAAATCCAAGGGTAGATCCTGGTAGATTGTGAAAAAAAATCAGTCAATGCGCAAGCTTATATCTACGTTCCTTGCAGAGTGGGTAAGAGATCCGGAGGAAATTATGTCAACGCCTGTGTCTGCCAGTTTGGCAAGATCTTTTCTGGTTATGTTGCCTGAAACTTCAACCAAAGCCCTGCCTGCAATAAAAGCGACAGCTTCTTTAATCTGCTCAACATCCATGTTGTCAAGCATTATAACATCAGCGCCTGAGTCTAAAGCCTCTTTTACGCCGGTCATATCAGAAACCTCCACCTCAATTTTAACAAGGTGCGATACCTGACCACGAATTTTTTCAACGGATTTCATAATTCCGCCACAAACAGCTATGTGATTATCCTTTATAAGCACTCCGTCATACAAACCCTTGCGGTGATTGCAGGCTCCACCCATACGCACGGCATACTTTTCCAGAATACGAAGTCCGGGAGTTGTTTTGCGGGTATCAACGAGACGAACTTTTTTACCTTTAAGCTCATTAACATATGAACGCACATTTGTGGCAATACCTGAAAGCCGCTGGAGAAAATTCAATGCAGTTCTTTCGCCCACAAGCAGCGCATACAGGCTCCCTTCAACTTTAAATAATATATCACCGGTGGTTAAAGCATCTCCGTCTTTATATTTTGAAGTAAAAATTATCTTTTTGTCAAAATATTGAAAAACCTGTTTCGAAATTTCAAGCCCTGCTATAATAAGGGGCTCTTTTGCCACAGCAAAGCCGGTTCCCCAACTGTCCTGCTCAACAAGGTTCTCCGTGGTAATATCTCCTGAACCCACATCTTCAATTATAGCTCTTTCAATTATATGTGTATCAAAAAAATTTAACATTTTTATAAATTATGAATCATTTCAAGATGAGTTTCAAGCTTATGACTCTTTTCAAGAAGGATTTTATGTTTATTTTTAACCTTTTCAACTACATGCCCAGGAGCCTTACTTAAAAAATCATCATTGGCCAGTTTTTTGGAAATAGACACAAGCTCTTTGGCAAGTTTGCCCATCTCTTTTTCAAGACGCTTAATCTCATTATCAAAATTAATAATACCTTCCAGCATAACAAAAACAGATGCTCCTTCAAGTATTGCCGTGGCAGATGACTTTGGCTTTATGCCAGGCCTTTCAACCTTAAGGGATTTTAAGCCGGCAAGATTAGTTATGGTGTCGCTGTGTTTTTTAATTATTTTTCTTATGGATTCCTTATTGGACTGGACTTCTGCCTCAAGGGATAATGATGGAGCAATACCCATCTCGCCCCTGATGTTTCTTATTCCTGTTATCACATCTGTGGCTGTCGCCATTTCAGTTTCAGCCTTCAGGTCACGCTGTTTCCATGGCAAATTAATATCACTTGCAGGAAATGACGCTTTCATGATTGACCCTGTTACTCCCGGCAGTTTGTGCCAGATCTCTTCTGTTACAAAAGGGATAAAAGGATGAAGCAGGATAAGCATATCTTTTAAAACATGCCATAAAACGCCAAGTGAACTGTTTTTTGCATCCTCTCCTTTTTTCCCATACAAAGCCGGTTTAATCGCTTCAAGATACCAGTCACAAAATTCATGCCACACAAATTTATAGAGCGTTGCGGCAGCATCATTAAATCTATAATCATCAAGTGATTTAGACACATTTTCTGAAACACGGCTGAGCCTGGAAATAATCCATCTGTCGGGAAGTGAAAGTTCTTCCTGCTTAACTTCAACGCTCCCGTCGGTTAAATGCATCAATGCAAATCTCGCAGCATTCCATAGCTTGTTTATAAAATGACGATACCCGTCCACACGCCTTTCAGACATTTTAATATCACGTCCCTGGGCTGCAAAAGCTGCCAGGGTAAATCTGAATGCATCTGTGCCGTACTTGTCAATTACGGTTAAGGGGTCAATGACGTTTCCCTTGGACTTGCTCATCTTGCTGCCGTCTTCATCACGCACAAGAGCATGTATATAAACGTCCTTAAATGGGACATCCCCCATGAAATGAATCCCCATCATCATCATTCTCGCTACCCAGAAGAATATAATATCAAATCCTGTAATAAGAACCGAGGTGGGATAAAAAGTTTTTAACAACCGGAGAGCCTCAGGGGAATCATCAGGCCATCCCATAGTGGAAAATGGCCATAATGCCGAACTGAACCATGTATCAAGCACATCAGTATCCTGCACCATGGTTTTTTTGCCGCATGCAGGGCATGATTCCGGAGCTCCAACGGAAACCACAAGGTTTGAGCATTCACTGCAAGTCCATGCCGGTATCTGATGCCCCCACCATATCTGTCTCGATATACACCAGTCCCTGATATTATTCATCCAGTCGAAATATGTCTTCTCCCAGATTTCAGGAATAATTTTTGTTTTTTTATTTTTAACAGCATCCATGGCTTCTTTTGCCAAAGGTTTTACATTTACAAACCATTGTTTTGAAAGATTAGGTTCAACAACGGTTTTACACCTGTAGCAATGGCTTATACTATGGGCATGGTCTGCAATTTTTTCAAGAAAACCTTCATCCTTTAAAGCCTTAACAACAGCATCCCTGCACTCAAAACGGTCAAGCCCCTCAAATTGCCCTGCCTCGGCAGTCATTTTCCCATCGTCTCCAATAACCTTGACAATTTCAAGATTATGGCGTTTGCCTATCTCAAAATCATTAGGGTCATGGGCTGGCGTAACCTTCAGCCCCCCTGTTCCAAAGGACATATCAACATGCTTATCCTTGATAACAGGTATATTTTTATTAACAAGGGGAAGAATAACCTTATCGCAAACCGTATTCTTATACCTGTCATCATCAGGATTTACGGCAATCGCCGTATCACCCAGCATGGTTTCCGGGCGTGTGGTTGCAATTATAATATGCCCTGATCCGTCTGCATAAGGATAACGGATATAGTAAAGATGACCTTCATGCTCATGGTGTTCAACCTCAAGATCCGCAAGAGCAGTATGACAGCGGGTGCACCAGTTTATAATATAGCTGCCGCGATAGATCAGCCCTTCATCATAAAGCTGCACAAAAACCCTGCGCACAGCGCGTGACAAGCCCTCATCCATGGTAAAACGTTCACGTTTCCAGTCGCAGGAGGCTCCGAGTCGTTTAAGCTGATTAATAATGGCGCTCCCATATTCTCCGCGCCATTCCCATACAGCTTCTATAAATTTTTCTCTGCCAAGCTGATGGCGGTCAGTGCCCTGGGCCGCAAGATTTTTTTCAACAACATTCTGTGTGGCGATTCCTGCATGATCTGTTCCGGGCATCCAGAGAACATTGTCTCCCATCAGCCTTCTGTATCTGCATAGAATATCCTGCATTGTAATATTAAGAGCATGCCCCATATGAAGCATGCCTGTGACATTTGGGGGGGGGATAACAATGGAATAGGGTTTTTTTTCGCTTTCTTCTTTGGCAGAAAAAAGATCTTCGCGTTCCCAGAAATCGTACCACCGTTTTTCAACATCCCGGGGTTCATACCCCTTATCCAACAAGCTGGAACTCATTATAAAATATTCCTTGCATCTTAACTCTTAAAAATTAAAATGGGGATTAATTAATAATCCCCAAAGTAAAACCTTTGCAAAGGTTTAATTTAAGCTTATCTTCTTTTTTTTATTTATCAATCTGCTCTGTAAGCAGATCCTTTATCTTTTCTATCTCTTTTTTAACTATATTTTCAGCAACTTCAATTAAAATATTATCAATTTTTTCTTTAAAAAGTTTTATTATTACTCTCTCAACCATTTTTTCCATCTGCTCGGTGGAAAAAGGCATCTCTTTAAATTCAATTTGACTTTCAGACTGTTCATCAACTGTGACATCAGGCAACTCGTCATCAATGGAAATTTGTGCTTCAACTTTTTCAACTGCCTGATTAAGCTCTATTGTTTCTAAAAACGGATCATTGGCAACCACATTAAGATCAATTATCTTTTCATCTTCAGTAGAAGGTTCCTGAACAATCACATTAAGATCAATTATCTTTTCATCTTCAGTAAAAGATTCCTGAATAATCTCAGTGAGGTCAATGATTTCATCTTTATTTGAATCTTTAATATTTTCATTCATTTTTTGCCATAACCTATTAAATTTTATGTAAAAATTGTTTAAATTTTAAATATAGAACAGGCTACAATGCCAAAGCAATTATCACAGAGATAAAACCGTTGTCAAGATATTTACCCCATAGATTTAGTCTGATTTTACTGCCTTTGATAAAGATAATCAAATAATATTTTTTATTCAGCTAAATTACAATAAAAAAAAGATTTGCTTGCACAGACAGATACAGCTATTGAATAAAAATGCGTTATTTTTTTTCGGAAAAAATAGAAAAAGATTCGGCTACATCGGTTATCACAGGTTCTGATGTAAAACATATAAAAAAAGTTATGCGTCTTAAGCCTGGTGATAAAATAGGGTTATTTGACGGATCAGGCATGGAGTATGAGGCCAAAATTTCAGTAATAACTTCGGACAGTATTCAAGTGGATATAATTAACAGTTGCAGGTCTGCTTCTGAATCGCCCATTGATGTTATTGTCGCCCAAGGTTATCTTAAAGACAAAAAGATGGATATGATCGTAAGACAGGTTACTGAGCTGGGGGTTAAAAAATGGTTTCCTTTTTTTGCAGACCGTTCTATTTCCAGACCGGACAAAAAAAAACTTTCAAAACGGATCATAAGGTGGGCAAAAATAACAAGGGAATCAATAAAACAGTGCCGCAGAAGTAAAATACCTGAAATAGGTTATCCCCTTATATTCAAAGATGCATTAAAACAAAGCAGTGATTGTGATTTAAAAATAATCTTCTGGGAAAAAGAGTCAAAATATTTGGATCATGAAATAGCTCAAAGATATAAAGGCTGCTCAAGTGTCTTTATTATGCTTGGGCCCGAAGGCGGATTTAAAGACAGTGAGGTTGAAGATGCGCTTGATCAAGGTTTTATTTCAGCTTCTCTTGGCCCTCGCATATTAAAGGCTGAAACAGCTTCAATTGCTGCATCTGTTTTGGTTCAATATCTTTTTGGTGATATGGGAAAAAAATATTGACATAATATAAATAATTATATAATAGTTTGGTTTTTAAGGTGTGCCGAGGTAGCTCAGTCGGTAGAGCAGTGGACTGAAAATCCGCGTGTCGGCAGTTCGATTCTGTCCCTCGGCACCATTTTAATAAAAAAAGGGCTTTTAGCAATTGCTAAAAGCCCTTTTTTTGTCTGATTTCCTGTTGTACTCTGCTTTTTACAACGCCATCAAAATTATTTCGTCAAGAGAACGCTTGGGAACATGGTGGACACCAGCCATATCAGGCACAGCATATTCCCTTCTGTTACGTCAGGAGGATTAGAACACTCTGGCTTTTGTCAATAATTAAGTATTGTATCCTCCGAATTTGTTCTAAAACCCTACCTGGTTTTGGGCGAAATCTTTACTTTACACGTTCTCCCTTACGTGACATCATATATTCACTGCAAAGCTGTATTAAACGCCATAATATCTTATTATAAAAAAAATATATAGCGTTAATATACAGAATTTTTTCTGTATATTAACTTCGTTATGCTCTTAAAATACACATACGGAGATGCGATGAATAATTACGAAGACA
>CAYZXU010000095.1:0-8811 GCA_964482535.1 uncultured Desulfobacteraceae bacterium | reverse complement strand
AATATGAAAAAATTGTGCGGCTATATCTATATCTATATCGTAGGCTTCTTTAACTCTTCCATGCTTTGCCAGCACTCTGGCGACAACAAGGGCGAGATCAAAAGTATGAATGGAAACATCAGAAAATGTCTGGGTTTCCTGATGAACAAGTTGTAAAATTTTACTGGAAATTCTTTTTTCTAAATCAGCCGGTTCCAAACTAAAAATAATCTCTTCGGCTTCTTTAAAATTAATACTTTTGGAAGCAAGCTTTTCCGTAAGATTACAAAAAAATATTACAAAAGGTTCTTTAATTGCCATGTTATACCTCCTGCAAAAGAATAAGTTTTTTCGACAGTCTGTTATGAAACGCAATTTATCCAATTTCTGCGTTAAAAAATAAATTTACCAATTTTTTTCAAGCCTGATAATTCTTTTTCTTTGAGAGCAGCAAGATTATCCTTTAGAGTCCTTACTGCCGGAGGAATATATTTTTCAAACTTTTTTTTCCCCTTTATTTTGCTCAAATAACCGAAAGCTCCAAGTATCTGAAAATTTCTTATCAGTGAGCAGTATTTAAAACCAGTCTTAAATTTTTCTTTATCAAAATTAATGGATAATGCAAGCCGTTTCATGAAAACATCGAGAAGAATTTCACGAACCCCGCGTGAAAGCTCCACATAGGGATCAAGCAGTAAAGAGGCAAGGTCATACTGGACAGGCCCCACACGACCCCCCTGAAAATCAATAATATGATATTTTCCATTCTTTACCATTATATTCCTTGACTGAAAATCCCTGTGCATAAATCCGGTAAGCGAAAATTTAACGGCGCTCTCTGCAAGCCATATAAATTCTCTTTTAAAATCATCAAAGGATATATCCAGACCAAGATACCCCTTTAAAAAGGCATCGGTAAAATACCTGCATTCCTTTTCAATAATCAGATTCTTATCATATTTTTCAGTTTGGCATGTCCAGGAAGTATCAAAACCCTGTATCCCTTTAAGAGACATCTTTATGAGTATCTCAATAACCTCTTTGTAGCATGCAATAATTTTATCTTTTTTTTTAATATTAATAATAAACTGCTGAAGATTAAGGTCTCCGAAATCCTCCATTAACACAAGCCCTGCAAAAGTATCATATTCATATAGTTCAGGCACAGGTATTTTTCTGCTGTAAAGATGATGGGCAATTGCCACAAAGGATTCAGCTTCACACACATTTTCTCCGGTTTTTATTCCATGGTCAGCCATTATAATGGAAATATTCTCCCGAGTAATCCGACTCCATCGCCTGTCTGAGCCGTCCCCTGCAAGCTCTTTTATATCAAAGGCTGCCAATTTGTCATCAAAGCACAAATCCGGTTTTATCTTTCTAAAAGCCTCTGTAGCCATTATTTGTGCATTTGTTTTTAGATACCTTTTATGCGTTCCCATATCTTTCCAAAAAAAGTTGTCCGGCATAAACGCTTTTATCTTTTCTCCCTGATTTATCATAATTATATATGAATCAATTATGCTGAAAAAAACTTTTTCAGGTATAAAATCAAGAACTTCGGGGTCAAGCACCTGAATTCCGGTAAAAGTTAATTTTTTTAAATAATCAGAACCTGTATCTTTAAAATCTGTTACAAAAAAATTTTTATCAACCGATACTTTATTGAAGCTGGAATCGCAAAGAACCATGGTCGCAGGATACCCATGATTTATGTGAAATCTGTACACTGCTGCCGGATCAATATTTGTAACGATATCGCTGTTAATAACAATAAAGGGGTCTTTATCCCAAAAGTCTGAAACGTTTTTTATTGCTCCTCCTGTGTCAAGTATTTCAGATTCATAACGAATAAAAACAGGAATATTATAAGATTTTGATTCAACAAAAGAGAGTATCTTATCATGAAGATGATGTGTGTTTATTATTATCTCGTCAAATCCCGCTCTTTGAAGATTATGAATGATAATATCAAGTAGAGGACGTCCATTAATGGTAAATAGAGGCTTGGGAGTAGTTTCAGTATAGGGAAAAAGGCGTGTTCCGAAGCCTGCTGCCAGTATCATTGCTTTCATAATTATAAGTTATCGATACAAATAGTTTAAATATTTTTGTAAGGAGGTATAATAATGATCTATCTTTTCCTGCCCGTTGGCGCCTTTTATTCTGTGGGAAATAAAATAATCCACGGCATTTTCATAGTTGACTTTGGAAAGAGATTCTTTAAGCTCGATAGTCCTGTTTTTATACATGCGGTTTCCCAGGGACTGAATCTTTTTAAGACGATCCTTTGCACTCAGCTTCTTATTGGCGTATCTGTCAAAAAAACTTAGAACCACGAGGTATGATTCAAAATAGGTTTTTAAAAATCTTGAGAACTGTTTTAATTTTCTCAATCCAATGGAGGTTATATTATATGTGTCCGGAAGTGTTGAATGGGGGACTATTATGGCATCGTCAATAAATGCCTTTATGTTTTTTCTGACAAAATAATCTGAAGTTCTCTCTGTATCCGGCATAAATTCATTTTTAAAAAACTCCTGCAAAAAAGAATAACCTGAATGGAGATCAGTTGCGGCAAACTGAAATGAATCTCTTTCAAGTATGGCAAGGGCAGTAAATGCAGGATGTATAAATATGGCTATACTGTTATTCTTGTAGTACTCTAAAGCCGCTCTTTTATTCTCGTTTATTTTAAAATAAGCTTTTTCCAGTCTTTTGTCAGCGTCTTTTACATTATTTTCATGGGAAATTTCTATAAACTTGCCATTAACATACGATTCTATTACCTGATGCACTGCGCGATCGTAATCAACAAGAAGGGTATCTGCCAGCTTTACTTTCTGAGATTTCAGATAGTTCATGAATGTTTCAATGTGAAACATCAAATGATCATATGAAAATTTTTTTTTAAAACAGTTCAACAGGGCGCTTGCAACCAGGGCATGGGGCGTAACTAGAGTCATACTGTCTATTGCATTTACCACCCTGCTTCCTAAATTCCGGCAAAGGAGATTCTGCTCCTTTAAAGTCATCTCTTTTAAAGAGGCTCTGTTTTGCCGGGCCACAAGCTCTTTTAAAGAAAGGGGGTCATGAAACCTCACATAAATTTTCCCATATCTTTTTTTTAAAAATTTTCTTGCTTTAAGAATCTGCCTGAAATCTTCCGGTTTCTTCTGCCCCCCTTCAATCTCATGAATATACGATTTTTCTTCCAAAACTCTGTCGTATCCAATATATAAAGGCACAAAAATCATATCCTCGCAAGCACCGTTCCTGCATGCATTAAGGATAAGGGAGAGAAGACCTAATTGAGGTCTGAGAAGTTTGCCTGTTCTGCTCCTGCCGCCTTCAATAAAAAGTTCAATATTAAAACCTTCTTCAACAAGTTTATGAATATATTCAGAAAAAACCTTTGCATATAAGACAGCTCCCTTAAAAGTTCTTCTTACAAAAAAAGCTCCTGTGTTTCTGAATATAGGTCCCAGTGGCCAGAATGAAAGATTTTTACCTGCGGCTATGTGAGGGCATGGCATATTGTTTTGATAAAGCAAAAAAGATACAAGCAGGTAATCTATGTGACTCTTGTGGCAGGGTATAAAAATAACAGGCCCTTTTTTAGATTCAGCCTTAACCTTATTTAATACATCGTAGTTAACTGTAACACCGTCAAAGATTGTATTAATAAGCCATTTTACCATTGCAGCAAATATTTTTACGGCTCCTGGATTAATCTTGGAGGCAATTTCTTCAATATACGCGCTGGCCTTCAGGCTTGCATGCCTTATGGATATATTACGGTTTTTTGCATAGCTTTCCAGATATTTTTGAAGTCTTTCACTTGTTATGATGTTTTGCTTTAATTCATCTACTGATTTTAAAACCGGACCCGTAATGCTTTGACGATGGCTGTTTATATCAACCAGAAGCCAGCGCCTTAAAGCAAAAGCCAGTTGTTTATTGACAAGTTCTCTGTTTTCATCAAGCTTAATAAAATCCCTTACATTCACAGGCTCGGCAATCTCCACAAAAATTTTCCCTGAATGATTCAAAAGCGCAACAAGCTTTCTGATTTTTTTTGGCTTTCCTTCAGAACCAAAGAGAATATCAATGAGGGAAGGGTCTTTGCGGTGCGGCTTTTTACTGAAAAACATTAACTGGGGAATAATATAAATCGGCCTGTCAATTGTTTTTTGCATCTCTATCAAAAAGAGTATGGGGTCAGTCTCAGACCTGATAAATTTGTGGTAAAAACCCTTTTTTTCCACAAGGGAAAATATTGCAGCCCTGCCGTTTAACAGCTCCTGTTTAATATAACCGCTATTGCAGGGGTCCTGAATGGTTTTGCCATAAAGCAAAGAGTCAAGCCGCGCTATAATAATTTTTGTTATCCGGGATAAAGGCTGCCACATGAACACCCTGTATCCAAAACCTATCTCAGGGCATAAAATGCCCTTGCCTCTGTAACGGGTGTAGTAAAAATAGCGTTCAAAATAGCTTTTGTTTTTTGTGGCATAAACAGTTATTGCGTTTTCCGGAACATTATTGAGCTTGTTAAGCTGATCATCACTAACCTTAATGCCTGAAAAAAAAATTTTAAGCATATAATTTGATATAATGCCTGTCTTTTCAGGAAAAAAGCAGAAAAAATGATTTGGCGTGCCATTTAAAACTTTATTAATCCAGGCGGACAGCCTGTTTTTTAATCTTTTATAAAATGTTTGTTCGAAATCTTTCATGTTAAAATTTTTTTATCCAGTTGTCGACTTTTTCAGTTCCATATTCTCTTCTGAATGCAGATAGTATTTTATCCACAGGAATGTCAGAGTATGTGCCGTGATAATCCACATATTCCATAAACAAATTGTTTTTTGAATCATACTCCTGAAAAATGGAATCTTCATGCCCGTTGAATTCAAGGGGCTTTACATTATATTTTTCACATAATGATTTATTAAAAGTAGGCGTTGATTTAAGCCATTTTCCGTTTAAATAAAATTCTGTATATCCGTGATAGACAAAAAGGTTTGAACCAAGAGATTCCACTAAACGATCAACATCGAGATGATTGCAAACCGTTGCAAAACCAACCCTTGAAGGCAAACCGCACGCTCTGGCCACAGCACAAAGAAGAGAAGCCTTGCATATACAAAAACCGCTGCCCCTTTCAAGCACATTACTGGCACGATAATATTCAGGAAGATGAAAGGGCGTATATGGATCGTATCTTATATCATCACGCACTGCGCGGTAAAGCTGAACAGCTTTTAATACAGGGTCGTCATCAAAACTATTTACAATGCCGGAAGCATACTCAATTATATTTTCATTATCGCTATCTATTATTGAAGTTGGCAGAAGGTATTTAGAATCCATGTTTTGTCGTTTCTAATTCCATTTAATTATAGGTCATAAGGCGTAAGGCTTTCAAAACCGTTTTGGGTTACCAGAATTGTCTGCTCAAACTGAGCGGACAGCGAACCGTCTTTTGTAACAGCGGTCCAGTTATCATCAAGTACGGTCAGTTCCCTTGCGCCAAGATTAATCATGGGTTCAATGGTAAATACCATGCCTGAAACAAGTTTAATCCCCTTGCCGGCTTTACCGTAATGGAGCACTTGGGGAGGTTCATGGAATTCAAACCCAACCCCATGCCCCACAAACTCTTTAACCACAGAGCATCCTGCGCCTTCCGCATATTCCTGTATTGCATACCCGATATCCCCCAGGGTGTTGCCGGGCTTAACCATTTCAATACTGTTTTTTAGACAATGACGCGCAATCATAACGATTTTTTTTGCATCAGCGTCTGGAGTCCCCACAAAAAATGTCTTGTTTGTATCAGCAAAATAACCGTTAAGGATAGGAGTAACATCCACATTTACTATATCACCCTCTTTAAGAACACGTTCTCCCGGGATACCATGGCAGATCACTTCATTAACAGAAACGCAAACGCTTTTGGGGAATCCCCTGTAATTAAGGGGGGCAGGGATTGCTCCGTTTTTAAGAGTGAAACTATGCACCAGAGTATTAATCTCTTCGGTCTTCATACCCGGTCTTATTTTTTCTTCAACCATATCAAGGGTTTTAATTGCAAGTTGCCCTGCCCTCTTTATACCGGTAATATCTTTCTGGTTTTTTAATCGGATTTTATATTGTTTTCTGTATAGTTTTTCAATATCATTTTCTTCTGTTTTCTTTTTACCAAGACAGCATTTTTTATATTTTAACCCGCTTCCGCACGGGCATGGTGCATTGCGATTTATTTTATTAAACATTTTTTTATTCCCACAATAAATGTATAAATTATTTGAAAATTAAATTTTTTCTTAACATTAAATTATAAGAAAATATTCCTGGTATGTCAACCAGGAAACTGACCAATTATTTAATAAGATATTCAAAATATCCGATTTTATAGCAAGCAAAATGTCCTGTTTGATCTCGTTCCCACGTTCATGTATGAAATCTTGTTTTTTAACATCTTGAAATTAAATGGGTTGTGATGTATTTGAGGCATAAAAAGAGAGATATATAAAAAATGGAAAAATCAGACTACTTTATTAAAAGATTTTTGCTTATAATTCCCACATTTATCGGGATTACCCTCTTATGTTTCGGGCTGATTCAGTTTGTGCCAGGCGGGCCCGTTGAACAGGTTATTATGCAGATGAAAGGCATGGGAACGGGTGAATCCGGCATCGGCTCCGGAGTTGGGGCATCAATTTCAAAACAGCAAAGAGAAGCAATAGAGGCTCACTTTGGTTTTGACAAGCCGTTTTATAAAAGATATTTCAACTGGCTTGTGAAAGACCGGCTGGGCATGAGGATGGAATCATACAAATTCCCGAACAAAACAGCCTGGCAGCTTATACAAGAACGTTTTAAGGTATCACTCATATTCGGAATAACAGGTTTTATTCTGTCTTATATTATATGCATACCCTTAGGCATACTCAAGGCATTGAAACATAATCAGGCATTCGATCTTTTTTCCAGCATAGTCATATTTGTCGGGTATGCAACACCTGCATTCGCATTTGGAATGGTGCTAAAAATGCTCTTATGCGGCACTGTTGATGGACTTTGGGACTTTTTCCCTGTTTCAGGATTCTATTCAGACAATTTTTTTTCCATGACTTTTATTCAAAAAACAGCGGATATTTTCAAGCACATGTTTCTCCCTGTACTCTGTTATATAATCGGCAACTTCGCAGTGCTGACCCTTTTGATGAAAAATTCTCTTCTGGATCAGATAAGCAGGGACTATATAAGAACAGTGGTCGCCAAGGGCGGGAGCTTTTCCAGGGCTGTGTGGGGACATGCCCTGCGTAATGCCCTGATTCCCATAGCAACAGGGTTTGGTTCGATTATTACGGTTATGTTTGCAGGTTCGGTTATTATAGAACAGGTTTTTGAAATTCCCGGCATGGGACGTCTCAGCCTTGAGGCCATCGTGGGCCGCGACTATCCAGTTTTTCTGTGCATACTTTCAATAACGAGTGTTCTTGGACTTATAGGAAATATTATCTCCGATTTCACATATATTTTAATTGATCCAAGAATAAACTTTCAGGAGAATTAAACCGCTTTTTATGATTTTTAAATTTTTCATAAATCCTGTTACCCAAAAAAGGCTGCTTAAGTTCAAGGAGGTAAAAAGGGCTTATATATCGCTGTTTATTCTTATACTGCTTTATGCTGTCAGCCTTTGCTCCGAACTCATATGCAATAGTTCTCCGTTGTATGTGAAGTATAACGGAAAGTCATATTTTCCGGTATTTAAATTTTACTCACAAAATCTGTTCACAGGAAGCGGGGAAAATACAAGGGCTGATTATAAAAAATTAAATTCCGGCCCTTTGTTTAAAGAAAATAGAAAAAATTTCATGATTTTTCCGCCTGTGCCTTTTGGGCCATTTGAAAGCATTAATCCTGAATCGATTTGTGTTTCAGATAATATCTCTCTATCATTTATACAGGTTCCAAAGATTGCCTCGGTTAATATCAAAAAAGACTACTCGGTTGCACGCTCCTCATTATTCGACCAGTTTATAGACAGCAGAAAAAATGTCCGGGATATTATACTTTCAGATTACTTCACCATTCCGGAAGATATGAGACAGGCTGTTAACTTAAGATTTGAAAATAAAAATGCTCCCCGCTTGAATTTTAAAATAAAAAGCATAAATGGAAAGAATTTGCTGGCAACTCTTTCAACCTTTACAAGCAGAAAAAAAACCCCAAAAACCGTGAGAATAAGATTCAGTAAAATTATTAAAGATGATTTTGCAGATAATATCGGTGCAGGTCTCCTGTTCAATAAAAAATACGAACCTGTTTCCCTTACAAAAAGCCCTAAAAATATGGCTCTATGGAATCAGCTTGACGAAAAAAACAAAAACATGCTGAAAAGCAGTATGGAAAAACGGTTTTACGGACCCGTTGATCCGGTTGAACTCATAATAAATAACAATCTTTACAGTGCTGAGTTTGCAAAAAAAGATGTTAATTTCCCCTTTCCTCCTGTAAAAGGTCACCCCATGGGAATCGATGGTGCGGGCAGGGATGTTTTTGCCAGAATATTATACGGACTAAGAACCTCCATGAGCTTTGGCATCATGCTGGTTGCATGCTCTATGTTAATAGGTATTATAGCAGGCTCTATTCAGGGATACTATGGAGGAATTATAGATATAATTAGCCAGCGCTGCATTGAAATATGGAGCGCCATACCGTTTTTATATGTTATGATACTCATGGGCTCTGTTTACGGCCGCAGCTTTTCCCTTCTCCTGTTTTGTTATGGACTTTTTAACTGGATAGGTA
>CAYZXU010000094.1:0-8896 GCA_964482535.1 uncultured Desulfobacteraceae bacterium | reverse complement strand
AAATCAAGCTATTTAAGAGGATTATAACCTAACTGCGCGAAACATACATTATAAAAGGTTAAATAATTGTTAACGGTCATTTATAATGACCCATTAGCGGACAATAAAATTGATAGTAAAAATTTTACTGCTTCTGGGTTTGTTACAACTCCTAAGGGTAACAGGTAAGCCAATTTTTTGTTCTGGGATTTATGCTGGTATTATTCTTATCTTTGGTCTTTTTACTGGCAATCCTACCATTATTTCGGTCCTCATTTATAAACGGGACACCCCTACTTTATTGGCCATGTCGGGAGTACCCGGTCTCAAGTGACATATTGTGGAGCTGATGATTCCTGAGTGAATATGGCGTCTCACCTTAACCCTTTCGTATAACGTCTCAGGGGCTATGTCAAAGCCACATTGCCATGCCAAAATAGGCCATGAGTCGAGATGGAATTGCAAAAAATTACTTAAAATCCTTAATATATTTTGCTTCTTTCAAATATACACATTCCATTTTTTGTTTTTCTACTTTAAACAAGAGGTTCAATTGGATGAAACTCTTTTGTTTTCCACATCTCCAACACAACAGTGTATTGCCGTGTAACTCTGCCCATTCTTCAACAAGTCCCCGGACTTTTGCCGACTATCACATTTAATGTTTTTGTTTCATTAGAGGCTTGATCTTTCTTACTTTTTCCTTTGGATATCAAAAATATTTTTTTTAAATTTAATTTTTATAATTGTATTATCATCAAAAGATAAAATAAATTTTTAGAGGATTATATGCAGGAACCCACTAAGGACTCGCTAAAAAATAAATTGTATGACAATTAGCCCTGAAAAGGCACAATATGCCAGACAAGGGCAACGCCCTGAGTGTTATTTAGCTCTTTACAACTATACAATATAATGATAGTCTTTATAAAATATAATCAGCAGGTTATTTGTTTTTAATTTTTTTGCCGCACTGTTATGGTTTAATTTTTAAAAGTGTCTTTCCTAAAATATTTTATGGTTTCAGGAGTGCAAAATGGCTCAAATAAAGGTTAAATTTTCAAATGATTTTAATAGATTGAGTTCTGGTTTTGAAAGAAGGGTTGATGATATCTTTAGAATGTCAAATCCGCGGATATCCTTTTCAAAACGAAGATGGAGTCCCCAGATTGATGTTTATGAAACTCCAGATGAAATTATTGTGCTGGCTGAAATTGCAGGGGTTGACCAGAAAAACCTTGAAGTTGAAGTCGGCAGCAGATTTATAAGAATCTTTGGGAGGCGGTCTAAAGAGCCTGTTTTAAAAAATGCTTCATTCAAACTCGCGGAGATCAGGTATGGTGAATTTGAAAGGCTTCTGCCTTTTACCACGTCTGTTGATATGGATTCTATTACTGCATCATACGTTAATGGCTTTCTTAATATAAGGCTTAAAAAATTAATCGGAAACAGGGTACACAAAATACCAATAAAATAATCGAGGTAATCCATGCCTGAAAATCATACATCTTTTACTTTTGACGCAAAAAATATGCCCGAAACTCTTTCCATATTTCCCTTATTTGATGCTCCGCTATTTCCCAAAATGGTTCTGCCCATGGTTGTTATGCAGGATGAATATGCACAGCTTATTGATGAAGTAATGTCTAAGGATCGCATTGTAGGGCTTATATTATCTAAAACTCCTTCCCAACGCAGCGAGTATCCCCACGAAGATCTGCATAAGGTTGGCACCAGCGCTTTAATAATGAAAATGGCAGAAACTGAAAACAACAGAATTCAGATGCTTATACAGGGGCTTGGACGTTTCAGGGTTAAAAATTTTATCAAGGGACAACCCTATCCTGTTGCAAATGTGATTAATATCAAAGAGGTTGATGAGAAGAATAAAGAGATTGAGGCATTGATGGCCAATATAACAGGTCAGTTTACAAAGTTTGTGGAACTTTCTTCGGGTATTCCGGCACAGATTGCAATAATGTCAAAATCCATTCATGAACCTGGTGTTCTGGCAGATATGGTTGCTTCAATTATTAATTCTACACCAGAAGAAAAGCAGGGAGTTCTTGAAACAGAAGATGTAAAAAAACGATTAAAAGAAGTAACAAGGCTTCTTAATCATCAGCTTGAAGTAGTTGAACTCGGCAATAAAATTCAGTCTCAGGTCAAGGGTGACATGGAGAAGAGTCAAAAGGATTATTATCTGCGGCAGCAGCTTAAAGCTATTAAGGAAGAACTGGGCGAAAAAGATGAAACAAACGTTGAGGTTGAAGAATATAAAGCAAAGATTGAAAAAATCAATATCCCTGAAGAAGTAAAAAAAGAGGCGGATCGGGAGATTAAACGTCTTGCGCGCATGCACCCTTCCTCATCAGAGTATACTGTGGCTTCAACATATCTTGACTGGTTGACAGCTCTTCCCTGGGATAAGGGAACAAAGGATAATCTTGATATAAAGAAAGCACAAAAGATTCTGGATATAGATCATTTCGGACTGGAGAAACCAAAAAAAAGAGTAATCGAATATCTTGCCGTGCGCAAACTCAAAAAAGATTCAAAGGGTCCCATTCTCTGTTTCGCAGGCCCTCCAGGAACAGGGAAAACTTCTCTTGGTCGTTCAATAGCGAGAGCTCTTGGAAGGAAATTCATACGAATATCACTTGGAGGAGTGAGGGATGAAGCTGAAATAAGGGGGCACAGGCGAACATATGTAGGCGCTCTTCCGGGAAGTATAATTCAGGGGATAAGAAGGGCTGAATCTAATAATCCTGTTTTCATGCTTGATGAAATAGATAAACTCGGCAGTGATTTTCGGGGTGATCCATCATCTGCTTTGTTGGAAGTTTTAGATCCCGAACAAAATTTTTCTTTTTCAGACCACTATCTTGATGTGCCTTTTGACCTGTCAAAAGTAATGTTTATTACAACTGCCAATATTTTAGACACAATTCCGCCGGCCTTAAGAGACAGAATGGAAGTGTTAGAGCTTTTAGGCTATACAATGGATGAGAAACTTAAAATTGCAAACAGATACCTTATCCCAAGGCAGCGTAAAGAAAACGGTATTACAGCACATCATATAAAATTTACCACCGGCGCGATAAGGCGTATAATTTCAGGATATACACGTGAGGCCGGCTTAAGGAACCTGGAACGTGAAATAGCCTCAATTTGCAGGGGCGTTGCAGTTATGGTTGCATCGGGTGAAGATTCTCCAAAAGTTATAAAGGTGGACGATATTCACGGTTTTCTTGGCCCTGTGAAATTGACATCCGAGACCAAAGCAAGAGTGTCCACTCCCGGGGTGGCAACAGGTCTTGCCTGGACACAGGCCGGCGGAGAGATTCTCTTTGTTGAGGCAACTTCAATGAAGGGATCAAAAGGACTCACTTTAACAGGTCAGCTTGGAAATGTCATGAAGGAATCTGCCGCTGCCGCTCTTAGCTTTGTACGGTCAAATGTTGGAAAACTGGGAATAGACGAGGACTTTTTTCAGGACCACGAGATCCATATTCATGTTCCTGCCGGCGCGATTCCTAAAGACGGTCCTTCTGCAGGTGTAACTATACTTACAGCGCTCGTATCCCTGCTGACAAAGAGAATCATAAAAAAAAACCTGGCAATGACAGGTGAAATAACCCTGCGCGGTCTTGTCCTGCCTGTGGGAGGGATTAAGGAAAAGATTCTTGCCGCACACCGGTCGGGCATAAAAATACTTGTACTGCCAAAGTGGAATGAAAAAGATCTTGAGGAGATTCCTGAAAAGGTACAAAAAGATATAGAGTTTCACTTTGTTGAAAAGATGCTTGATGTTATTGATATTGCCCTGGGAAAATAAAAAAGAGGATCATTTGGTGGCTTTTAGTAAAAGGCATAAATTTTTTGCAACAGTATTTACCCTTATCTTTTTGTTTTTTTTGCTTAACGGGTGCACAGTCCTTAAAGAAACGAGAAAACCTGAAGCAAAAGCCTTGAACAAAACATTACCCCCTTCATCAAAACCTTACAGTATCTATGGCAAGTGGTACAAGCCCCTGCAAAACTCCCATGGTTTTAAGCAGCGCGGAATAGCCTCATGGTATGGAGATAAATTTCACGGCAAAAAGACGGCAAATGGTGAGATCTATAACATGCATGCAATGACAGCCGCGCATAAGACCCTTCCTCTTGGAACAATTGTCAGTGTCCGTCGTCTTGACAACAACAGGGAGATTACAGTCAGGGTGAACGACAGGGGACCCTTTATAACCGGCAGAATAATTGATCTTTCCTGTGAAGCCGCTAAAAGAATAGGAATTGCAGATTCGGGTACAACATATGTTGAAATTGCAGTAACAGGCTCTTCGGACTTGCTGCTGACTGAATCATACGATTATACCAAAGGTAACTTTACTTTTCAGGTTGGAGCCTTCAGAGATCTGTCAAATGCTGAAAAGCTTAAACTTCAACTTGAAAAAAAATACCGGAATGTTCATATTGCCTCATATGATAACGGATATGAAATACTTTACAGGGTTCGTGTTGGAAAATGTTCAAGCCTGACCCAGGCTGCTGAATATGAAAAAGTTTTAAAAACAAACGGTTATGAAAATGCAATTATTGTTGCAGAGTGAATCGGTGTTTTTTAAAAAAATTTTAAATTTTTAAAAACAGGAGAAATTTAAAGGAAGTATGCTTAAAAAAGTTGTTTTTCTCGACAGGGACGGAGTTATAAATAAGGACTCATCCGATTATATAAAAAGCCGGCAGGAGTTTGAATTTTTACCAAAAAGTATAGAAGCAATTAGAAATTTTACTTTAAACGGTTTTACAGTTATTATTATTACAAACCAGTCTGCAATCAACCGCGGGTTAACAACTCTCCAGGAGATTATGCATATTCATGAGATGATGGTCGAAACTGTGAAATCACGGGGCGGTCTTATAAAGGATGTTTTTTTTTGCCCCCATACTCCTGAAGAAGGATGCATCTGCAGAAAACCTGAAACCGGTCTTATTCGCAAAGCTCAAAAAAAATATAATATAGACCTTGCCTGCTCGGCAATGGTGGGGGACAGTGTCAAGGATATTGAATGTGCAAAGAGCGCAGGATGCAGATATGCAGTGCTGGTTAAAACCGGTAACGGTAAAAAATCTGAAAAAACGCTCTTGAAAAAAATAGATTTACCAAATAGTTTGCCGGATCATGTTTCCCGGGATCTTTTTGATGCTTCCCACTGGATAATCAACCGGTTTGACCGGCATTTCTCATGACAACCATTAAAGGCAGTCTTGAACATATTGTTTTTTTTAATCCTGAAAATTATTATACAGTTGCGAGAATAAAAATATCAGACTCCCAGAATCCTGTAACAGTAACCGGCTTCATGCCTGGCGCTGCTCCTGGTCAGGCTATTTTGTTAAAAGGAACATGGGAAACCCACTTAAAATACGGCGAACAATTCAAAATAGATTCATTTGAAATAACCCTTCCTGCTACCATAAGCGGCATAAAAAAATATCTTGAAACAGGGTTTATCAAGGGGATAGGTCAAAAAATGGCCGGCAGACTCATAAACCGTTTTGGTGAAAATACCCTGGATATAATAGAAAATTGCCCTGAAAAATTACGGGAAGTGGAAGGCATAGGAGAATCAAAAGCATCCCTTATATCAGAAGCCTGGAAAGAGCAGCATGCAGCAAGAAGTTTAATGGTTTTTTTGCAGGAGACAGGAGCCGACGTATCTTTTTGCGGAAATATTTTTGAAATATACGGGAAGGATTCTGTGGATATAATTAGCGAGAACCCTTATCTAATGGTAAAGGATGTGCCCAGTATAAATTTTCAGTTTGCTGATCTAATAGCCCGGAACATGAAAACACCCATAGATGAACTTGAAAGGGTAAAAGCATGTGTACTGCATATTATGGAACAGAATGCAGGTGAAGGAAATGTATATGCCCTTGAGAGTCAAATTTTGCTGAAATGTGAAAAAAATTTTAAAATCAAGCCTGATACTGCAAAAAAAGCTGTAAAAGCTCTTTCTGATTCAGGCGAATTTGTTATTGAGAATATGGGTGCAGCAACAGCAGTATATCCTCTGAGCGCTTATCAGGCTGAAACAGGGCTGGCAGACAGGCTCAAAACCTTTTTATCCATTCCGATTATTCCTCCGAAAATAGACACAGACCGGATCTCTGAAATAATTTTTAAAGAACTTTTTATCAAACTTTCACAGGAACAGCTTAATATATTAAAAGAGCTTCTTGTCCACAGGGTAGTAATTATTACAGGAGGTCCTGGCACAGGTAAAACAACCCTGATAAAATCTATTAACACATTATTTGCTTCCCTTGGCAAAGAAGTGCTTCTTGCAGCTCCCACAGGACGCGCAGCAAGGCGTCTCGCAGAAGTAACAAAAAAAGAAGCAAAAACTATTCACAGGCTGCTTGGTTTTAACTTTAGTGAGGGTATGTTTGAGAAAAACAGGGATGATCCTCTGGATGCGGATGCTGTTATCATAGATGAGGCTTCCATGGTAGATATATACCTTATGTATCATATGCTGAATGCAGTCTCCATGAATTCTGTTTTTATACTCGTGGGTGATATTTTTCAGCTCCCGTCTGTGGGTCCAGGCAATGTTTTGGCTGATATGATTAAATCTGAAAAAATTCCGGTTTTTTATCTGAAAAAGATTTTCAGGCAAACCCAGGAGAGCCCTATAATTATTAATGCCCACAGGGTTCGTGAAGGAAAGCTCCCTGAAATTAAGGAACCGGCAGATCCTGAATCTCTTTTGGAGTTCTATTTTATCCGGCAGAATAATCCAGACAAGGTGGTTTCAACAATAGTTGAACTTTGCAGCAGGGCTATACCTGAACGTTTTAATTTTGACCCTCTTTATGATATTCAGGTTATAACCCCCATGCATAAAGGGGTTGCAGGCACCATTAATTTGAATCATGTTCTCCAGGAGGCTTTAAATCAGAGTAGTATTATGCTTAAAGGAAACGGCATGACCTTTAAAAAGGGCGACAAGGTTATGCATCTAAAAAATAATTATACAAAGGATGTTTTCAACGGTGATATAGGCATAATAACCTCCATAGAAAAGAGCAGCTCACAGCTTTTGGTTGAATATTATCAAAAAGAGGTTAGGTATAATTTTGATGAAACAAATGAGCTGACCCTGGCATATGCAATTTCAGTGCATAAATCACAGGGGTCGGAGTATCCGGCAGTAATTGTGCCCATAATGACCCAGCATTTTGCACTTTTACAGAGAAATCTTCTCTATACTGCGCTGACCAGGGGTAAAAAACTTGTTATTATAACAGGCACTGAAAGAGCCCTTAAAATAGCGATTGAAAACAACAGACCGGAAAATCGTTTTTCAGGGCTGGGTTACAGGCTTGGCCGGCAGATTGATCTGTAAATCAATTCATACTTGACATATACCGGTGTTTTAAGCAATAAGTCTGTAATAAAAAAATATTATTTGAACTTTTTTAATTGGGTTTGTTTAGTTTCTGATAAAAAATATTTATTGGGCATCTTTAATTCAATTTATGAATAATCAAGGTGCAAACTGTTTATCAACAGAACGGACGGAGGTTTTTTTTATGAATTTCAAACTTACTGAGAAGCAGGAAGCATTAAAAAAAGAGTTTGAAGACTTTTTCAGAGAAGAGATGAAAAATGCTCCTCCTGAATACGGGAGAGGCGGTATAGAAGGTGTTTATAATACACCGGAAGGATTTGAATTCCACAAGGAGATGGCAAAAAAGCTTGGCGCCAAAGGATGGATTTCAAAAACATGGCCCAAGGACTGCGGTGGTCAGGAAGCGCCCATGTTAGAGCATCTGATATTTAACGAAGCTAAAGACAGATTTCGCTCCCCGGGTATTGATATTGCAGGGGTTGGAATGTTTGCGCCTACTCTGATTCTTGCTGCAAATGATGATCAGAAGGAACGGCTGCTCAAACCCATAGCAAGGGGTGAAGTTACATACTGTCAGGGTTGGAGCGAACCTGATGCAGGTTCTGATCTGGCATCTTTGGCAACTACTGCGATTAAGGACGGAGACGAGTATGTTGTTAACGGCCAGAAAATATGGACAACCGGCGCTCACAGGGCGGACTGCATGTTTCTCCTCGCAAGAACTGATCCTGAATCAAAAAGAAGCAGAGGGCTTTCTGTCTTTCATCTCAGCATGGATCTTCCAGGGATTGAAGTTCGTCCAATATATTATATGGACACCAAACATGTTTATAATGAAGTCTTTTTAAAGGATGTGAGAATCCCTGCAAAAGATCTTATAGGGGAAGAAAATCAGGGCTGGAAACTGACACTGGAAACCATGAATTTTGAAAGATCAAGCCTTGGCGTTTTCTTTGTTGAAGGCAAAGCATGCCTTGAAGAGATGATTGAATATGTTAAAACAACAAAACGAAACGGAAAGTATCTTTCTCAAAATCCATTTGTAAGACAGAAAATTGCAAGATTATATACGGATCTGTATGCAGGCCATACCCTTGTATTTAAAATTGCATGGCTGCAGGAACAGGGCGGACTCAGAATGGCTGCTTCAGCAGCATCAGAAGCAAAAGTTTTTGGTACGGAATTACTTCAGAAGCTGGCTGATTTTTCAACAGAGATAATGGGTTTTTACGGTTCACTGTCTGAATCAAAATGGGCGCCTCTTGGAGGAGGCATGGTAGACGCTTACCAGCTTGCCATGGGAATGACTGTGGCAGCCGGAAGCTCTGAAGTGCAGCGTAATATTATCGCATGGACAGGTTTGGGTCTTCCGAGATTTTAGTCTTTTGGATTAAATTAATTAAACCGGTCTGATTTTGTGAAATTTAATTTAAACAGATTAAAAAACAACCTTATTTTTTTAAGGAGAATATAATATGGATTTTAGTTTTAGT
>CAYZXU010000093.1:0-8998 GCA_964482535.1 uncultured Desulfobacteraceae bacterium | reverse complement strand
ATGGAGATGAACAAGCTGAAAATCTCCAAAATTGCAGTAATAAGCGGCAATACAGGGTTTGGCAAGGCAGGCAAAGGGCAGCTTAAAAAATATGCTCCTGATTTCGGTATCAAAATTGTTGCAAGTGAGGTTTACGATAAAAAAGTTACGGATTTAAGCGCTGTTATAGCAAAACTGAAGGCTCATAAAGAGATCCAGGCTGTGGTAAACTGGTCTATTGTGCCGGCCCAGGGAATTGTCGCAAAAAATATGCGCCAGGCAGGTTGGGATGTTCCCCTGTTCCAGAGCCACGGATTTGGAAATATCAAATATGTTAAGGCCGGCGGAGCTGCTGCAGAGGGAATTATTTTTCCTGCGGGCAGACTTCTCGTGGCAGATGTGCTGTCGGACGATAACCTCCAGAAGAGTCTTTTGATAAAATATAAAAACGATTATGAAAAAAAATATTCCGAGCCCGTAAGCACTTTTGGAGGTCATGGATATGACGCGATGAAAATTCTCTGCGAAGCCATTAAAAGTGCTGGTACTGACAAGGAAAAGGTTAGAGATGCCATTGAAAACATGAAAGGCTTTGTGGGAACCGGAGGGATATTCAACTTTACTCCCGAAGATCATAACGGCCTTGGGATCGATGCATTTGTAATGCTTACCGTAAAAGACGGCAAATTTGTTTTATATGAAAAATAACAGAAATTTTTGGTGGATTCGCTACGCTTAATCCACCCTACACATTTTATATAAAGTTGGTAGGATTGTAGGGTGGATTAAGGAGCGTAAGCGACGAATCCACCAAAACAACTAATCAGCGGCAGGGAAACCTTGCCGCTATTTAATATTATTTATATACAAAAATGACTTTTGAACTCTTTACACAATATCTGTTTGCAGGAATAACATACGGTTCAATCTATGCTATTGTTGCAATAGGTTTTAATATTATTTACAACACCACCGGTATAATTAATTTTGCACAGGGTGAATTTGTAATGATAGGAGCAATGACTGCAATTTCGCTCAATCATTTTTTACCGCTGCCCCTGGCAATCTTATTTGCAGTGCTTGTCACCATGGCAGTAGGAGCTCTAATAGAAATAATATTTATAAGATGGCTTGTTAATCCTTCTGTATTAAGAGTAGTGATTATCACCATTGGCATTTCAATTATGACCAAAGAAGCGGCTCTGCACATATGGGGTGAGAGTGTTTATGCTCTTCCTTATTTTATGGGCGATGAGATCTCTTCAATACGAATATTAGGGGCAAATATCTCTCCCCAGGTGCTATGGGTCATAGGGGTATGCTTTTTAATGGTGGCGGGTTTAAGCCTGTTTTTTAAATTTACTTTTTTAGGGCAAAAAATGCGGGCATGTGCATCAAACAAGGTTGCGGCAACCCTCTGCGGTATTAATGCAAAAAACATGGTCACATTCTCGTTCATGCTAAGCGCAGGCATAGGCGCTCTTGCCGGCTGTGTTATGTCTCCCATAACCTATACCCAGTATGATAACGGAACAGGCCTGGCCATAAAAGGATTTACCGTTGCAATCCTTGGGGGGCTTGGCAACAGTTTCGCAGCAGTAGCCGCCGGTCTGCTGCTAGGGATCATTGAAGCTTTCAGTGTAAGTTTTCTGCCCCTTGCTTTCCAGGATGCAGTTTCAATAACCATCCTTCTTCTTATACTTTTTTTTAAACCCCACGGAATATTCGGTAATAAGGAAGCTGCCGGTCTAAAGGAATTCTAATGGGTTTAAAAAAATATTTTTCAGTTCTCATCCTTTTAATTGTCATTATAACGATTCAGCTGTCTACTCTGTTTTCGGGCACAGGATACTATCTTACCCAGTTAACCATGGTGGCATACTATTCACTCGTTGTTATAGGGCTCTGCATGCTCATGGGTTATGCCGGTCAGATGTCCCTTGGCCATGCCGGATTCTTCGGCATAGGCGGCTATATATCTGCGGTTCTGACCACATATAATCTAATATCATTTAAAGATAACATGATAATGATTTTTATGGAAAAATGTGGAATACTTATAACAAGTCAGGATATTTTTGGAGATACTCTGCTGAACTTTAATCCCTGGGCGGCATTTTTAATCGCTGTTTTTACTGCCGTTATTGTTGCATTTGCCATAGGCACACCGGTTTTAAAACTTAAAGGGCATTACCTTGCCATGGCCACACTGGGATTCGGCACAATTATATACAGGGTGTTTCTTGCGACGGAAATATTCGGTGAAGCAGACGGCATATCTGAAGTTCCCGCTTTTACATTATTCCCGGGAATAACAGTGAGCGGATCTTTTGACGCAAGAATTCAAAACTACTATATTGCCTGGGTTCTTGTTCTTGGAGGAACAGTTATTCTGCTGAATTTAATCCACTCCCGTGTGGGGCGGGCTTTAAGCGCTATACACGGAGATGAGGGCGCTGCAAATGCAATGGGTATTGATACAGCGAGGTACAAACTCTTCACCTTTGTTTTAAGCGCTGCTTTTGCCGCTGTTGCAGGAGTTTTTTTAACCCACTATAACGGAGGAATAGGGCCTTCAGAAGCAGGGTCAATGAAGTCGATCCGTTATGTGGCTATTGTTGCAATAGGGGGCATGGCGAACCTGTGGGGCGTCTTGGTGATGGGGGTTATATTAAACTTCCTGTCGCTCAGGGGGCTGTTCGGCTCATACGATGATGCCGTGTTTGGCATAATTTTGATTTTAATAATGCTGTTTGCGCCTGAAGGAGTCTTCAGACTTAATATTTGGCCCAAACTTAAACGCACAGTAAAAATTTTTTAATTACTATTTCCGGAGCATTTTTGTGGCATTACTTGAAATAAACAATTTAAATCATTATTTCGGTGGTCTGCACGCTGTATGCGATGTTGGGTTTTCTGTAAAAAAAGGTATGATCAAAGCTGTAATAGGCCCCAATGGCGCAGGAAAAACAACGCTTTTTAATCTTATATGCGGAAATATTTCCCCCCACTCAGGCTCCATTATTTTTAAACAAAAATCTATTTTTGGTTTACAACCATTTCAGGTTGCAGCCTGCGGTCTCTCCCGTACTTTTCAAAACATCAGGCTTTTTCCAGGCATGACAACTTTAGACAACGTTCTTATAGGCCGACATACACGAACCAAAGCCGGTTTTATATCCGGAATGTTAAATCTGCCATGGACATGGCGCGAAGAAAAAGAAACAAGGGCAAAGGCCATGGAAATCCTGGAGCTTCTCGATATAGCAGATTCAGCCAATACTGATGTAAGCAGCCTCTCATTCGGCAGGCAGAGATCGGTTGAATTAGCCCGAGCGCTTGCTGTTGAGCCGGACATTCTTCTTCTTGATGAACCCGCAGCAGGTTTGAATATCTATGAAACAGGAGAACTGGCAGCCTTAATAGGCAGAATCAGGGATAAAGGGGTTACTGTTCTCCTTGTAGAGCACGACATGTCTCTTGTAATGGATATTTCCGATGAAATAGTCGTGCTCAGTTACGGTCAGGTTATAGCTGAAGACATACCTTCCGATATTCAGAAGAATAAAGAAGTGATAAAAATATATCTCGGGGAAGAAGATGCTTAAAATCAAAAACCTGGAATCAGGATATGGCAAGCTCCGGGTCTTGAAACGGATTTCCATGCATGTTGCTTCCGGTGAAATAGTAACCATAATAGGCGCAAACGGCGCTGGCAAGACAACTCTGCTTAATACAATTGCAGGCCTCATAAAGGCAAATGCAGGAGAGATACTCCTTAATAAAAAAAAATTAGGGCAAACACCCCCTGCACGCATCGTGGAGATGGGTTGCTCCCTGGTTCCTGAGGGGCGCCAGATTTTTTCCACCATGACAGTAAAGGAAAATTTGATCCTGGGAGGTTATGTCCTTTATAAAAAGGATAAAAAAGCCCCTGCAGCAGAAATAAAAAAAATTATAGATATCTTCCCCATATTAAAGGAACGGGAAAATCAGCTTGCAGGCACCCTTTCAGGGGGCGAGCAGCAGATGCTTGCCATGGGCAGGGCGCTGATGGCAAAACCTGCCCTTATAATGATGGACGAACCTTCAACAGGTCTTGCGCCTTTAATCGTAAAAGATATCTTTCAGATAATTACAAAACTCAGGGAAGCAGGAAATACCGTGCTCCTTGTTGAACAGAATGCTGTGGCTGCTCTTGGCATAGCAGACAGGGGTTATGTTATGGAAACAGGAAAGATAATTTTGCAGGGTTCTTCAGAAGAATTATTAATGAACAAGGATATACAGAGAGCATATCTTGGAAGGGATGTATAAACATGGAAAAAAAAATGTTTTTTGAGCCTGAAAAAGAATGTATGGCAAGAGAGGATCTTGAGCAGCTTCAGCTCGAACGACTCCAGTCCACACTGTACAGAGTATCCAGAAATGTTCCCCATTACAGACAAAAATTCAGAGAACATAATATCGACCCTGATGGTTTCCGGTCTCTTGATGAACTCAGCGCCCTTCCATTTACAACAAAAGAAGATTTGCGAAACAACTACCCTTACGGACTTTTTGCAGTTCCTTTGCGTGAAGTTGTCCGTCTGCATGGCTCTTCAGGAACCACAGGTCTGGCTACTGTGGTGGGCTATACCAGAAATGATATAAAACGCTGGTCGTCTCTTGTGGCCAGAATACTTGTCGAGGCAGGCGTAACAAGGGATGACGTTGTTCAGATTGCCTTTGGATATGGTCTTTTTACAGGAGGTTTCGGTCTGCACTACGGGGCTGAAAAGCTTGGAGCCTCTGTTATTCCCATATCAAGCGGAAACACAAAAAGACAGCTTCAGATCATGGAGGATTTCAGAACAACTGCCCTGGTATGCACTCCGAGTTATGCGCTTTTACTGGCAGATGCCATACAGAGCCGCAACCTGAGCATGAATGATTTCACGCTTAAATACGGTCTGTTCGGAGGAGAACCATGGTCTGATGAAATGCGCATGGAGCTGCAGAACAAGTTAGGCATTATTGCAACAGACAACTACGGTCTGAGCGAAGTCATGGGACCCGGGATAGCCGGAGAGTGCCTGGAGCGTAACGGCCTTCATGTTAATGAGGATCATTTTCTTATTGAAATAATCAACCCTGATACACTAAAACCCCTGCCTGACGGCGAAACAGGAGAGCTGGTAATTACCACCTTAACCAAGGAGGCTTTTCCGGTTATCAGATACCGCACGAGAGACATCACCAGCATCATATCCGAGCCGTGTCCCTGCGGCAGGACGTTTAAAAAAATAAGCCGCATAATCGGACGAACCGATGACATGCTGATAATAAAAGGTGTCAATATATTCCCATCCCAGATTGAAGCAGTGCTCTTTGATATTGAGGGAACTGAGCCGCATTATCAGATTATTGTGGAAAGAGAAGGCCGCCTTGACAAAATTTTTGTTATGGTAGAGGTTACTGAATCGATATTCTTTGACGAGATGAAAAAACAGCGCAAGCTGGTAGACCGGATAAAAAAGAGACTCAGCACAGAACTTGGCATTTCAGTTGATGTTAAACTTGTTGAAGAAAAATCTCTGGAAAGATTTGAAGGAAAAGCAAAACGTGTTATAGATAAACGAAAACTATAGTTGATGGCAAATAAATGACAAACTTCAGGGGTTATATATTAAAATTTTTTACTTTTCTTCAAAAGGATATCTGGAGGACTCGTCTTGCCCAAAAGCCACCAGGTATTTCATTTTTGATAAAGTATCTGAGAATTATCCTTTTGTCTGCCCAGAGCTTTGGAAAAGATAAATGCTATCTCAGGGCTTCGGCTCTGACATTCTGGTCAGCTCTCTCTATAGTACCGGTGGCAGCCCTTGTTTTCGGAATAGCGAGCGGATTCGGGCTGAAAAAAATATTAGAAAAACAGTTGATGGAAAAGCTTCCAGGTCAGGAACAGGTACTGGAACAAATCATCAATTTTTCACATTCACTTCTGGAAAACACAAAAGGAGGGCTGATTGCGGGTATCGGTATTGTTATACTTTTATGGACGGTTATAAAAGTACTTGGCAACATTGAACAATCCCTTAACGATATATGGAAGATAAGCAAGCCGAGAACTGCTGTACGAAAAACAGGAGATTATCTTTCTTTGATGGTTGTTTGTCCACTGTTTTTTGTCCTTTCCAGCTCCGTTACTGTCTTTATCACCACAAAGATAACCTACCTTACCGAAAAGCTGTCTATATTTGAAATAATCAGCCCGATTATTTTTTTCAGTTTTAAACTAATCCCCTTTCTTTTAATATGGACGCTTTTTACATTTATCTACATAATTATGCCAAATACCCGCGTGCGCTTTGCTTCAGGAGCCATCGGCGGAATAATCAGCGGAACAATTTATCAGCTGGTGCAATGGGGATATATAAAATTTCAGGTAGGTGTATCGAGCTATAATGCAATTTATGGAAGTTTTGCTGCCCTTCCTATGTTTTTAATGTGGCTGCAAATAAGCTGGCTTATTGTTCTTTTTGGAACGGAAATCTCATATGCACATCAAAATATTAACAAATATGAATTAAAACCTGATTCTGATAATATAAGTATGGAATTAAAAAGGTTATTCACCCTTCAAATCGCATATGTTTTAATAAAAAATTTTTCCATGGGGGCCAGGCCATTATCAATGGATAAAATATCCGAATCCCTTGAAATGCCCATCTGCCTCGTTGATGAACTGATTAATGACCTTGTGGGGTGCGGGGTGATATCAGGCACAGCCACTGAAGATGATGAGCAGATATTATATCAGCCCGCTGTTGATATTAACAGACTTACCATATATTATATTTTAGATGCTCTGGATCAAAAGGGAACAAAAATATCAGCCGCCACAACTACCCAAAAATTTAAGGCATTATCAAAATCCATGGGGGATTTGAAAAAAACATTATCACAATCACCGGCAAACATCAGACTTATGGATCTTTAATTTTATAATTTTTTTGTATAAAGGATCTTTTTTTGACTATATGCAAACTCTGTGGAAAAATAAAGTTTCGAGCTGAATCCTGCATAGAGCATGATCTGATAATTGACGGAAAAAAGTATAAACCGGTGCCTTTTTTTATCAAAAAACAGGACGTGCCAAAAGGTTGTGAAAGATGCCCTGATTGCGGAGTTTTACCTGGAGGCTTACATCATGTGGGATGCGGCATTGAAATATGTCCAGGGTGCGGAGGAAGATGGGTTTCATGCAGGTGCCAGGGCATTAAAACAAAAAATATCAAAAAACCGTACAGCGCAAAAATAATACAATTTAAAGGCAGGTAATTAATACAGGTCAATTTTATTACATTTGAGTCGATTTCAAAATGTTCAATTTCGTTCGAGGTCAAGAAAGGCAAAAATTTTAACCGCAGGAATACACTCCTGTATTTTGAGGATTAAAATTTTTGCCTGACGCAGAGATCGGGCGAAAGGGGACGTTTTGGAATTGGCTCATTTTTTAAAAAAGGTGATACATATGGATAGATTAATGAAGATAATAAAAGAAAGAAGAAGCATCCGTAATTTTACTAAAGATGAAGTTTCACAGGAGAGTTTGGACTTAATCCTTGAGGCCGTTCAATGGACGCCTTCCTGGACAAACTGCCAGTGCTGGGAAGTTGTCGTGGTAAAAGACAAAGAAGTAAAAGAAAAACTTCAAAAGGCTATGGCTAAGGGAAACCCGGCAACAAAGGCAATTGTTGAAGCTCCTGTAGTGCTGGCCATATGTGCAAAACTTGGAGTTTCAGGCTATTATAAAAAAGAAGCTTCAACCAAATTCGGGGACTGGTTCATGTTTGATATCGGGATGGCCTCCCAAAACATATGCCTTGCTGCGCATAAACTTGGCCTTGGCACTGTGGTTGCCGGCCTCTTCGATCATAACAGCGCAAAAGAATGCTTGAATCTTCCTGAAGGGTATGAGCTGGTTGTTTTAATTCCAACAGGGCATCCTGCTAAAACGCCTTCAGCTCCACCGCGCAGGGAGATAAATGATTTTACCCATTCCGACACCTTTTAACAGGAAAGTATGCGGCAATTACTGAACACTTAAATTTTATGACAACATTCTGGACGATATTTTCTCTATCCTTTATGGTTGCATTAACAGGCGCAATATCTCCAGGCCCTCTGTTAACATATACAATCGTCAAGTCCGTTCAAACAAAAAAACGTGGTTATCTGACAGGTATCTGGGTCATAGCCGGCCACGCTTTGCTTGAGGCCGGAATAATAATTTTTCTTTTGCTCGGTTTTTCATTTATTCTTAAAAATGCCATAATTATTCGTATAATTGGAACAGTTGGGGGGATTATACTTATATTTTTTGGGCTTTCAATACTCAGAGACATTCATAAAAATAATATCAGTACTGATTTTTTAAATAATTCTGCGCCGGAAGCATGTGAAGTTGAAAACAGGAATTTATCCGGCGGAAATAAAACCGGCAATCCCGTAATAGGAGGATTTCTGATTTCCATGTCCAACCCCTATTGGTGGATATGGTGGGTTACTATCGGCCTGGCATTTATAGTTCAGTTTGAAATATCGTTTAGGCAGTGGCTTAAACTTGCAGCATTTTTTTTAGGGCATGAAGCAGGTGACCTGGTATGGTATCTGCTGGTCTCCATGCTTTCATCATGGGGAGCGCACCGTATTAACAAAAAAACATATTATGGCATTCTTGCTGTCTGCGGATTATTCATGATTCTATTCGGCATATATCTGGGAGTTTCCCCCTTTATGACCGATATAGTATGAGATTTTTGAGCTCGCCATAAACTTCCGGCCAAAAAGATTTTTCCAAAAAATCATGTAGCTGTTTCATATGGAGGTAGCTGATTATTTTCTTTCATATTGTAAATGGCTTCAATGATTTTAATAAAATAATGCCATCTATTGATCTCATCATCGGAATCATCAGCAACTTATTGAGAATAAAAAAACATACAAGAGTCAAATGAAGATTTGACCCCTTTTT
>CAYZXU010000092.1:0-9108 GCA_964482535.1 uncultured Desulfobacteraceae bacterium | reverse complement strand
ATATATATTGCTTAAATATTTCGTATTTTAGATGCATGCTATTCATTATTTAAATATTAAGGCCTATCAAATAGATCCTTGTTGAAGGTCAAAGTGGAATGCTCGTGAATTGCAGGGTTAATTGAACACAAGGCGAAATGGAATGGAATCCCCGTAATCTATGCTAACCCAAGGAATTCTTCTCGTATTTGCCCCGCATGCGGGGGTTCGGTTAATACCCCAAGAGGGGCGACAAGAGTTCCCTCAAAAGGGTGAGAGGCTCCGAGGGAAGACCTCCCAATGAGGGGCTAATGAGGGCCAATCCCTGCGGGATCATGTCAATAGAAAGGCAGGGACTTAGAATAAAACTCATCGAATACTCACAAACACTCCCGTAGGGAGAACTTCGCATCTCGATGGAAACGGTTGCTTGCGTGCTATATTTCATCTACGAGGGAGACTTGTGAAACACACGCGGTTATCAGCGCGTCATGGGAGAGTTACATGGGATAAGCACTATCCTCCCGCCGCTGATGGTCATCCTGCCGTTATCGAGGCAGGTCACTTAAATCATCTCATCCCCTTGGATATTTTTGGATGTTTTTATGGTTGCTAAAAATACTAGTATACCTATCTAACAGAGTAGTCCCATACAAGATCCTATCCAAGCTTCTGCAGTGTTAAATCCTTGAAAAATTTAACAGAACCCTTAAATAAGTTGTTTTAAGATGAGTCCCTTAGAAACACTTCTTTGGTGAAGCATATGCCAAGAGACCTCAGACATGAAGAGTTAGAGGACATAATATATGGTGCTGCGTTCTTAGGAGCTGGAGGCGGAGGGTCCCCCGTTCAAGGACTATCTATAGTCTCACAGATAAAGGAAGAAGGAAAGAAAGTAGTCCTCGTAAGTCCAGACGAAGTAGAAGATAATGCTCTTGTCGTTGTCTCAGCAGGTATGGGCTCTCCAGCAGCAGCGAAGTACGGATGGAGAAATGAACACATACCAGCGTTTAAGCTCCTTCGAGACTATCTAGAGAAGGTTCATGGAGAAGAAGTTAAATACGTTGTTCCTCTTGAGATCGGTGCAGGGAACTTCGCTGTACCTTTACATACAGCTGCGTCAAGTGACATACCACTCATCGATGGAGACGGAGCTGGAAGGGCAATACCAGAGCTGCAACTCGTGAGCTTTGACATTTATGGAATACCCATTTCACCTATGGCAATAACCAACTGGGAAGGAAACGGAGGGATACTCTTCGTGAAGGACGCTGAGTGGGCAGAAAAGATCTGTAGGCAAATTGTCGTTGCATTCCAAGGGAATGCTGGAATTGCGCTTTATCCAATGAGAGGCTCTGACCTCAAGAGAAGCGTAATACCAAACACAGTAACGTTGTCCCAGAAGGTGGGATCTATTCTCAGAAGGGTACGGGAGGAAAACGACGATGTCGCAGGTCTGCTGTCAAAGGAGCTTGACGCATACATACTCGGTGTCGGTAAAGTAAAGGAGAAAACACTGGAGACGAGAAGTGGTTTTGACTTTGGAAAAGTCGTTGTAGAGACAAAAGAAGGAGACCTAGAGGTCTACTTCAAGAACGAGAACATAATCGCAAAGCTAAATGAAAAGATACTCGCCATGGCTCCAGACTTAATATGCTGGACTACCACTAACGGAAGACCACTGACAAATGTGGACGTGGAAAAGGGGTTAGAAGTAGTGGTCGTCGGGCTTAGAGCCCACGAGAGGTTGAGAACGGAAAAGGCCCTAAAGGCTTTTGAACATCTCTACAAAGAAGTAGGATTTGACGTCAAGTATAAGCCCATTGAAGAGCTCATGGAATGACTCCTATTTCTTTTAGCCTTTCTTTTAATCTCTCCATTTCTTCTTCATTGTATCCTACTAAAGGACTTCTGGGATCCCCAAAGTCAAGTCCTCTGAGCTTCAGGGCAGCTTTCACCCCTCCAAGGTAGGGTCCTGCCTTTAGTGCCTTCCTCACAAGGAGTATTTTATCTTGTATTTCCTTAGCCCTCTTGAAGTTCCCCTTCTTGAACTCCTCATACAGCTCTATGACAATCTCTGGAAACACGTTTGCAACTGCAGAAACCACTCCGTTAGCTCCCAAGGAGAGATGCGTATATATAAGGGCATCACTTCCTCCAAGGAAGACGAAGTCCTTTCTGATGCTTCTCACGTTGTTTATGGCCTCATAGAACCACTCAACGCTCTTTGAGCTATCCTTTATCCCTATAATTTTCTCATTCCCTGCGAGCTTCATTAACGTGTTAACGTCGATCTTAACCCCCGTGCGTTCTGGGATGTAATATATTATTATTGGAATTTCTATGCTTTCTGATATTTTGTTATAGTGGTTTATCAAGCCTTCTCTGGATATGGGATAATAATAAGGCGTCACTATGTGTACGGCATCAGCACCTACTCTCTCAGCGTACTTGCTTAGCTCTATGGTCTCCTTAGTACTTATGCATCCTGTTCCTGCAATGATAGGCACCCTTCCTCCTATGTGCTCTACTGCGACCTTTATTATCTCCTTCTTCTCCTCAAACGTCAACAAAGGTCCTTCACCATTTGTCCCTAGGAGAAATATTCCATGAACCCCACCTTTCATCAGAAAGTCAAGGTACTCTGTAAGCTTTTCAATGTCAACCTCTTCATTCCTCTTGAATGGTGTTATTACTGGTGGAAAAACTCCTTCTAACCTCAAGAGACCTCACCTCAGTATCTCAGATGATGTTCTCTTTCTTATGACCTCCTCAACTTCTTCTCTCGTGATGTACATAGGATCTCCTGGTATAGTATGTGCAAGAGCAGCCATAGCGCTTCCCCACTCTAATGCTGAGCGTATATCATTTGTTTCTATGTATCGGTAGATGAATCCTGCATCAAAAGCATCTCCAGCACCTATCCTATCGACAACTTCGAGCTCATACGGCTCAACATAGTACATATTCTTCCCTTCGGTGGCCATTGCTCCCTCAGATCCTAATGTGAGAACAAGTACTCTTGGCGTATATTTATCATATAGAGCCCATATGATCTCTTCATTCGATCCCGAAAGTCCGAATACTACTTTTGCATCATCTTTAGTTACAAACAGAATATCTACGTCATTTAGTATTGGATCCAAGGCCTTATATGCTTTTTCCGGAGACCAGAGCTTTGATCGATAGTTTACGTCAAAGGATACCATAGTATTGTGCTCCTTTGCCTTATTTATGGCGATTTTTACAGCCTCTTTGCAGTTATCACTTAGAGCAACTGTTATACCTGTCGTATGGAATACGTCGTAGTCTCCCAAAACGTCCCAGTCTACCTCGTGTGGATCTATGTTGCTTATTGCCGAGTTTCTCCTGTCATATATGACGTTTATGGGTCTGGGTTTTCTCCCAAACTCTATGAAATAGAGGCCCACTCTGTGCTCCTTTGTCCAGATAACGTGCGAGATATCAACTCCATGCTCCCTAATTCTATTTACGATGAACCTCCCGAGAGCATTGTCTGTAAGTTTGCTAATCCAAGCAGCTCTCCCACCAAGTCTAGCAAATGCTATCGCGAAGTTTGATTCAGCACCCCCTATAGTAACTTCGAGCTCTCTAGCCTGCTCTATTCTTTCAAAATTTTTGGTAGAGAACCTTATCATTGTCTCCCCAAACGAGACTGCAGAGGGCACATCATGTTTCATAACTAAACACCGCACTCCTTGAAAGTGTAACAATTAGGCTCTAAAGTCCTGATAAATAAGCTTAAACAAAAGAACAACAAGAATAAAGTGCAAGATCAAGCCTCCATGTAGTACTCAAGGCCAAGAAGCTTTGCAAGGTACTCGAGATCCCTTGTAAGATCCCCATAAACAAGAACTCTATGAAGTGGAGGCACATAGTTCCAAAGGTACTCCCTTGCGTTCTTGACTCTTGTCCGAACCTTTGTCCTACAGGCAAGCTCGACAATCGGAGTGTCTTCTATTATTCCCTTGTGAACTACTAGCCTCTTAAAGTCCGCTGAAATCTGTGCAGCAGTAAACTCTTGACCTATACTCATCTTTGTTCTTATAGTTGCTGGCTTTCCACTCTCGTCGTGTGTGTCGATAGCATAAGGTTCAGGATCTTTGTTATATCCCTTCATCTTCGTGGGTGCCGTACAGTGAGCGTGGATTATGACGTTGTCCTTAAAGTCAATGACGGGATCTACAATCCAAGATGGCTTTCCAGCAAGGTGCTTGAAGACTATCTGCATTATCATGGAGTTAAGATCTGCCTCGCACGCTGCTGGAATTCCTTCATCATTCAGCAGTGAGAGAGGTATACATGGAGTGACAGGAAGTGCATTGGGGTCTCTAAGAAGTATCGTGAAGCAGTTTATAGTAATCGCGTCTGCGCTCTTTTCCTTTATAAGCCTCTTCATTGCAAGGTACATCTTAGCAGCTGTCACGAGATGTTCGTCCTTTATCCCATCACGTATCCAATAAGCATTACTCTTTAGTTTTTCTGCAATGGCTTTAGCTTCGTCGTCAGGAATTTGATCCATAAGCTTGAAAAGATCCCTATAGTCAACGAACTCTAGATCCAAAAGCTCTTTTATCCTTTTGAAGTACTCTTCGTTGTATGTCCTATCTCCAGCGTATATCTCTGACTGGTGCAATGTCTCTAGTGACATTTCTTCTGGTGTAGATATCACAATGCTCTTGTATTTCTTTAATTTTACGTATGCATAAAGGGCTTTAAGCGCGGAATACAAGTCTTCTTTGCTGCTCGAGGAGACAGATACTATAGGTAGTCCTTCCTTTTGTAAAGACGCCAACTCTGGCCAGGCGAGACTGTGATACGGCTCCGTAAATATCACTGTAGGCTTTTGCAGTTCTTTGATTACTTTTAACATAAGTGGATAGTTCAAACTAGTCGTTAGTATATATACCAGGAGGCCATCCACTTTTGAGAGCTCATCTTTTATCTTGTTATAAACCTCTTCGGACGTTATCCACTCTTTTATCACGAATTCTGTGTCTATACCTAGTGTTTTAACCCATTCATTACACTCCTCCTTAAGTCGAGATATGTCCGTTGCAGGGTCATAGCTGTACAGGGGCCATGCCATAAGGGGCTTATCCTTTTCTTTTTGTTTTGCAAATACTACTAGAGCTAGTTTTACCTTTTTATCCATTTTAACCCCCTTACTCAAGCGACTCTAAAAACTCTTTCAGTCTTTCTACACCCGTTTTAATATTCTCCTCCGAGTTTGCAAAAGAAATTCTTATGTAACCCTCAGCATTGTCTCCAAAGGCCTTGCCAGGAGCTACAGCGACCTTCTTTTCTGATAAAAACTTCTCAGCAAATTCGTACGAATCGTGCATATATCTCGAGATATTCAGCATAAGATAGAACGTTCCCTTCGGTACAACAAACGATACGTCATTAATATCACGTAGCAGTCTTACTAAGAGATCCCTACGTCTTTCAAATGCATTTACCATGCTGTTCACGTGTTCTTGACATTCCTTTAACGCAACAATGGCTGCTTTTTGAGCCATGGCAGGAGCACAAGCAGCTACGCTTTCCTGAAGTTTCGTCATGTTCCGTATGATATCAGTGTTTCTGCTTATTGCAAAACCAACCCTCCAGCCAGTCATTGCAAATGTCTTCGAGAAGCTGTTTACGACGATAACTCTATCAGAAATCTCCTCAAAATTAAGCATGCTATAGTGCCTTACACCATCATACGTTATCCTTTCGTACACCTCGTCAGAGATTACTACAAGATTATTGTCTTCAGCTATTTCCACTATTCCCTTGAGCACCTCCTTTGGATAAACGGCTCCTGAGGGATTATTAGGTGTATTAACAATAATAGCCTTTGTCCTATCCATAATTTTCTCATTAATCTCATCCAAGTCAGGCATGAAACCGTTCTCTTCTTTTAGTATGTAATATGACGGTCTTGCACCTATCATCTTCACCATAGACGTGTACGGGGGATATCCAGGATTGGGAATTAAAACTTTGTCATTTACATCAACCGTGGTAAGAAGTGCTAGGAATAGTCCTCCTGTGCCTCCTGTAGTTACTATAGTATTTTCTGCCTCGATGTCTATGCCCCAAAAGTCCCTATAATAATCGGCTATAGTAGCTCTCAATTCGATAAGACCAGCATTGTGCGTGTAATGCGTATAACCATCAATCAAAGCACGATTAGCAGCATCTTTTATTGGCTGAGGAGTATCGAAATCTGGTTCTCCGATTTCTAGGTGGACAATATCCCTCATACCAGCAACCTTGTTGAAGATTTTCCTGATACCCGATGCAGGAGTCCTTAGGGCCCTATTTGAGATTATCTTTGACATGATCTCACCATGCGAGTATTTCAGTAACTTATTAACTACAGTTTACTAAGAGGATAAATAAGTATTGTGTTAAATTTCTGAAGAGGTCTTACTTTAGCCGAATAGAACGTGGCTCTATAAAGGACACACAAGAATCAAAAGTTAAAGTCTTGCTTTTTATAAATACAAAGAAAAAGAAAGAGTTAAAGGGTTCACTCTGGTGGATATGGCTGGTCTGGACTAGGAGCCCACTCTCCTCTCCAGAACTCTGGGACAAAGACTTCATAGGCAAAGTAGAATAACGAGCCGATCTCTACAAAGAATGTCCCGACGTATAGATACGTCTTGAAGGTGTTCGACATGGGTTCCGCTGAGAACAGTAGGAGGCCGAATATGACTCCAATCACTATTAGCCCAAGGCCAACCATCCTAATCTTTTTCAACATTTCTACTCTGGCCATTTCTGACGCCTCCTAACTTATTTACCCTTGTAAACCATCATTCCAATTGCGTATACTACGAGGGCAGCCACTAGAGCAGCAAGCTCTGGTAGTGGTAGTGCGTAGCTCTTAACGAAGTAGGCCACTACAGCACCAACGATCCAAGAGATGATAGCCAACGCGTTAACTGGTAGGTTGCGCTTTTTAATCACGTAAATGTCCACGCCTATCTTGGGTAATATATAATAATGCGCTATGAATATTCCTGGAATAGCAGGCCAGAGAATTGACAGTGTCGTCGCGAAGTCAGTATATCTATAGAGTACGCCTGCGTATATTACGATAATGCTAAATATAACTAGTATAGTATCGTAGATCCACCTTCTGACCTTTGGATACAGCTCGACCATACTAAGGGACAAGTGCCAGAAGTCGTTGTCAGCAGTAGTCCAGATAAGTATCCACGCCATTATTCCACCGACGACTCCCATTGTTCTAGTAGCAATGAGGAATGGATCAGCAAACGAGTTCTCTGGGGTAAGAGCATAAGCTGCTAGCGTACACGACAGGAACGTGAGTAGGATCATACCGAAGAACACTGAGAACGTAGATGCCTTTATGAAATCCTTAGTGCTCTTTGCATATCTAGAGCTGTTAGCCTGTAAGAACGATGCAACTATGTTCAGACCTACGACAAATGTAACACCGTCCCAGAACGTGTTAAACACTCCACCGTACGGTGCTTTTTGTCCCCAGAAGTTCCATCCAAGCTTGAAGCCATAGTAAAGTTCTACTATGAACAAAATCGTTACAAACCATGGTATGGCAAGCTTTGATAGTATAGATATTGTCTTATACCCTGCAGAAGACGATAACCACACGAGAAGCGCAGCAATCCACGCAGTAACGTAAATGCTAACTCCAGTCAAGTCCGTAATCGCAAGGGCCAACTGGTGAATACCCAGTGCTGCCCATGCCATAATCGTACCCACTAGAACTATATTAAAGACCTTTGCACCGTATTTTCCGAAAATAACCTCTGCAATAAACGCTGTAGGCAACCTTTCTTTGACTCCTATGTGTCCTATGGCAACATACAATCCAAGTATTATTAAATTACCGACAACAAGCCATGCCAAAATGTGATACCACGGCCAGCCAGATCCTACTAGCAGACCTCCTGTCATCAACATAAAACCAGATGTAAACAGACCTAACTGCACGTACGCTATGTCCCACCAAGGTCTAGTGGCAGTCTCTGGAACCCTTTGATCCTCCCAATCATATAGGAAACCCTTCTTCTCTTCTGTACTCATCTGCCCTAACACCTCACGATAGCCAAGAGGAGGACAATAATCAATAGTATCTCTTTTTGAACTGTAGCTTTAATGTTTATGTTAATTTTTTGAAGAGACAAGCGTGTTCCTATAGTCTTAACCCCTTAATAACCTCTTACGGAATTGAGAATTTAAATAGTAGCGAGAAGGAGCATTAAATAACAAGAGCACAAATAAAAGATGAAAGATTGAACGCATTATCTAAAGCATTTTCAATACCATTCTGGTTCTCTGCTACCTTTGAAGCAAGTAGAACTCCTGCAACGGCTGACCAGAACGAAAGCTTTACGGATGCGCTCTCATAAGTACAGGGAGTTTGTCCGCAAGTTTAAAAGGCTCGTAGAGGAGGAATGATATGGAAAAGCTCACGAGGGCGGTTATTCTCGAAAGCTATCCACCCACTAAAGGAAGTTTAGGGTAATAGCAGAACTCTTCAACGAGTACAAAGAGATCCTGGAGGACATGATAGAGAGCCACATAAGGCTGGGAAATCTCGTTTACTTGGAGATAAAGAAGAGATACTAGGGTATGCTGACGCACTACATCTACACAGCGTGCCAGGATGCGGTAACGAGGGTTAAGAGCCTCCTGAGGCTCAAGAGAAGGAGGTCACAAAAACGGAAAGACCGGAGGTTAAGGAACGTGTCCTTATGGCTTGATGATACCCTCTGGGATTTCGAGAGCTTTCCAAGGCTTAAGGAGAGAAGGAACGTGCCAGTAGTGTACACTACCGGAGACGTAAAGCTTGATAAAAAGTCCTTTGAGCTCTTTAATGCCCCACTTGTAGGACAAAAGCCTGTAAAAGTCTCTCTAAGGCTCGTAGGCGGCATTGGTGGAATAAGGGTGAGCATGCGCTTCTTTAACACAAAGGATAACATAGAATACCTTGTAGAGATCCAAGAGAGCTCTTAAGGAGGGCATATGAGCTCTCTTTTAGCTTATTTATTCTCTCACATGACGTCACATTCTTCTCCTGAGCCTTGTTAGAACTTCAATGAAAGCTATGAGAACTACTACAGC
>CAYZXU010000091.1:0-9152 GCA_964482535.1 uncultured Desulfobacteraceae bacterium | reverse complement strand
TTGGAAGTGGGGCGGTTGCCGCAAATATTGTGGCAGGATCTGCTCCTATTGCAACGGCGACGGGCATCTTTTCTTTTATATGACAAAATTCATTATAATAGTGGGACCCGTCTTTATGGATATGCCAGTGCATACCTGTGGTATTTTTATCGAATATCTGCATTCTGTACATTCCAACATTACGTTTTCCTGTAACAGGGCTTTTTGTTATCACCATGGGAAGGGTTATAAAAGGTCCAGCATCTTTTGGCCAGCAATGGAGTACAGGAAGAAGGGAAAGGTCGACATCATCTCCTTTTAACACAACTTCCTGGCACGGAGGTCTTTTAGATTTTAAATATCTTGGAAAAAAATTTGATGTGCTGATTGCCATGGGGATAATATGTATGGCAGATCTCAAGTTTTTAGGGGGGTTAAACTCAATAAACTCCTTTATTCTTTCTCCTGGCTCGTCGAGATGCTTTACACCGAGCGCCATGCAGATTCTCCTGGGGCTTCCAAAAATATTGGTAACTACCGGAAACTTTGACCCTTTTACATTTTTAAAAAAAAGAGCTTTGCCCCCGTCAGGGCTTTTAGACTCTTTATCTGTAAATATGCTTATTTCAATATCCGCCGAGACCTCTTTGTCAATATACTTAAGCTCCTTTTTTGAGTCTAAAGCCTTTAAAAAATGTCTCAGGTTTTTATACAAAATGGTTTTTTTCCTGTTATTTTAACTGGTTATTTTACTTCCTTAAACTTGGCAGACCTTATAAGATGTCTTTTCTGTGCGGAAAAAACTCTCTTGTGTATTCTTATGGATTTAGGGGTAATCTCCACCATTTCGTCATCTTTTATAAAATTTATCGCCTTTTCCAATGTTACCGGTTTCACAGGCGTACATATGATGCTTTCGTCTTTTCCTGAAGCACGCATGTTTGTAAGCTTTTTTTCCTTGCAGGGGTTTGCATTTATATCGGTTTCCTTATTATGCTCGCCTATTATCATGCCCTCATAAACAGCCTCTCCAGGAGCAATAAAAAGACGACCCCTTGGCTCAAGATGAAACAGTGCATATCCAACGGATTTGCCTTGCCTGTCAGACACAATGGAACCTGTAAATCTGGAAGGAAAGTCACCCCTGAATTTTTCATAACCGGCAAACAGGGCGTTCATGATTCCAGTTCCCTTTGTGTCTGTGAGAAATTCATCCCTGTACCCGATCAGGGAACGTGAAGGAACAGAAAATTCAGCATTTATCCTTCCGCTTCCGTTATTTATAAGATTTATAAGCTTCCCCTTTCTAAAAGAAAGTTTTTCAGTTACAATTCCCAGGAAACTCTCATTACAATCCACAAACAGTTTCTCTATGGGTTCAAGGGTTTTTCCATTTTCATATTTGTAAATCACCTTTGGGCGACCTACGCTCATTTCAAAACCTTCTCTTCTCATGGTTTCAATGAGGATAGCTATCTGGAACTCGCCCCTCCCCTTTACAATAAAACTCTCCCTGTCTCCTGTCTGCTCAAGGCGGATTGCAACATTTTTAAGGGTCTCCCTTACAAGCCTCTCGCGTATCTTGCCGGATTGTACAATTTTTCCCTCCCTGCCGCATAAGGGAGAGCTGTTTATTGTAAATTCCATGGAGATTGTAGGTTCGTCCACACTTATTCTCTTTAAGGCTTTCGGGGAGTCCTTTGTGCAGACGGTATCCCCTATCTTCACATCCTCTATGCCTGAAAGAACAACAATATCTCCCGATTCTGCAGACTCAACCTCCTTTAAACTCAGACCGTCATAGACCTGAAGCTTTGATATCTTAAGGGGGCGGTGCTCTTCCAGTTCATTTATACAGATCATTGAATCATTAAATCTGGCAGTGCCGTTTACGACTCTTCCTATTGCAAGCCTGCCAAGATAATCTGAATATCCAAGGTCAGACACAAGCATCTGGAAAGGTTCATCAGGGGAATATTGAGGCGCAGGTATTTCATTTATAATTATTTCAAAAAGATCATTAAGGTTATCTTTTTTGTCAGACAGGTTTTTTTTTGCTATGCCTTCACGGCCGATTGCATAAAGGTATAAAAAATCGAGCTGGCTTTCCTCTGCGTCAAGATCTATGAAAAGATCATATATCTCATCAAGAATGTCATCAGGCCGTGCATCTTTTCTGTCAATCTTATTTATCACCACAATAACTTTCAGGCCTTTTTCCAGGGTCTTTTTTAATACAAAACGGGTCTGGGGCAAAGGTCCTTCAGAAGCATCAACCAGCAAAAGAGCTCCGTCAACCATGGAAAGGGCACGTTCAACCTCCCCTCCAAAATCGGCATGTCCTGGTGTATCTATTATGTTTATCTTCACATCATCCCAATGCACGGAACAGTTTTTTGCAGTAATGGTTATTCCTCTTTCCTTTTCCAGATCCATGCTGTCCATTATTCTGTCATCTAAACCAAGACCTGGTCTGAAAAGTCCGCTCTGTTTGAACATGGCATCCACCAGTGTGGTCTTTCCATGATCAACATGTGCTATAATTGCTATGTTTCTTATCTTTTTGTTTCTTGCAGTTTTTTCCAATATATTTACTTCCGTAATCTAATGTTTAAAAAATATAATAATCTATTACAATCAAACCATAAAAAAATACCATAAAAAAAATAAAAGCCAGAAAGCATGACGAATTTGCAAATACGTTCATAACTTTCTGGCTTGCTTATAAATTTTGTCTATTTGCTTAAATATTGAAGTTTATACCTCAAATTTTCATGCTCCTGTTTCTCAATTAATAGAAAAATTGTCAAGGAAAAAAACGGGGTCTGCTGCACTTTAATCAAAATAAATTTTCATCAGATCTTCAGCGAGAAGAAGCTGGCCTTTATAGGTTTTACGACACTGGCTGAAAATATCTCTTTGGTCACATTCAGGATAAAAATGAGTCAGCACCAGCTTGCGCACATTGGCTCGGGTTGCAATCTTGCCGGCAAGCCCGGGTGTCATATGCCCCTTTGTTTTTAATTCATCAGGAAAGGCTGATTCACAGATTAAAATATCTGCATCTTTTGATATTGAAATCAGGTTTTCAGAATAATCAGTGTCCCCTGAGTATACGATGATTTTTTTGTCAGGCAGCGTTATAATCCTGTAGGCAATACTTTCTTCATTATGATCAACAGGGATAGATTCCACGCGAAATTCTTCAAACTCGGCAGAATCATGCCCCTTATTATCAAGTTCCATAATATTTAAAGCAGGTTCAGCAAGTTCTATCCAATTTCCGTACACTGCTTTAAGGCCATTAAAAAAAATTTTAAAACCCTTTCCTGCTATTATATTCAGAGGCTTTTTGCGCGCGCAGTCTTCCGGGTATTTGCTGGAAAATAAAAAAGAAACAAGCTCTCCTGTATGATCAGGATGAAAATGACTGTAAAAAATATATCCGATATCCTCTATGGAGGCACCTGTTTCGAGAAGCCTTCTTATTGTTCCGGCACCTGTGTCAAAAAGAAGTTTCTCCCCATATATATCAAGTAGAAACGAGCATGAACTCCGCTTCAGGGAAGGTATGCATGTTCCTGAGCCAAGTATGGTCAGCTCTATTTTTTGGGCTCTTTTTTTCATTTGCTCCCCCTTAATAAAACTTGGTTGCAAATTATTTTATTGTAAATTTTTTGATGTTTAAATAATATCTTTTATAGTATGCATGTTTTATTTGCAAAAGTTTTAACACAAATTACCCATTACCAAAAATTTACAAAAAATACTACGGAGATAAATCAATGCGTCATATTCTCAAACTATCCATTATCCCTGTTTTTTTTATATTTATCTGTACAATTTTCTGCAGCCCTGTTTTTGCTGATAACAGCTCACCTGCTGACGAGAAACTCACATTGCCCAATGCAATTAAAATTGCAATAAGCGACAATTTTATAATAAGAGAAGCTGTTGAAAATAAAAAAAGGGCTGTAATGAACAAACAAAGCGCTTTTAAAAATTTTTTGCCAAAAGCTTCGGCTAACTATAGATATACCAGGTTAAAGGAAACACCCTTTGGTGTATTCGGAACAAACAAAATCGATGTTTCCGATAAAGATAATTATCACTGGGATGTAACTGTTACACAGCCTGTTTTCACAGGGTTTGCCCTTTCATCTAAATATAACATGGCAAAACTCGGTATTGAAGCAAAAAAAATCGAAAAAAATCTAACAACACTTGATATCGTTAAAATGGTTAAAACAGCCTATTATAATATTTTACTGGCAAAAAAAATATATCTTGTGTCAGATGAATCCGTAAGCAATCTTGAATCCCATAAAAATAATTCGGAAAATTTTTTTAATCAGGGGATGATACCTTATAATGATCTTTTAAGAGCCCAGGTTAGTCTTGCAGACAGCATTCAAAACAGGGAAAAAGCCGGCGCCAGAGTAAAAATGGCAGTGTCTGCTCTAAACACACTGCTTGAAATAGATATAAACAAAAACACACAGGTGGAGGATATTGCCGAGCCTCAAAATTTGTCATACGATCTTTCGGTTTTAAGTAAAAAAGCTGTTAATAATAGGTCTGAATTAAAACTTCTGCATCTTGCCATAGAAAATATCGACAACAGCATAAAGATTGTTCAGAGTTCCCGTTATCCCCAGGTATCAATGATTGCAGCTTATGAACAAAACGGTGATAATCCAGGCGTCACTAATAATGATTTCAACAACAGATTCAATTCAAGCCTGACTCTTGCAGCAAGCTGGTCTTTTTTTGAATGGGGAAAAACAAAAACTGATACTTCAGCCTACCGCCATTATAAGCGCTCTCTATCTGCAAAATTAAAAACTGTTGAAAATAATATACGGATGGAGACAAAAAACGCTTTTTTAAATCTTATGGTTGCAGAAAAAAATATTAAGACTTCAAAGGTCTCCCTGTCACAGGCTAAAGAAAACTGGCGCATTACAAATTTACAGTATAAACAGCAGATAGCAACTTCAACGGACGTTCTTGATGCAAGAACTTTTTTAACCAATGCAGAGACCAACTATTACAGCGCACTATATGGATATATGATTTCTCTGGCCAACCTGCAAAGAGCTGTGGGTGAAAAATAGAGCTGTTTTTTAAGGTGTTATCATAAATGTCTTTGAAAAAAAAAATTATTTTTACCATAATTATTCTTGTTTTTTTATCACCCTTATTTTTATTTCTTTTATTTAATGCTCTGGTTCAAAACCCCCACATTCAACAATATTTAATAGAGCGTCTTCCTGTTACAAAGGGATATGATCTTAAAACCGGCAGAATTCTGGTCAGTTTTCGCGGTGGAATAAAAATATGTATTAATAATTTAGAGGCTCAATCAAAAACAGGCTCTGAACATATTGCTGTATCAAGGCTCGAAATTAATCTTGATGCAATGGAATTACTGTCTGGCAATGTGGTTCCTGAAAAATTACACATCTATGAACCATCTGTTAAACTCAATCTAAAAAAAAATCAAACACCTGAAAAAACGGAAAACAAATTGGGCGATTTTGTAAATTCTTTTGCAGGCAAGTTCGACAAAGTTGATTTTTGCTCTGTTAAAAAGGGGAGTCTGTTTATTGCCGGTAGCTCTGTTCTAATAAAAGATTTTCATTTAAACCTTTCACGCAAAGCAAATAATCCTTCAATACTGCTCACAAAGATAATCGGGAAGATTGATTATCATAAAGATACTGCCTTATTTTCCGCTAAAGGAAGTGTTTTTAGTAATTTAACCGAAAAAACCGATGCCTGCATTGATATGGATTTAACAATACGTGGGGCACCTTTAACATGGCTTCCTGAATTAGAATGTCTGCCTGTAAAACAGGGTATTGCCGATGCAAAAATAAACCTTAAAATTTTAAATAACGGCAAGGTGGCAGTATCCGGAGATGTGGCAGGCAAAGATTTAATATTCCATCTTATTAATGAGCCCAAAGCTAAAAAAAAATATTCTCTACCTGAGTTTAATTTTAATATTGATGCAAATTATATGCAAAAGGTATTTACTCTTTCTTCCCTTAAACTCGACACACCGGATCACCCCCTTGAAATTACCACCATCCTCGACCTCAGGGATAAGGCTTTCCCCTTCCTTGATCTTGAGATAAAGTCCCCTTTTATGCAGTTAAACGCATTTAAAAAAAGTTTTCCCTACCCCCTTTTATCCATGCGGTTAGAGACGGATCTTTTTCCTGTTTTTTCAGATGGTAAGGTCCGTATTGATCTTTTAAAAATAAAAGGGACTCTGGATCAGATTAAACATATGGGGCTTACTGAAAATGCCGGAGTTTTCTCCATGCACCTTACTGCCAAGGATATGGAAATTTTAAAAGACAAAGGGATAATCCCTTTTACTAATACTTCTGCCAAAGTAAAAATTGATAATGGAATGCTGCTGGTAACGGAAACTAATGGAATTTTCGGGCAGTCCGTTGTAGATGACGCTTATTTTACTATCAGCAGCCTTTTTACAGGCAAGCCTCTGTACAATTTTTTTATGCGAGGAACTTTTGAGCTGGCTGATTTAAAGCAGCAAAGCAAAATAAGCTTTTGCCCTGAATATTTAAAAAAACAGATTGATGGAATTTCATCCATGTCAGGCGTTATGGATGCCTCAGTTAATATTATTTATAATAATAAACTTGAGCTGAAAGAAGGTGCGTTTAAACTTAAAAAATGTTCCATCACCCATAGGGGAATAGGGTTGTCCCTTGATATGGATGAAGCTTATGTAAAAATTGATAAAAAAAAAGAATTCAGCTTTAATGGCACAGGGCTGCTTGGCAAGTCTCATTTTTCCGTTAAGGGCTCTGGTAAAGGTTTTGATAAAAATTTTTTAAAAAACGGAAAAGCACAGCTTGAACTAAATGCCGACATTAAAGAGCTTTTAAATAGATATTGTCCAAAAAAAAATCTTTCTGTAAATCTTAACCAACTGCTGAAAGGAAGCTATCTGCTTTCATGGGACAAAGGCAACCTGATATGTGAAGGGAACTCTGATTTACAGGGGCTTGTTGTTGAGGCAGGAAATTATAAAACCAGGGCTTTTGAAAAAGGCGACACTATTATTTTTAATATGGAGCTTTACCCCAAAAAGAGACTCGATTTTAAAAAAATATTATGGAGTGTCAAAAAATCAAAGCTTTATATGTCCGGTTCTCTTGATTTAGAAAAAAAAGACAAATTCAACCTTAACCTGTTTACAGAAAAAATTTTACTTGAAGATTCAGGCATATTTTTAAAATCCGAAGAAAAAGCAGCCAGGGGAACTATTAAGGGGAACCTGGAAATAAACTCCTGTCTTCATGATTTTTCCAAAACCAGTGTTAAAGGAGATATTAAAGCTGAAAACCTGTCTTTTTTTATGGACAGGCTTTCTTCAGGGATAAAAGACAGCAGTGTTTTGCTTAAATTTTCAGGGGACAAGATTCAAATTTCATCGATTACCCTGAATACAGAAAACAGCTCCCTGAAGGTTAACGGTAATCTCCAGGGATGGAACGGAATAAAAGGAAACATTAATATAGATTCGGATTTTTTCGATTTTTCCGATATCATGGGTTCAGAATTTTTTGCAGAAGATGCGGGTAATGCATCAAAGCCGAACCCTTTTATTAAAAATTCAGATATAAGTATAAATATCAACATAAAAAAAGGGCGGTGGAAAAGGGTGGAATACAGCCCACTTAATGCTGAAACCGCATACAGAGCCGGGACTTTTTTTATTGATCGCTGCAGAGTGCTTACGGAAAAAGGAGTTCTGAAGATTAAAGGTTATTTTAAAACAGGTGTTGACAAAGAGACATCCCTTACAGGTTATATAAAATTAGACAAATATCCCATGCAGAATATCCTTCTAAGCTTTTTTAAAGAAAAAGATCTGGAAGTTGAAGGGGTTGACCTGTCAACAGAAGGATTTGTTTACTTAAAAGGCAGAGACAAAAAAGAACTTGTTGAAAATATGAGCGGAGGAGCGAACCTTCTTCTTGAAAAAGGCATGATTAAAAAATCCGGTCTGATCTTTTCGATTTTAAATTTTTTAAGTCTCCAGAAGATTATTGACAGGAGGCCTGCTGAACTTTCCAGGGAAGGTTTTTATTTTAAAAATATAAGAGGGAGCATGGAAATTGACCATGGGGTTCTAAATACCGACAATCTAATTATGGAAAGCCCTGTATTTAACGCCGCAGGTAAAGGGAAGATAGATTTTACCCAGGGGAAAATCGATTTTGGGCTTGGCGTGGCTCCCATGGGAACAATAGACATGATCGTAAGCAAAATTCCGATTGTGGGATATATATTAACCGGAGATGAGAAGGCGATGGTTACTTTTTATTTCAGGGTTTACGGGGAGCTGTCAAACCCTGAAATACAGTACGTTCCATTTACACAATGGCCTAAAACTATATTTGGATACTTCAAGAGAGTATTTCTTACTCCCGGCCGTCTGTTTAAGAGCATAATAGATATCAGAAAAGATCTTAAAAAAAAGGGCGTTTTAATTCCCGAAGAGTTTTAATGAATTGTGGGCTTTTTCAAAAATTTCAATATTTAAAAACTGAATCGCATACCCGTATATAGATTACTGTTTTTTTCAAACTGACCAAAAAATGTATAATCGTCGCTGCCTGTAAAGAAATTTCCACCGGCGGTTATCATTAAAGAATCGCTTAATTTATACTTTATGTTCGGCCTGAAATAGGCATCCTTATCAGAAGGAGAGTAATAGCAGAATAAGGAGAGGGTTAGATTCTGGTTTAAGGCCAGTTTTGTCAGGCGCATGGTTAAAACATGGCGGTCTTTGTCTTTTGAATGATTTCCCCCAGGCAGGGCTGCCCGATAACTTCCATAGTCTTTCATATATTCGAGATAATACTGAAACGCTCCGGAAAAATTTTTTGCCAGCTCCTGTTCATATCCTGCCAGCAGCCGTATTTCGCTGTTTGGTATCAAAGGATTATCACCGCTTGTGTCATCTTTTGAATTATAATATGCGGTTTCGAGGTTGAAAAGGCCATTTTTAAGCCGACCGCGGATACTGGCACCAAAAACCGCAAGATCAGGGAAAATGACTTTTTGCCGGATCATGTCCATGCCGGCAGGACTCTTCCAGAATCCATTATATCCGTAAAAAGCCA
>CAYZXU010000090.1:0-9468 GCA_964482535.1 uncultured Desulfobacteraceae bacterium | reverse complement strand
CCTCATGAGATCAGCCATCCATGGATCGACATATTCTCGATTTATTGGAGGCGTATCAATGAGCTGAAACTGAACATTCTCAAAGGCAGCCATTCCGGGTGTTGGTTTCCAAGTAGAATGAGGAAAATCGGCAACTTCTGGTGTGGCCTTTGTAAGCGAAGCGACCAAAGAAGACTTGCCAGTATTGGGCGGTCCAATACACGCAATCTGAAGCGCCCCCTCTTTTTCTATTGCGTAAGCAGCGTCGCGCCTGGAAGTTGATTTTTTCTGCTGAGCCAGCGCTTTGAATTTGGCTATTTTGCTCGTCAAAGAGGCCCTGAGTTTATCCGTACCCTTGTGTTTTGGCATAATGGTGAGCATTTCCTCAAGTGCGCGCACCTTTTCCTCAGGGCTCTTTGCCTCACGATACCGTTTCTCTGCTTCAAAATAATGAGGTGGCAGATTTGCCGGCATTAAGACCGCTCCAGTTTTGTTAGTCTCTTAGTCTCAAATAAAGTAAAAGAAAGAGGTAAACCTTGTCAATCGAGGGTTGAGCAAGCTCTATAGCCCAAAAACGATAATTTCGCTTTGTACGCAAGATTGCGCGGGAAAGTTATGTTTTCAGGATTCGCTCTTTTCAATTCTGGCGATAGGAAAGGTAATGGTGAACACCACATCATGGTTCTCCTGAGTGCAGGAAAGTAGCCCTCCCATGTTTTTCACAAGCCGATACGAAAGGGGAAGGCCTACACTCCGCCCACCTTCCGCAAAAGGTAGAAATATGGCCTCACAATCAATCACTTCACCTTCCTTTAAAGGAGACACACACTGAATGTGCACATGGTTTTCTGTTGCAAAAGTCCTAACAGTAAACCCTCTGCGGTCTTTACTACCCTCAATGGCATTTCTGTAGAGGTTTATCAAAACTTGTAATAACACATTAGGATCAACGAAAATATGAGGGAGTCCTGGATCTAGCTCCATGTTGCATATGATTCCCTTGTGGTCCATTTCCGGTTGCAATAATTCACAACACCTTTCAATGATTTCATTGGCGTTGATATAAACTTTCTCTATATCCATAGGGCGGAGGTAATTGCGTATTCGATTAAGCAGCTTTTCCAGACGCCTAGTCTCTTGTAGAATAATATCTGCCTCTCTCAGCTCAGGATGTTTTTTCTTTATCCTTCTCGCAAATCCCCCGATCGAAGTAAGGGGATTTCGAATCTCGTGAGCCACTTCCGTTGCAATTGCTCCCAAGGTCTTCAGTTTCTCCTGCTGGATAATGGAACGCTCGTAAAAAAGTCTATCCGTTATGTCCACGATAATGCCTTCAAGGCGGCGCGGAGCATCCGTCCCTCCATAAAACGGAAGAGAGTGCACAATTGTGTATATGGTATGTCCCTTTTTATGAACGAGCTTACACTCTTCCTTGAAAGCCCCACAGCTCCCTTTGAAAAAAGTCTCAAACCTTTCGAATATTCTTTCCTTATCCTCAGGATGAACGGTAACGTGAAACCAGTTCCCCATAGCCACCGCTTCCGAAGGGGAGTAACCCAGAAGTGGTTCCACAGCTTTATTGATGAATTCCAATTTTAGTTCACTGTTCAGGACAAAAACTATTAGGGGTAAATTTTGTACAAGCTGAGCATACCTTTCTTCGGTTTTGCGAAGCTGATCTCTTATTCGCTTTCTTTCCTCAAATCTATTAAGACAAAAAGAAACTTCATCCACTGAGAATGGCTTTTTAAGATAATCATTTATCCCTACTTTTATGGCTCTGACAGCATCGTCCAGAGATCCATATCCGCTGACTATTACGATTTCTATTTCCGGATTCTGCCGTTTGAGAATGGATATGACTTCAAGACCGCTCATTTCCGGCATGTGAACATCAACAAATGCAAGGGCAAATGACCTTTTCTTGGCACTACGGATGGCTTCAAAGGGATTGCTATAGTAAAAAACCCGATATTCCCTTTGTTGGAGAACATGAACTAAAAAAGACCCAGCGTCTGGATCATCATCCACTACCAACACGTTTATGTTTTGAGCAAGACCATACTTCTTCATCATAACCACTTCTTCCAATCAGGACCAGGTAACGCCTTTTAAGGCCGGGAATGTGGTAGCTTTTCAGCCCGACTTTCCCGAATAGGCCTTTCAATCTCTTTGAAAATCTTGGGTTGACCCCTGCCCACACGGCAAGCACTCCCTTCTCACTCAGCAGATTATCAACAATGTAATTTATGTCTAACACAGAAAGGCTAAGTGCTCTAACCATGACCAAATCAAAGCCGCGGAACCTATGCCGTGCTAGCTGTTGCCATTCCCCTAAATGAATGCTTATGGAATCGAGAGAAGCGAAAGCCAGAAATACCTTCAAAAAGTTTGCTTTTTTGCGTTTTTTATCACATAATGTTATGTTAAGCTTTGGATAGGCTATCTTGATGGGTACTCCCGGAAATCCTGCTCCTGTGCCAATATCGAGGGCATTTCCATACTTCGGTAGCCATAAAGAGGGGACTAGCGAATCAAGGTAATGAAAATTCAACATATCTTCCCAACTATTTATAGCAGTAAGATTACTCGTACGATTCCAGTAAAAAACAAGCTCGGCATGTCTCACCATCAATTCGACCTGAGTATTTTCCAAGGTCAACCCAAAATCGTTAGCGATACTGAAAAGCTTCTGACCAAACCACGCTGGAGCTTTCGGAACCTTAAAAGTCGTCATTAACTATTTACCTATACAAAACCGTGAAAACACTCGATCCAAAATATCATCGGTAAGATGGCCTTTACCGACTATAACTTCCAATTCTTCCTTACCATAATGTAGCTCATAAAGCACCAACTCCAGAAATTCCCCCTTTTCTAGCAGGGTTTGAGCTTCTTTAAGATGATCCAAGCATCCCCGCAGATGTTCTTCCTGCCTGCGATTGATGGCAAAAGCCTCTGAGGAATCATCCACCAGCTCAGCAAGGTACTCTTGCCTTAACAACTGTTTAACATAAGCAACATCGTCCCGTCTGAACACTGATATTGTAACGACGGGAAAGTCGGAACCAAATGCCCTCCTGACCTCATCTTCCTCGAAGGCCGGTGGGAGGTCGGACTTATTCAAAATCCCCAGAATCCGCCGACCACGAACCACATCAAAAATGCGAAAATCCTCGTTAGACAAAGGTACGGATCTGTCCAGAACCCAGATGATCACATGAGCGCTTTCCACCACTTTAAGGGTTCTCTCTATGCCCATTTGTTCGATGGGATCGGCTTTTTCCCTGATTCCAGCTGTGTCCATTATCTTCAGGAGAACCCCGTCAAGGATTATATAATCTTCTACCACGTCTCTTGTGGTACCAGCAAACTCTGTAACTATCGCCTTATCCTTTTGCAACAGGGCATTCAGAAGGGATGACTTTCCGACGTTAGGTTTTCCCACAATAGCAAGTCTGACACCTTCCTGAACAATTCTCGATCTCGAAGCCCTGTCCAACACACGCTCCATAGGGGCTATAAGTTCAGAACACAACCTGGCAGCAAAGACGTGCAGATCCAGCTCTTCGTCGATGTCCTCAGCAAAATCCACATGAGCCTCAAGCTCAGATATAAAATCTGCAAGCAATTCCAACCAATTTTGGACAATCTCCGAAAAAGCGCCATGTAATTGATTTCTAGCTATCTCGAGGGATTTCTTCGAACGGCTCTCTACAATGTCCACAACAGCTTCAGCCTGAACTAGATCAATCCTGCCGTTCAAAAACGCCCTGTAGGTAAATTCTCCAGGCTCTGCTAACCTCGCTCCGCATTCCATTACAATTTCCAAGATTTCCTCCAACACCGCATACCCACTGTGACAATTAATCTCCAGCACATCTTCCCTGGTATAGGTGTGCGGAGCTTTCATCAAGGAAAGCAAAACTTCATCGATCAGAGCATCCGTGCGGGGATTTCGGATCCAACCGTGATAGAGTCGATGAGACGTAAGGGGGAACTTCGCGCGAGAAGGTACAAATACTCGCTCAGCAATCGACTCCGACAGGCACCCGCTTATCCGGACAATACCAATTCCCCCAAGACCTAGCGGAGTAGCAATAGCACATATAGTATCTTTTGCCAGTATATCTCGAATCATGTTTTAAAAAGCAAAGCCTGCCCATCGTGCACAGCGGATCTTGGATACTTTAACGGTTTGAATTTCGGCTGTTGTTTCTCGAACTTCCTCCACCCGCCCTGACGGGATATATAACAACTCGACGCATATTACCTTCACCTTTGCTTTTGGTTTTAACCGCCGGTTCATCCTTCAATGCGAGATGAATTATCCTGCGATCCTGTGGGTTCATTGGCCCAGTTGCAATGGGCTTCTTCAACCGTTTTACCTTGGCACTTAATTGTCGGGCCAGATCCTGAAGACTTTTTTCCCTTCGGGCACGATAGTTTTCGGCATCAACAACCACGGGTATATTTCGTCCCAGTTCTTTGCTGATAATTCTGCTCACCAAATATTGTAAAGCCGTAAGGGTTTGCCCTTTTTTGCCAATAAGCAACCCAGAACTATTACTGACAATGTTCAAATAAACATGGTCATCTCGTGCTTCCGCTTCCACAACCGTTGGAAGGTTTACATACTCAAGTATGTAAGACAACACTTCCTTGGCCCGTTCAGCAGCATGCTCAAAGGAAGGAACTTTTGGCCTAACCCTGATTTTCGCCTTCTTGGCACCAACTATACCGAAAATGCCCGAAGAGCCCTTTGAAATGATTTCAATTTCTAGCAACTCACGAGGGAGTTTTAATCTCTCACAGGCAACCCTAATGGCTTCTTCCAGTGATTTTTCTTCGATTTCAAGCACAGACATAATTTACTTCCTCCGTTCGATGGTCAACTGAGTCAGGACCGCTACTTTACCGTGCGATTGATCCAGTACTGCTGCACGATGGACAGGAGGTTATTCACAAACCAATACAACACAAGCCCCGATGGAAAGTTGACAAAGAATATGGTAAACACAACGGGCATAAGAAGCATGAGCTTATCCTGTCTGGGGTCTCCCATCGATGGGGTCATTTTTTGCTGAACGAACATTGAAATACCCATCAAGATTGTTAGTACGGGAATACCCTCAAGATAAGGAATGTACACACCTACGTAGAGTCTATCGGGAGCTGTGAGATCGTTTATCCACAGGCAAAAGGGCTGATGACGAAGTTCAACCGAGCTATATAGCATTCGGTAGAGTGCAAAGAAGAAGGGAATTTGAAGAATTATGGGCAAGCATCCCCCCATAGGATTGACCTTGTAAGTACGATAAAGTGCAAGAAGCTCCTGGTTGAGTTGTTCACGGTCGTCTTTGTATTTCTCTCGAAGCTGGGCAACCATAGGTTGAATTTTTTTCATCTTCTGCATGGATTGATAACTCTTATGTGTAAGAGGCCAGAATAGAAGTTTGATGACCATCGTCAATATAATTATAGCAATTCCATAATTGTGAGTGTATCTGTAAAGCCACACCAGCCCTTTAAGTAAGGGTTTCGCAAGGAAAGAAACCCAGCCGTAGCTGATAGAAGCAACAAGGCTATGCCCTGCTTTCTTTAATTCTTTGACTTCCTTGGGTCCAAGGTAAAGCCGAAACTTCCAGAGGCGATCTTCTCCCGGTCTAAGCTTAAAAGCTGACGACAGATAAACCACCTGAAGCAGATTTTCCTGCGGATTAAGCATCCTTGCGACGAAAGAGTACGCCTCCTCCGACATGGGTACAATAGCCTGTATAAAATAATTGTTTTCGTATCCTAACCAGCTTACAGGCGTTTTCAGAACAAATGCTTCCTTCCTTAGATTCTTAAGACTAACTGTGTGCCGTTCGCGTTCCGCAAAATACACCAGCCGCGACCTGTTAAAAGACGGTTCATGTTTTAAGTATGGAAGAAAGTAGAAACTCAACCCTAACCTGTCTTCTAGGGGTCTGGTAGACAAATTCTTCAGCTCAACCCCCAAGTCAACGACATAGCTATTAGACTGCCAGTCAAATTTTTTCCTTACGTAAACCACATCAGGAATTGTCTTTTCAAAGCTCCAGCTCAGCCTTTCACTACCATCACCTATAACAGCCCTGGTCACACTGGGACCGGAATATGGAACCACCGATAAATTGAGATACTCCGAGTTAATTAACTCCACAGCACATGGCAAGTATCCGAAGGGATAAGCTGTAATCAACTCCATAGGGGGCGAACTTTTATCAGCGCTTTCTCTATGCTTCTTTAGCTTAAAGGAAAATAATCTCGCGCCTGGTTGAAGAATTTCGGCGACATACAACGGGCTATCTACCGTCCATTTCTTAAAGGCAGTTGCAGCCTTATCCAGCCGAAGCCGGGGCAATTCTTTTGGTTCTATATTAACAGAAGGAGGCGGAACCGCCTGCTTTTGCGATGGGGTAGATTTATCTTTTCTAACAGACTGAGAATCTTGAGCAGGTGGTTTCACCTGCTGATTTTGCGGGGTGAAATAAAAGTCCCAGATCAGCAGAATCACCACAGACAGCAAAAAAGCCAGTAACGCTCTCTTTTCCATGCGTTCAACTCCATATTATCGCGATTTTGCCCGAGGAACAGGATCTAACCCCCCAGGATGCAAGGGGTGACACTTCAGCAATCTCCGCACAGCCAGGCACAGCCCCTTAATCGGCCCATGTTCTTGAATCGCCAACACGGCATATTCCGAACAGGACGGAATAAAACGGCAAGTGGGGCCGCCTTTTACGGGAGCCAAAACAAACCTTCCGACCCTAACCAGTAATATCAAAGCCGCAACACAAAACGACCTAAGCCAGCACTTGAACAAAGGCCACAAAGCTCCTTTGCTACTTTCCTGCAAGATAGATCCTCAATATTCCCAATAGCAATTACCACAAGATCCTTATAAGGCTCATCGATATCATGTTTATGTAATCTAAACCACTCTCTCACACACCTTTTTAATCGATTACGTTCTACCGCTTTCTTGAAGTACCTCTTGGGAACTACCAGACCAAGCCGATGACATTCAAGGCCATTCTCGGCATAATTTATGATGAAATGCTTCCCCTTTATACGCTTACCCTTCCGCTTCAGCCTTTCATAATCCTTGCGTTTTCGGATTCGCTCATTCTGGCTGAAACTGTAGCACTTTGTACGTCTTCCGCCATGAGGCTCCATCAAAGAAATTTGTTGGTCCCTTAAACAGTGAGGCGCTTTCTACCTTTGGCTCTTCTTCTCTTCAGGACCTTTCGTCCTCCCCGAGTTGCCATGCGTGTGAGAAATCCATGAGTTCTCTTTCTTCTAAGATTATGGGGCTGATAGGTGCGTTTCATCGTTCTCAAAATCCTCCCTTATTTGATATCCTCTCAGTACTCGATTAAAACCACCTAGCGAACTGGTGCTTGTACCGAAAGATATTTCATATTGTCAAGAATCAACTCAAATGTTCATTGCCTTTTAACAACAGTTTGCTTAAAAAAGAAAGAGAGAAGATGAACTAGGGAGGTGAAACGATGAACGTGGGAACCATAGTAAACCAGGAAGCGGCAATCAGATTAATTAACAACTTTTTTAATTACACCGGTAATGTGGGGCAAAGCGAAGGCAATACCGCTGTCCAGAAGGCTCAGCAGAGCGTCACAGAAGCCATGAAGATGTCGGGGCAGGCTATTGCTATATCTGAGATGGGCAGGCAGGTAAACGAACTTTACAACGAATTAGGAACAGGAGGTTCACAAGAAACTATAGAAGCTGCAAGGGAAGGTCTGCGCCATACAATGATTGCTATGGCCCAAAACCCGGACAATCAACAGATGCTAAATTTTGTGAATGCAGCCAGAAGATATGGCAAAACCGAAGGAGTAGAAGCACTCCAGGAAGCATTTATAACCAGCAACCGGGCACAACAGGCAGGCGCCGACATTAGAACTTGGTGGGAAGCTTTTGGAAACCTAGAAGAACCTGACATGCAGCGGAGGTTCGTAGAAGAAAGCAACGCTATTTTGAATGCAGAAGGAACGCAAACCGAAAGAGCGGAAGTATTGAACAGGTTTTCTAATACTGTGATAGAAATTTACAGAGAAATCCCAGAGGAAAATCGCGAAGAAACAGCAAAAGCCCTCTTTACACAGATGAACGAAGCTAGGACCCTGGAGCAAAAGAACGAGACACTGACCAATTTTGGGCAGGAGAGGCTAAGCGAGCAGAAAATCATATAACTTCTGGTATCAGTAATAATAGGAGGAGCGACGGCGGCGTTTGCCCATCGCCAAGCCAATAAACCAGCCTGTGAGGAGCACCAAAGCTCCAGAGATAAACCAGCGGAGGTTTTGTGTGCGGCGGAGTTTTGTATTCTCTTCTTGAAGTTTTTTGTTTCGAGCTTCCAGAACTTTAAATTGTTGCAATAATTTATTGTATCGGCTCTTGAGATTCAAAAAATCCGAGGATTCCATGCGAAGGGTTGAATAATCATTTTGGAGTTTTTCAAGATTTTTCTCTTTCTCATTCAGCTCTTTTTTTAATTCCTCTAACTTCCCACGCAATGTAACGAGTTCGGTAGTTGCATCATTTAGTTTCTCATGTAGCGTTTCATTCTCCTTTATAACATTGCCCAAAATCAGCGCTTTGGGCTTGCTGCCGGTTAGATATTTGGTGAGAACCCATCCTTCTCGCCCCTTGAATGAACCATCCAAAGGTACAACAAGACTCCAATTATTCTGATTATCCTTAACGTCAAGCCGCGTTCCGGTCGGCAAAAGCCCGATTATTCTATTCTCAATGCTGGGACCTGTCCTGAAGGTAATCTCTATGAAATCGGTCACGTACATAATCTTCCCCCACACCGGTCGGCAAAAAATCACCACAAGTATAGCTGCTACTATATACATGGACCTGTTGTTCATTTACACACCCTCACACCTTTTTTCAGGTTGACATCAAAAACACCTCGGCAGATTTACATTATTCTATGGAAGCATCTCGCTATATGCAAGCAACACAAGGATAGAAGTGCCCGTTGACTTTTTGGCAGATTTTTTTCAATGTGTCGAGCAATTGCAAGGTTAACGTTGATTTGGAAGGCGAGGAGAAGATTTTATGAAAGAATACGACCTGAAACAGGTTATCGACGAGCAAAGCATACGTTCGAGGGTTAAAGAACTGGCCAGAACGATAGAAGCAGACATGAGATATTGCGAAGATGTGGTAATCATAGGAATACTGAAGGGTGCCTTTATTTTTATGGCCGATTTAGTCAGACATTTTTCGTTTCCTATGCAGATTGATTTTATCAGAATTGCCAGCTATGGTACTGGCCACACGTCAAGTGGGGAAATACGGGTCACCAAGGACATTGAGGTTGACATTGAGGGAAAGCATGTATTGCTGATAGAAGATATTGTAGATACCGGTTTAAGTTTAAAGTGGGTGATGGATTATCTCAAAAAGCGCAAGCCTGCATCATTG
>CAYZXU010000089.1:0-9549 GCA_964482535.1 uncultured Desulfobacteraceae bacterium | reverse complement strand
TCAGGTTTTATTTGTCTGAATCTTATAAAATTTCAACTGGTTTGTTTTGACAGAAGAATTTAAAAACATTTGAAGAATGGAGAGATATATGGTTTTTCATAACACAGATTTAATTCACATGATAAGTAATGCCGGTCTTATGGTACAGTTTGTTCTTCTTCTCCTTCTGTTTTTTTCAATTACATCATGGGCTATTATGCTTATTAAACATCGATATATAAGAAAAGCTTTTAAAGAATCGGTTATATTCACAAACTATTTTTGGAAAAGCAGGGATCTGGCTTCAGCATTTTCAAAGGCAAAAAACTTGCCGAACAGTCCTGTTGCAAGAATATATTGCATCGGTTACACAGAGCTGAGAAAATTAAAGCAGTCAGGTGAAAAGCAGGGTATAAAAGAGGTGAAGACTGCTGCCCCGGGGTTTCAGTTTACCGGAATTGATAATGTAGAAAGAGCGCTGCGCAGAGCCACCAATACAGAGGTTACACAGATGATGCAAATGGTTCCTTTCCTTGCCACAACAGGCAACACAACGCCTTTTATCGGTCTGTTTGGAACAGTATGGGGTATAATGAACTCTTTTCACGGAATCGGTGTCAGAGGTTCTGCAAGTCTTGCTGTTGTGGCTCCTGGAATTTCAGAAGCACTTATTGCAACTGCAGCAGGGCTTGGGGCAGCTATTCCCGCAGTAATTGCATTTAACTATTTTATGAATAAAATAAGAATAATTGAATCCGAATTGCAAAGTTTTTCAGCGGATTTTCTCAATATTATTGAGAGGGATATTATACATTCAAAGGAGAGCATATGATGACTTCCGGCAGCAGCAATAACAGCCTTATGTCTGAGATCAATGTTACCCCTTTTGTTGATGTTATGCTTGTTTTATTGATTATCTTTATGGTAACTGCACCCATGATGACCCAGGGCGTTGACGTGGCGCTTCCGGAGGCATCGTCGGAACTGCTCCCGGCGGATGAAGAGCAGATAGTTGTTACAATTGATAAGGCAAATAATGTCTATATTGATAAATATCAGGTAAGCATCGAATTTTTAAAAGAAAAATTAAATGAGCTTTTGAAAAGTAAATCTGTTAAAGAGGTTTACCTTAAAGCCGATAAGGATATATCTTACGGAATAGTGGTTCGTGTTATGTCTGAAATTAAGGGAGCCGGAGTTGAAAAGCTTGGCATGTTAACCGAACCTGTTGTGCAAGAGCTTGAAAAAACTAAAAAAAGTTAACTGATATATCATTTAAGATATCGGTTTAAGGGTTTGCTCAAAAATAAAAACTAATGATAGAAAGTATTCACCCCGTCAATGATTTGTCCCTAAGCATGGAAAAAAGCTTCCGGTCATTAATAGTATACTTTGGCATTTCAATAGCATTACATATTATTTTGATTTTGGGACTTATTATAATGCCCGGCACTTTATCAAGCCGGAAAATTTTGCCCGCTGTGATTGATGTTAATCTTGTGTCTTTTTCAGGAAAAATTTATGATTCTGAAATAAGTGATCATAAGGGCAAAAAAGCAGAGATTGTTGAGCCGGATCAAACCATTTCCAAAAAATCAAAAAAAGAATTTAAAACCATAGCTAAAAAAAATATCAAGACTAAAGATAATGTTAAAACCGGTATAAAAAAGAAAAAAATTAAAAGATCCCTTAAAAAAAGAACTTTTAAGTCATCAAAAGTTGTTAAAAGCGCCATGGACAGGCTGGAAAAAAAGGTTGAGCTGGACAGACCGGACTCAGTTGTCAAGGCTATAGAAAGTTTAAAGAAAGAAGCACAAACAGGCGGGCTTGTTTCTAATAAAAAAAAGGTACAGCAGGCTATTGGGCCATCAGGCTCCAGGAAGCTCGCTGAAATCATAGATATTTACAGGGTTGAAATTGCTTATCAGATTCAAAAAAACTGGGCTTTTTCAGAATCCATTGCAGGCAATCACTCTGACCTTACCGCTGAAGTGGCATTTAAAGTTATGCCTGACGGCAGGATAAAAGACATCTGGTTTGATAAACGATCTGGAAATAAATACCTTGACGAATCCGCATTAAAAGCAATTAAAAAAAGCGATCCGGTCAGACCGCATCCAAAGGGGGTTGATCTTCCAATCGTGGAAATAGGGATCAGGTTTGGACCCAAGGGCTTAAAATAGGTTAATTTTTATCATTATGTTAATTAGTCGTATTAAAAAAAGTTTGTTTGTCTTAATAGTTTTTATTGCCGCAAGTTCCGGACGCTGCCTTGGAGATTATGATTATATTGATATTACCAACCCTTTTTTGCGTAAAATTCCCATGGCCATTTCATCTTTTAGCGCTGTAAACAGGGGGAATGATGAAGTTGACCAGGCCGTAAAAAACAGGGAATTGCTTAGAAAATCCCTTGAATTTACAAGCTATTTTTCGATGATTCACAACAAAATATTAACGTCGGGCAATGGTTCGAAAGCAGCCCCCCCCGGGCTGAATTTTAAAAAATGGACAGCTTCCGGAGTCGAACTTCTTATTACAGGGAATGTCGAAATAATTGACAAATCGATAAAGCTTAAACTCAGGCTTTACGATACTGTAAATAAAAAAATGCTTTTGGGAAAAAGCTACAAGACCACTATAAATAATTCCAGGAAGGTGATACATCGTTTCTGCAGCGAAGTTATTTATTGCATTACCGGCAGCAGAGGGGTTTTTTACAGTAAAATTGCTTTTTTATCCACTTCCACAGGCAAAAAAGAGATTTATATTTCTGATTTTGACGGCTATAACCCCAAAAGATTCACATATTCTAATAGTATCACCCTCTTTCCTGCATGGTCTTCGGACGGAAAATGGATTGCATATACATCTTTTGCAAAGGGCAACCCTGATATTTTTGTTAAAAGTCTGGATAAAAGGCAGAGCTATCTAATTAATTTTAAAGGAACAAATTCTACTCCTGCATGGGTGCCAGGAAAATTTGAACTTGCAGCATCGCTTTCATACTCAGGGGATCCTGAAATTTATCTGTTGACCGGAACAGGAAAAATCAATAAAAGATTAACAAGAAGCAGAGACAGTGATTTGTCTCCTACATGGTCTCCTGACGGAACAAAGATGGCCTTTGTTTCCAAAAGAGCGGGAACTCCCCAGATATATATTAAAAATATTGCTTCGGGTAAGACTGCAAGATTGACTTTCATGGGAAAGTACAATACACAGCCGGAATGGTCTCCAAAAGGTGATAAGATTGCATATTCAGCAATAGAAAATGGCGAGATTAATATTTATGTGATTGATTCAGCGGGCAAATATCCTCCTGTCCGATTGACACATAGTGCAGGAAATAATGAATCCCCTTCATGGTCTCCGGATGGCAGTCTTATTGTTTTCAGCTCGACACGTGGGGGGGCTTCCAGAATTTATGTTATGACTGCTTTTGGAACGGATCAGAGGCAGTTGTTGTCAATGCCTGGAGAACAGACAAATCCAAAATGGTCTCCAAGGTTTTAAAAAAATGGGAATTTATTTTTATAAAGGAGTAAAAAAAATGAAAAAAAATTTATGGGTAAGGCTGGCTCTTTGTTTTGTTTTAGCAGGTTTCCTTTTTACTGTATCCTGTGCAAAAAAACCGATGGCTGCTCCTGACCAGCCATCCCAGGAAGAGCTGGCCGCTGAAAAAGCCGCTGCTGAAAAAGTTGCTGCTGAAAAAGCAAAATTAGAAGAGATGGCAAAACAAAAGGCTATTGAAGAGGAACAACTGAGACAGGAAGAAGCAGAGCGCGATAAACTCGCTGCAATTGAGGAGTTTATAAATAATGATATCAATTTTGCTTTTGATTGTTCGGCTTTAACTTCTGAGTCACAGTTTGTTTTAAAACAAAAGGCTGAATGGCTTGAGGCAAATACCGATGCTTCTGTAACCATTGAGGGGCATTGCGATGAGAGGGGCACAAATGAGTATAATCTTGCACTGGGCGACAGGAGAGCGCAAAGCGCAAAGGCTTTTCTTGTAGAGTTGGGCGTTGGGGAATCTCGTTTAAACACAATAAGTTATGGAGAAGAACGCCCCACTGATAACGGGCATAATGAGCAGGCATGGACAAAGAATAGACGAGCTCATCTCATAATAGAATAATATTATATGACTATAAAAACAATTTTCACAGGAATTATATTTTCGGTTATTCTTTTTAGTGGCTGCGCCATGCAACAGGATGTGGTTATTCTGGACGAGCGTCTGGCCTCTTTGCAGCTTCAAAATGCAAAACTTGAAAAAGAGGTCAAGCTCCTTAAGTCACAGATGGAAAACGTTTTTCCGGATATGGAAAGAATAACCCGGGATTCTAAAAATAAATCTGCCGGGATTTATGTAAATATTGACAAACTCAAAGATAAACTTCAGCTTTTAAGCGGAAGAATGGAAGAATCCGACTTTTTATTAAAGCAGCGTATCAAGGCTTTTGAAGATTCCGGCAAATCATCAAAAAATAAAACAGAAAAAAGAATAGAAAAAGCACAGGCTGATATTTCTCGCATAGAAAAATATTTGAATTTTGAATCATCGGCTGTTCATGATTATAAGGAAAAAGATTACAAAAAAATAGATAAAAGTCTTGGGAAAGACGAATTATACATGTTCGCAAAGCAGGCATTGGATAATAATGAACTGGAAACCGCGCGCAAGGGGTTTCTTAAATTTTTAAAGCAGTATCCAAAATCAAAGAAATCCGATAATGCACAGTTCTGGATAGGAGAAACCTATTACCGCGAAAAATGGTATGAAAAAGCAATCCTTGAATATCAGGAAGTTATTGAAAAATATCCAAAGGGAAACAAACTCCCTTCAGCTCTTTTAAAACAGGGTTTTGCATTCAATAATATCGGTGATAATGCCAATGCGCGTCTTATTTTAAAGGAATTAATCAAAAAACACCCTAAATCCAATGAAGCAGCCATAGCGAAACAAAAGATAAAAGGATTTTAAGAATAATAAGGGATGATAAAGGTTATCGGCATAGATCCCGGCCTTGCCGCAACAGGCGTAGGTGTTGTGAGTGGTTCACGCCTTAAGGTTCACAGTTTTTCGTACGGAAGCATTAATACTTCCAAAAAACATTCCCTGCCCAACAGGCTTGAACAGATTTTTTCCGGCATTTCTTCAGTTATAAAGGATGAAACCCCGGAGTTAATGGTTGTTGAAGATATTTTTTCATTAAGGGAAAACCCTAAATCCGGGATATCTCTTGGTAAGGTTTCAGGTGTTATTTTACTGGCAGGATGTAAGGCGGGCGTGCCTGTTGTGGAGATTCCAGCCCGTGAAGCAAAACAGATAATAACCGGAAACGGCAATGCAAGTAAAGCACAGTTAGAAGAGGCTGTTAGAAGTTATCTGAATTTGCATGATCCCATACGCCCTTTTCATGCTTCAGATGCAATAGCAATGGCTCTAATAGGTCTTTTTCGGTCATAGGACTTTTTTTATAATATGATTGGTTATCTTGAAGGCAAACTCTTAAAAAAAAATGATGACCGGATACTGCTTTTATCAAATCAGGTAGGTTACGAGGTTCTTCTTCCGGCCTTTGTTATGGAGAATTTGAAAAACAGTTCTCCTGGCGACCAGCTTTCCCTTTTTATATATTATCATCAAACAGAACGACAGCCAAAACCGGTTTTAATAGGCTTTAATCTTGAATCGGAAAAAGAATTTTTTCAACATTTCATTTCAGTTGAAGCCATCGGCCCTATAAAGGCTGTGAAAGCCTTAAATCTTCCTGTTTCAGAAATAGCTGGGGCAATACAGGCAAAAGATGTTTTTAGATTAAAACAGTTAAAGGGCATAGGCGCCAGGACAGCCCAAAAGATTATTGCCTCTCTCGAGGGAAAAGTCGGTAAATTTTCTCTGACAAATTTAAAAGATGTTAAAGAAAAATATGTTAATAACAGAATAACAGATCAGGTTTTAACGGTTCTGGTTGATCAATTGGGGTATAAAAGTGCAGAGGCAAGGCAGATGATAACCCATGCCTTAAAAAAAAAGCCGGAAGCTTCAACATCTGAAGAACTGTTTGAAGAAATTTACAGAAACGCTGACAGCCAATGACCGATAAAATACTTACATACTCTTCAAATCCTCAGGGACTGGTTAACAACGCTCCCCTTCCGGTTGATCAGGAATCTGACATTATCTCTTTAAGGCCTGAGCAGCTTTCAGACTATATTGGTCAGACAGAAGTTGTAAAGACTCTTAAAATTGCAATCAAGGCAGCTATCCAGCGCAATGAACCACTGGATCATATTCTTTTTCACGGCCCCCCCGGTCTTGGAAAGACTACCCTTGCCCATATTATTGCCAATGAAATGGGCGGAAACCTGACCGTAACTTCAGGCCCCGCCCTTGACAAAGGTGGAGATGTTATCGGCCTTCTTTCCCGTCTTGAGGAAGGAGATGTTCTGTTTGTTGATGAAATTCACAGAATACAAAAAACAGTTGAGGAATTTCTCTATTCTGCAATGGAAGATTTTGCCGTTGATTTTGTTTTCGACAAGGGGATTCACGCCAGATCCCATAGATTTCGTTTAAAGCGTTTCACATTTATCGGTGCCACTACACGGGTTGGTCTGCTTTCAGCTCCCCTGCGTGACAGGTTCGGCATTTTCCGTGGCCTCGATTTTTATAAAGAAGAAGAGCTTGTTATAATAGCAAAAAGATCGGCGCGCCTGCTTGAAGTGGAAATTGATGAGCCGGGTGCTCTGGAACTCGCTAAAAGATCCAGGGGAACACCAAGAATAGTCAACAGGCTTCTTAAACGGGTTAGAGACTTTGCCCAGGTTATGGCAGACGGGATAATCACAAAAAAAAGAGTTGAAAAAGCCCTCGAGCTTGAAGGTGTTGACAAAAAAGGATTAACCGATCTTGACAGGCGATACCTGAAAACGATAATCAAATTTTATAATGGAGGCCCCGTTGGTATTGAGGCCATAGCTGCAACGCTGCAGGAGGAAACTGATACGCTTGTGGATGTTGTTGAACCTTACCTGTTAAAGATCGGTCTGCTCCTGAGAACATCTTCAGGGAGAAGGGCTTCTAACGAAGTTTATAACCATCTCGGTTTCAAGCCGAATTCATAACGAGAACCTTGCAAAATGTCCATAATCTCTCTGCTAACCGATTTCGGCAATATTGATGAATATGTAGGTGTAATGAAGGGGGTTATCCTGTCTGTAAACCCTTGCGCAACAATTGTGGATATTTCCCACAATGTGGGTTCGCAGGATATTGTTCAGGCAGCATATTTAATAGAATCCGCATATAAATTTTTTCCAAAAAAAACAGTTCATGTTATAGTTGTCGATCCCGGAGTAGGAACAAAGAGAGCTATTCTGGCGGTTAAACTAAAAGACCATTTTTTTTTGGCTCCGGATAACGGTGTCTTGTCTCTTATTCTGGAAAAAAGAGATGTTGAATCAATAATTAAAGTTGAAAATCAAAAATATTTTTTAGACTGTGTCAGCCCTACGTTTCATGGAAGGGATATATTTGCGCCGGTTGCAGCGCATATATCAAAGGGGGTTCAATTAGAAAAATTTGGTCCTTTAATATTACAACAGGATGTAAAGCGGATTAATCTTGAAAAGCCATATGTTTCATATAAAGGGGAACTCGTGGGAGCTATTATTTCTGTGGACAGGTTTGGAAACCTTATTACAAATATAAAAAAAACAGATTTGAACCATTTTATTAAAAACAGAAAAAAAAAGGTTGTTTTTCAGGTTGGCGGATGTGAAATTGGTGGTCTTTCAGAAAAATATACCGATGTTAAACCCAATAAACCCCTTGTTATTACAGGCAGCCGCGGATATATAGAGATAGCTCTAAACTGCGGAGATGCAAGTTGTTTTTTTTCAGCAAAACAGGGAGACATTGTTAAGATTTCCATTAAAAGGTGAATTATGGAAGACCTTAAAAATAATCTTAAGAAAAACGAAAAAACGTTAAAAATCCCAAAAACCAAATTCCGGAAAAAGCATTGGACATTAATACTTGTCGGCGAATACGGAGAAATGTTTTATGTTAGAAAATTTAAGACATTAGTGACGTTAAATATTCTAATTATTTTAATTTTATGTATCAGTCTGATATTACTTGTGTTTTTAGGTAAAAATAGGATTGGCGAAAACTTGGAGCTTAAAAAAGAGCTGAATGCTCTAAGGGGTAAGACAGCGGCGCTGCAGGATGAAAAGGACATGCTCATGGTTCGGCTTGTTGTTGCAGAATCTGCTGCAAAAAAAGAGGATGAATCGGCAAGTGTAACTAAAAAAAAAGCTTCTAATAAAATTATTGGTGAAAGCTCGAAAAAAAAGCTGGACAATAAAAAAGAAAATACAGCCTCAAGTCAGTCTGAAGTATCAACAGGAGTTGATATTAAAGAATTTTTATTTTCATATGATTCCGATCGTAATATAATAAAGTCAAAATTCAAATTAATAAACACCACTATCAACAATAAGCCCGTTTCAGGATATGCTTTTGTTATTTTAAAGAGTGATAAGGTCGCCCGGGACAAGTGGCTTGTATCTCCTTTGGTTGAGTTAAAGGACGGTCAGCCGTTAAACATAAAAAAAGGGCGTTATTTTTCCATATCACGCTACACTTTCCTCAGATTTGAGGAAAAAATTACAATTGATCCTTCAAAATTTGACAGGGTATCTGTTTATATATTTTCTTCAAAAGAAAAACTGTTTTTTCAAAAGGTTTTTCCTGTAAAAATTGCTCCAAAGCCTGGGGCGGATATTCCTGCTGTGAGTACTCCGGCATTGAATATAAAGGATGCCCAGGAAAAAAAATTAAATAAAAACATTATGGAAGAACAGACTAAAATTGGCGTCCTGGTTGATGACGTCCGGGTTGATAAAGAATAGAGACTGTTTTCTAAATTATTATTCAGGAGATAGATTGTGGCGAATAAATCAAAAAATATTTCTATTATTGATAAAGAGCTTACAGTTGAAGGAACGGTTTCAACCAAAGGCAAAATGATAATTAAAGGTACAGTAAAAGGCACTCTTGAAGGAGAGACAGTCGTTATTGCCAAAGAAGGCTCTGTTTATGCAAACACCAAGGTCAGCGACATTACCGTTGGCGGCATATTTGAAGGAGATATAGCTGTTTCAAATGAATTGATAATTCTTTCAACAGGAAGCTGTTCAGGTAAAGTTGAATGCAAAAATCTTGTAATTGAAGCGGGTGGTATTCTGAATGCCACGGTAAATTGTGTTAGAAATTTACACCCCGATTCCAAAAAATAATTTTTATTGCCATTTAAAGGTCGCATATACTGGAAAATGATCTGACGGGTAGATTTTGTTAAATGAATCGGTTATCACTCTTTTATCTTTCACCTCCAGCCTGCCTCTGTAAAGAATCCAGTCTATATGACCTCCGTTTTGATTTCCTGTAAAACCATGATGAGTCCCGGGATAATGATTTTTGAAAACATTTTGAAAATATAATTTTTTTGGTCTAATATTTTGGTCTAATTTTGCTGGTCTAATATTTTGGTC
>CAYZXU010000088.1:0-9881 GCA_964482535.1 uncultured Desulfobacteraceae bacterium | reverse complement strand
TTCCCACTCCATTGGAAGAAGCTGTTTTTTTGTGTTGTTGCATTCCTTGCAAGCAGTAACTATATTTCCTTTTGTGGTTTTGCCTCCCCTTGCAATGGGCACAATATGATCCATGGTAAGGTCTTGCGGCATTACGGAACGGCCGCAGTAGTAACAGACACCCTTTGCCAGTTTTCTTTTCCACCACTGGCTTGCCCTTAGTTCCCTGGCTTTGTTACGCTCTTTTTTTATATCTTTTTCATCAAGGTCTATTGCAAATGGTTTCATTTAAATTTGAAAAAATCTATCCTGTTTTTTTATGGGGTTTATTATGGGTTAATTTAAGGCTGTCTATCCATTTTTGTATCTCAGTTAAAAGAATTTTGTAATACTCTTTTGAACCGCCAAGCCCTTTTCTGCCGAAAAAATAGTTTATTTCAAGGAAAATGGGCTCTTTGTTTTTTTTATTGTCTGAAAAAAGAAAGTCAAATCCTGCAAGGTTAATTTCGGTTTTTTTGCAAAATTTTTTTAAAGATAATGCAGCAGCCTTTTGAAGCTGAGGCTCCATATGATGATCTATGGTGGAATCTTTGGAGGTGCTTGCAAAAAAAGGTTCGGAATCTTTTCGCACTCTCCAGTATGTAATAATTCGGCTGTTAATTATTACGGCTCGTAAACTTTTATTGCCGCAGGAAATATACTCTTGTATTAAAAAGCCTTTTTGACCTGTACTCTCGTATTTTTCGGCTTTCAGTAAAATATCAGTTAAATCTTTAAAAGATTTTATTAAAAAAACATTGTCTCCTTCTCCGCCCCAGTCAAACTTGAATACAAAGGGGAAAGAGAATGGAAGAACCCCAGGAGAAGTGCCGTATTTATCATAAAACCGACTAACTGCATTATATATTTCAGTATCAGGATGAGCAACATTTATTTTATTAAATAAAATGGTCTGGCCTGTTTTGTTGGGGTATTTGAATTTTGCATCAAAATCAGGGAATACATTCCGGCAGTTTTCACGGGCCATAAAGTATAATTTTTTGCCGCAGCCCTGGGAAAGGATAACCGCATCTGCTGATTTAATGGCATTAAGGTCATCCTGGCATGGTTCTCTTCCTGCACAGATAATATTATGATCAGCTTCAAAACATGGATGAAAGGAGAGTATCATCATAAACCAAATCTTTTTAATGCCTTTGTATCTTTGCTCCAGTTTTTTTGAACTCGCACAAGAAGATTCAAATAAACCCTGCATCCAAGCAGCCGTTCAATTTCAACCCTTGCGTCAGTTCCTATTTTTTTAAGCTTGGATCCACCCTTGCCTATGATTATCCCTTTTTGTGATTTGTGCTCCAGGTGTATGCTTGCATATATGGTAACAAGAGACGCTTTTTTATCCTCTTTAAAGGAATCGATTGTAACGGCAGTTGAGTATGGTATCTCCTGTCCGGTCAATCTGAATACTTTTTCACGTATCATCTCGGCAACAATAAAACGTTCCGGCAAATCTGTGAGGCTCTCTTCCGGGAAATAGGGAGGACCTGGCGGGAGTAAAGATTCCATTGATTCAAGAAGCTCCTCAACCCCTGTCCCGTGTTTTGCCGATATGGGGATAACCTTTTTAAAGGGAAAAGCATCCTGCCATTTGTTAAGCTCAGTTGAAATTCTTTTTTTTTTTAAGAGATCGGTTTTGTTAAGGGCAAGTATAACAGGTTTTTTTTGCTGTTTGAGTCTTTTTATAAGAATCTCTTCTGAAGGAGTATCGGAAAAAGTTGAGTCAAGAAGGACAAGAATAATATCCGCATCATTCAAAGCAGAAAACGCAGCATCAACAATAAGCCTGTTTAAAGTGCTTTTGGCTTTATGCACGCCAGGTGTGTCTAAAAAAACTATTTGTGACAAGGGCTTATGAACCACGCCCAATATCCGGTTGCGGGTGGTTTGTGGTTTTTTTGATGTTATAGAAATTTTTGCCCCGATAATTCTATTCAAGAGTGTGGATTTACCCACATTGGGAGCTCCAAGTATTGTCACAAAGCCTGATTTAAAATCAGTAAGTTTATCATTTGTATTCATAATATTTTTTTTATTGCAGTCCATATCTCATCCTTTCCCTGACCTGTTTTTGCAGAAAAGGGGAAAAGGCTGTTTTCTTCTAATAATAGATTTTCAGCTATTATATGCAGCTGTTTTTTCTGTTTTGTTTTTGAAAGTTTATCGATCTTTGTAAGCACAGGTATGCTGATAATGTTAAGATAATCCAGCCAGCTAAACAGTTGTCGATCTTCAGGCCCAGGGGTTCGTCTTATATCCATGATAATAACCACGCCTTTTAATGTTTCTCTTTCGGATATATATGCTTCAACCATGGGACCCCATTTTTTTTTAACCGATTTTGGCACCTTGGCATATCCGTAACCCGGCAGATCCACAAATAGGAAAAGATTATTAATTAGAAAAAAATTAATAAGCCTGGTTTTTCCTGGCGTCGAGCTTGTTTTAACAAGCTTTTTCCTGTTTAAAAGTGTGTTGATAAGTGAAGATTTGCCTGCATTTGAACGTCCTGCAAAGGCTATTTCCGAAATAACGGGTTGGGGGTAATGAGCGGATTTTGCAGCGCTCTTTAAAAATTCAGCGGATAGGATTTTCATAAATGATATTATAAGAGCTTGATATAATTTTCCAGTCTGTTTAAGCCTTCTTTAATATTCTCCATGGAGCTGGCATATGAGAACCTTAAATATCCCTCTCCGTTTTTGCCAAAATCTATTCCCGGAGTTACCCCCACATGAGCCTTTTCCAGAATGTCAAAGGCAAGTTCATAGGAATTTTTATTTATATGTTTTGCATTTGCAAAAACATAAAATGCCCCTGTGGGCTCAACCGTGATTCCGAAACCGAGCTCCTTTAAACGCATGATCATATATTTTCTGCGCTCATTATACACATGTTTCATGTGGGCTATATCATCATTAGACTCTCTTAAGGCGGCTATTCCAGCATGCTGAACCATTGAATTTGCTGAAATAAAAAAATTTTGTGCAATTATCTGCATGGGCCGGATAAACTCTTCAGGCGCTATAAGATATCCGAGCCTTAATCCTGTCATGGCATAGAGTTTTGAAAACCCGTTAAATACAAAAGCATTGTCTGTAAACTCCAAAACACAGTGGGCAGTTCCTTCATAAACAAGACCATGATAAATTTCATCGGAAATGATATGCAAAGAATTTTCGGATGCAAGATCGGCAATCTTTTGCATCCTGTCTTTTGATAATATATTTCCTGTGGGATTTGAGGGAGAATTTATAAAAATAGCCCTGGTTTTATCGGTTATTTTTTTTTTGATCGACTCCGACCTGTATTGAAAACCGTCCTGTTCATATACAGGTGCGTAAACAGGGGTTCCCTGCATAAATTTAATAAAGTTGGGATAACATGAATAATGGGGGTCAGGCAAAATAACCTCGTCCCCCTTTTCTATAAGGGCTGAAAACATTATCAGCATGGCAGGTGATGTGCCTGATGTGATAATTATACGGTCTGGGGAAACAGAAACATTATACAGATTAAAGTAATGTTCACATATTGCTTCCCTTAATTCCAGCAGACCCAGGCTGTGTGTGTAATGTGTGAGCCCTTTATCCAGAGCATTATGCGCCGCTCTTTTTATGCATTCAGGTGTTTCAAAATCAGGCTCTCCAACTTCAAGATGAACAACGGATATCCCTTTTTGTTCCAGTTCATGAGCCCTTTCCAATATTTCCATAACCATGAAAGGGGTAATGTTTTTTGTTCTTTCTGCAATCATATGTTTAAAAAATTTAAACTACTTTATTAAGCGGATACTCTATTATCCCTTCAGCTCCGTTTTCAAGAAGATTCGGGATAAGATCCCTCACAATATCGGAATCGACCACGATTTCAACGGAAAACCAGTTTGACTGGTACAGAGGGGCTATGGTTGGAGCATTAAGGCTGGGAAGCAGGGATATAATCTTATCAAGTTGAGAAGCAGGGATATTCAGTTTTAAACCAACCATCTTTTCCCCAAGCAAAGCGCCTTTTAACAAAAGTGCAAGCTGCTCTATTTTTCTTTTTTTAGCAGGATTTTTCCAGGCTTTGTGGTTTGCAATAAGTCTGGTATTTGTCTGCATAAGCTCATGTATTATTCTCAGGCCATGGGCTTTAATCGTGCTTTCGGTTTCTGTAACTTCAACAATTGCATCTGCAAGCCCTGAAACAACCTTTGCTTCAGTTGCTCCCCAGGAAAATTCAATATCAACATCGATGCTTTTTTCGCTGAAATATCTTTTAGTAAATTCAACAAGCTCTGTTGAGATCTTTTTCCCCTGAAGGTCTTCAATCTTTTTTACAGGGGAATCATAGGGAACAGCTACAACCCACCTCGCAGGTCTGGCACTGACTTTTGAATATACAAGATCTTCCACAACATGTACGTCTGAACTATTTTCAGCAATCCAGTCTTTGCCTGTAAGCCCTGCGTCAAGAGTTCCGCTTTCAACATATCTTGACATCTCCTGAGCTCTGCATATTGCGCATTCAATTGAGGGGTCATTTATTTCAGGGAAATAGCTTCTTCCATTTACATTTATTTTCCAGCCTGAACGTTTAAACAGGGCTATTGTTGCGTTTTGCAGACTTCCCTTTGGAATACCTAATTTTAATTTATCATTCATTTTTTATAAACCTCGTTAGGATCAAAAACAGGTTTGCCTGTAATATGCACAGAACCGTTTTCAATTTTTTTGTAAAAGCAGCTTTTATATCCTGTGTGACAGGCAGCCCCGCCGACCTGATCAACCTTCAAAAGTACAGTGTCATTGTCGCAGTCTATCCTGATCTCCTTGACAAGCTGCACGTTGCCGGATGTTTTACCTTTTATCCAAAGTTCCTGCCGGCTGCGGCTGAAATATGTCGCCTCTCCTGTTTTAAGGGTGGCTTCCCAGGCCTCTTCATTCATATAGGCAAGCATCAAAACTTCGCCTGTGTCATATTCCTGTACAATGGCGGGGATAAGCCCGTCAGTTTTTTCAAAGTCAAGCTTAATCATTATTAGTAGCTGTTCTCCATTTTTTACTGAAGCTTAGATATCGATATTATCTTGATATCCTTAAGGGGTTTGCTCCCTTTATCAACCTCAATCTCGCTGATTTTATCAACAACATCCATTCCTTTTACAACTTCTCCAAAGACCGTATGTTTACCGGTCAACCAATCAGTGTCCACAAGGTTTAAAAAAAACTGTGAGCCATTTGTATTAGGCCCGGAATTAGCCATGGCCAGGCAGCCTCGTTTGAGATGATGGGAAGTCAGTTCTTCACTGTACACATACCCCATATGTTCATAAACATCTTGCAGGGTAAGTGAAAAAAGTTTTTTTTCCACTTCCGGTTTTCTCTTGTCCAGTTCTTCCTGAGATGTAATATTCATACTATTTAATAGAGGGCTGAAAATACATTGGTTATACATTGCCTCGCTGTTAATCATAAGATAAGAATGAGGCCCTTTGGCAGGATCCATCGCCTTTAGCTTGTCAAGCCCCAGAGACGCAGCATTGATTTCATCGGGAAATTTATATCCAGGATCGCCTGTTCCGGTTCCCAGGGGACACCCACCCTGAATCATAAAATTTTTTATTACACGGTGAAAGATTAAATTTTCATAAAAAGGACCTTTTGTTTTTTTGCCGGTTTTAGAATCGGTAAATTCTTTTGTGCCTTCAGCCAGTTCAATAAAATTAGCGACGGTTTTAGGCGCTTCATTTTTAAATAGTTCTATATGAATATCTCCAAGAGAGGTTTTCATGATATAAACCGGATTGTCGGATTTCATTTTTTCGTCTGCTCCTAAGTTTGTAGTAAATATTAATAAGGTTGTCAAAAAAATCAATGATGCTGTGAGTCTGTTTCTCATAATTTTCCCTGATTTTTTTTAATTATGATTTGTAAAATAGTTTAAAAAGTTTTTTAAACCATTCATTATGTATGAACCTTATGCTATAGTCAAGCATCTATTTTGTATTTTTGTTAATAACATCGGACATTTTGAAATGCTGTTGACACTTCTTGTGCGATACGTTAGTGCAAAATATAAAAAAGGGGACGTTTTGCAAAAGTTTTATAAAGCTTAAGGAGTAATATTTGAAAATAATAATAGTTGGTGCAGGGGAAGTCGGTTTTCATATAGCCAATCGTCTTGCTCATGAAAATAAAGATGTTGTGGTTGTAGATATTAATCAGGCAGCTATCAGGCGAGTGTCCGACCATATGGATGTACAGACAGTTATCGGTTCCGGGAGTAGCCCCGTTGTTTTGGAGGAAGCCGGACTCAAAAATGCTGAAATACTGCTGGCCGTTACCGACAGTGATGAAACTAATCTTGTTGCTTGTCTCGCAGCAAAAATACTTTCTCCCACAACAAAGAAACTTGCCCGGTTGCGAAATTCCGACTATGATAAATATCATGATATATTTCGTGAAAATTCACCCAATATCGATACTATTATTAATCCTGAAATTGAAGTTGTAAAGACTATAGACAGACTGATGAAGGTTCCAGGTGCTGTTGATATAGGCGAGTTTTCCGAGGGTCGTGTCAAATTTGTAGGCATTTTGCTTGAAAAAGATGCACGGCTTGCCGGCACATATCTTTCTGAATTAAAGGAAAAAATAAGGGGACAAATTCCTCTGATTGCAGCGATTATTCGTAATGAAAAACTTATTATTCCAAGAGGAAATGACAGGCTTTTGCCTGGTGACTATGTATATTTTATCAGCGAGGAAAACAGTCTCTTAAATACTCTTGCTATCTTTGACAAACATGTTGAACCCTTAAACAGAATTTTAATTATAGGGGGCGGCAGCATTGGTTTCAGGCTTGCCAAGCTTCTGGAAGAACAGAATCTTAATATTAAAATAGTAGAAAAAAGAGAGAAGCAGTGCATGTACCTCGCTGAAGAACTAAACAGATGTGTTGTGCTCCATGGCGACGGTTCCGACCAGACCCTGCTTAGTGAAGAGAATCTTCATGACATGGACATTGTTGTTAGTTTAACCAATGATGAAGAGATAAATATTTTATCTTCACTTCTTGCCAAGCGCATGGGCGCAAGGAAAACAATAACAAAAATAAACAAGTTCAGTTATCTTCCCCTGATGTCAGCCATAGGTATCGAACAGGTGGTCAGCACAAGGCTCTCCGCAATTAATTCAATACAGCAGCATATACGAAGGGGCAAGGTCCTTTCCGCTATATCCTTGAAAGGAGAGCAGGCTGAAGTTATTGAAGCCGTAGCCCTTGAGTCGTCTGAAATAGTTGGAAAACCTTTAAAGACTATTTCATTTCCCAAAGGAGCGCTCGTTGCAGGTATAATCAGAAAAGAGCAGGTTGTTATTCCTTCGGGAAACAGTATGATTGAGCCCGACGACAGGGTAATAATTGTTGCAAAAAGGAAGGCTGTGCAAAAAGTTGAGAGCATGCTTACGGTTAAACTGGAGTTTTTTTAATGCGCTGGCGTTATATTGCATATCTCGTTGGAATATTGGCTGTTTTTTTAAGCCTGAGCATGATCCTGCCGCTTCTTTGCAGTTTTTATTATAAAGATCAAAGCGCATTGCCAATTATAAAATCTATTGTCATAACCCTTGTTTCAGGAAGCATATTATATCTGTTTTTTCATAAATCGAGTATTGAAACCATAAGCCAGCGCGAAGGAATGGCCATTGTCGCTACAGGGTGGACGGCTGTTGGTTTTTTCGGAGCGCTCGTTGCAGGTATAATCAGAAAAGAGCAGGTTGTTATTCCTTCGGGAAACAGTATGATTGAGCCCGACGACAGGGTAATAATTGTTGCAAAAAGGAAGGCTGTGCAAAAAGTTGAGAGCATGCTTACGGTTAAACTGGAGTTTTTTTAATGCGCTGGCGTTATATTGCATATCTCGTTGGAATATTGGCTGTTTTTTTAAGCCTGAGCATGATCCTGCCGCTTCTTTGCAGTTTTTATTATAAAGATCAAAGCGCATTGCCAATTATAAAATCTATTGTCATAACCCTTGTTTCAGGAAGCATATTATATCTGTTTTTTCATAAATCGAGTATTGAAACCATAAGCCAGCGCGAAGGAATGGCCATTGTCGCTACAGGGTGGACGGCTGTTGGTTTTTTCGGAGCGCTTCCCTTTTATTTTGGAGGTGAAACAGGAAGCTTTGTTAATGCTCTTTTTGAATCCGTCTCGGGTTTTACAACAACAGGCTCATCAATCTTGACTGATATAGAATCAGTCTCAAAAAGTCTTCTTTTGTGGAGAAGTCTCATACAGTGGTTCGGGGGAATGGGGATTATTGTGCTGTCAATTGCCATACTTCCGTTTATCGGTGTTGGTGGAATGCAGCTTTACAAGGCTGAAGTGCCAAGCCCCGTTCCTGACAAACTTAAACCCCGGATAAGGGAAACAGCCCTGACCCTTTGGAGGGTTTATCTCTTGTTAACACTGGCGGAAGTGCTCCTTCTCATGTTTGGTGGCATGGATCTGTATGACTCCTTATGTCATACATTTACAACAATGCCCACGGGTGGTTTCTCCACAAAAAATTTATCTGTGGCTCATTTTAATTCCTTTTATTTTGACATGGTAATAATTATATTTATGCTCTTTGCGGGTATCAATTTTTCTCTTCATTATCAGCTTCTTAAAGGGAAGCCTCTTGCTTTGTGGAAAGATTCCGAGTGTCGGTTTTTTCTTTTTACCGTTTTTTTGCTTACAGTTGTGGTGAGTTTTAATATTTATGGTTCGGTTTACGAAAAAATAATCGATGCCTTTCGCTACGGTGCTTTTCAGGTTGTTTCCATAATCACAACAACCGGATTTGCCACTGCTGATTATGAACAATGGCCGGAAATGTCCCAGGTTATTCTTTTTCTCTGCATGTTTTTAGGTGGCTCAGCCGGTTCCACAGGCGGTGGAATGAAATGCCTGCGAATAATGTTGTGTTTCAAGTATTGCTATAACGAGCTGTTTTCTTTAATTCATCCACACGCTGTTACCCATGTTAAAATAGGCGGAAAAAGAATACCGGAAGGTGTCATGAAAAGTGTTCTTGGTTTTCTTGCATTATACATGGGGCTTTTTGCATTTTGTTCAGTTCTTCTTGCAGGGCTTGGGGTGGATTTTGTTACCTCTTTTTCGGCTGTTGCCGCAACAATTGGAAACATCGGTCCTGGTTTCGGCATGGTAGGACCGGCTGAAAACTATGCCGAGATGCCTTATCTTGGGAAATGGCTGCTTATCTGGTGTATGCTTCTTGGCAGGCTTGAAATATATACTGTAATAATTTTTCTTGTTCCTGAGTTTTGGAAAAAATAATTTTATTAACCCCCTTTTCTCACGAGCCTTTGGAATAGGAATATCAAATACTATTTTTTGTAATTATTATTAATAAAATTCTTGACAATTATATTAAGTGTGTATAAAATTAATGTTTTTGGAAGGGTCGTTAACTCAGTCGGTAGAGTATCTGCCTTTTAAGCAGAGAGTCGCGCGTTCGAGTCGCGCACGACCCATCATAAATTTATTGCGTCCCCATCGTCTAGCTTGGCCCAGGACACCGGCCTTTCACGCCGGCGACAGGGGTTCAAATCCCCTTGGGGACGCCACATAAAATAAACACGCAACATCCTATGTCCTGGTCGTTTGTGAAGTTTTTCACCTCACAAACGGCTTTTTTTGTTTTTAGCTGTCCGGGTAATTGACGGCTCTTCAGACGGCTTTTTGTTTTTCACCATCCTAACACCCGTTCGTAGACCTTATCAATTGATACAACCTTTGCTGGTTTCGACGACAGGCTTTCCAACGCCGAGAGTAATGTCTCGGACATGGTGAAA